>NC_015160.1:3451083-3764818 GCF_000190535.1 Odoribacter splanchnicus DSM 20712
AAGACCAGGGTCCCGTAATAATTGACAATTCCTTTCCGGTCGTCGCGGCTGATTTGAAGATACTGATTTTCATATTCTTCGATCTTATCGTATTCACAAGCGAGGGAAAGGTAAAGCCAGGCATACCCTTTTTTCAGGGCAATCGGCCGGTCAATCTCTTTCGGAAACCGGCCATCCCGTTTGTGCTCTTCATAAAAATAACTGATGATACCGTATTTCCGGCCCTTTCTGACTTTGAAAAAGCAATTGTGTTGAGGTACGATTTCGTCGTACTCGTACGGTATGGCCAGCTGTTTGTCGATCACGATACCGTATTTCCCGTTTTGCCGTTCGATCCGGCACTCGTCGAAATGGTTGTCGTAGCATTCTGCAAATGCAAAAGTTACACACAATAGAAAAATGAGGGTAGAAATCAGTTTCATAAGTTTGTTTTTAGACTTCAATAATAAGAAAATATTTCTTAATTCCCAAAGAAATGTATCGACTTATTAAAAAAATCGTATATTTGTTTACATTTTATTGCTGTCTCGATTTTCTTTTTTTTGATTTTCCAGTTCCGGCCGTCTCCTTCCCGGATGCTGTGGTATTCTTCGATGTATTCCTTCAGTTCTTTTACTTCTTTTGGAAGCAAGGAAATGAAACCGGTTTTTCTGAAATAGGATTGAGAAAGAATTCGCCGATCAGATCGGTTTCAAAAAGACTTTTGGGACACCTTACCCGGCGACGGATTATCCGATCAGGAATTCGAATAGGTTCGGATTGTCATTGAGATATTCGTAGAGGATACCTTCGGATTTCATGCGGTCCAGCAGGCCCTGGAAATCTTCGGGATGCTGGATCTCGATGCCGATGAGGGCAGGGCCTTTTTCGCGGTTTGTCTTCTTCTTGTATTCGAAATAGGTGATGTCGTCGTGGGGGCCCAGGACGTTGCTGACAAAACTCTGGAGTGCACCGGCTCTTTGCGGAAAACGGACGACGAAGTAATGTTTCAGGCCTTCATATAATAAAGAGCGCTCCTTGATGTCTTCCATGCGGGTGATGTCGTTGTTGCTGCCGCTGACCACACAAACGACGTTTTTTCCTTTAATTTCATTTTTGTAAAAGTCGAGAGCACTCATACTCAGGGCTCCTGCCGGCTCTACTACGATAGCGTCGAAGTTGTAAAGATTCAGGATCGTCGTACAAATTTTGCCTTCGGGCACGACGACGATATCGTCCAATACTTTCTTGCAGATAGCGTAAGTGAGCTCTCCTACCCGTTGTACGGCTGCCCCGTCGACAAATTTATCTACTTCGTTCAGTTCGGTTACCTCTCCGCATTCGAACGATTTTTTCATTCCGGCGGCACCGGCCGGTTCGACTCCGATGATCTTGGTCTTCGGGCTCATTTGCTTATAGAAACTACCGATACCGGAAGCCAGTCCGCCACCACCGATCGGTACAAAGATATAATCGAGCTTCATCCGGGCTTCCTGAATGATTTCTAAACCGACGGTTGCCTGCCCCTCGATGATCCGGGGATCGTTGAAGGGAGGGATAAATACCATATCGTTTTTTTTACAGGCTTCGATTGCTGCTGTATTGGCCTGATCGAAAGTATCTCCCGTCAGGACGACTTCAATGGATTTACCCCCGAACATTTTTACCTGGTTGATCTTTTGCCTGGGAGTAGTAACGGGCATATAGATTTTTCCCTGGATACCGAGTTTGCTGCAGGAGAAGGCTACGCCTTGGGCATGATTGCCGGCACTGGCACAAACCACTCCTTTCTCCATCTCTTCAGGAGTCAGGGATTTGATTTTATTATAAGCTCCCCGGATTTTATACGATCTCACCATTTGAAGATCTTCCCGTTTCAGAAAGATATTGGCTTCGTATTTATCGGATAGATTTCTGTTTTTCATGAGGGGTGTCGGGACCAGAATGTCGTTGAGCGTATGCTCCGCCGTCATGATATCCTTCAAAGAAGGAAAATAAGGATCACTCATATTGTTCGGTTTAATTGGTCTGTTTTTTCATTTACCCGATGTTCTTTGCTATAAAATCGCCTACTTCGCTGGTCGGATAGGCCTGTCCGTCTTCAGCGATATCTTCGGTAACGATACCGGCTTCGACCGAACGATCGACTGCCTGGCGGATGCTTGCTCCGGCTGCTTTCAGGTTGAAGGCATATTCGAACATCATAGCGGCGGATAAAATGGTTGCCAGAGGATTGGCCACATTTTTGCCGGCGGCCTGAGGATAGGAACCGTGGATCGGTTCGAACAGCGAGGTGTGGATACCGATAGAAGCGGAAGGCAGCAAGCCTAATGAGCCTGTGATGACACTGGCTTCGTCGGTGAGGATATCGCCGAACATGTTTTCTGTAACGATGACATCGAAATGTTTGGGTTGCTGGATGAGTTTCATCGCCGCATTGTCGACAAACATGTATTCGACATTTACCTGAGGATAAGCCGGAGCCATCTCTTGTACGGTTTCGCGCCATAGCCGGGAGGTTGCCAGGACATTGGCTTTATCGACAACTGTCAGTTTGTTGCGGCGCTTCATGGCGTACTCGAAACCTAATCGGCAAATCCGTTTGATTTCGGCTTTGGTGTATACACAACTGTCGAAAGCGGTTTGCCCGTCTTCCGAACGTCCCTGGGGCTGCCCGAAATAAATGCCGCCGGTGAGTTCCCGGATACAGATGAAATCGGCCCCTTCTACGAGTTCTTGTCGCAGAGGAGAGCGGTGAACAAGGGATTTGAAAGTACTGACCGGACGGAGGTTGGCATATAATCCTAATTTTTTGCGCATTTCCAGCAATCCTTGTTCCGGACGGACTTTGGCTTGGGGATTGTTGTCGAAACGGGGATCCCCGATCGCTCCGAACAATACGGCATCCGATTGCATACAAATCCGGTGAGTTTCTTCCGGATAAGGATTCCCGGTCTTGTCGATGGCTGTTGCCCCTACTGATCCGTAGGTATAGCCGACGGTATGACCGTATTTTTTGCAAGTGGCATCGATGGCTTTGATGGCCTGTTCTATGATTTCCGGTCCGATGCCGTCACCGGGTAATACTGCTATTTTTAAATCCATGATGAAATGAGTTTGTAAGGTTCATAAGGCGACTCTTGCACTGGCTTTGTCAGAACCGAAGGCTCGCCGATCGTTTTAACGGGTCTTTTCAAATGCTTCGATCTTATGGTGTATGCTCATCAGATAGTCGACATCATCGTATCCCTTCAACAAACACTCTTTTTTGTAGGGAGAAATTTCGAAAAGTTCTTGCTCTCCTGTGGCTGTCAAGGTGACGGTCTGCCGTTCCAGATCGATACTGACGGTGGTCGAAGGAGCTGACCGGACGACCTGGAATAGCTTTGCCAGAAACGATTCGCTCACCTGTACAGGAAGTAATCCGTTGTTCAGGGCATTGTTGCGGAAAATATCGGCGAAAAAACTGGAAATGACTACTTTGAAACCTGCTCCATAAATGGCCCAGGCCGCATGTTCACGGCTGGAACCACAGCCGAAATTTTTCCCTGCAATTAAAATTTCTCCGGTATAGTCGGGGGAGTTCAGGACGAAATCTGTTTTCGGGTTTCCCTGAGCATCATACCGCCAGTCGAAAAACAATTGTTTGCCGAACCCTTCCCGGGTGGTCGCTTTCAAAAAACGGGCCGGAATGATCTGGTCGGTGTCTACATTTTCGATTTTCAGTGGTATCGCTGTGGATGTTAGGGTTGTGAATTGGTTTATCATGAGTTGAAAAGAGTTACTGAGTTGTTGAGTTACTGAGTTGTTGAGTTACTGAGTTACTGAGTTACTGAGTTACTGAGTTGCTGAGTTACTGAGTTGTTGAGTTGTTGAGTTGCTGAGTTGCTGAGTTACTGGGTTGCTGAGTTGGAGTGAGTCGGGGACGGTGATTATGCCGTGGATAGCACAGGCAGCAGCGACGAGTGGGCCTGCCAGTAGAGTGCGGGCTCCCGGTCCTTGCCGGCCTTCAAAATTACGATTGGAGGTGGAGACACAATATTTCCCTGCCGGAATTTTGTCGTCGTTCATTGCCAGGCAGGCGGAGCATCCCGGTTGCCGCAATTCGAAGCCTGCAGCCTCGAGTGTATCCCTGATCCCTTCGTCGATGGCTTGTTTTTCTACCTGTTTGCTGCCCGGAACGATCCAGGCTGTCACGCCTGCTGCTTTTTGCTTGCCTTTCACATAGTCGGCGAATACCCGCAGATCTTCGATCCGTCCATTGGTACAACTGCCGACAAAAACATAGTCGACCGGTTTGCCCGGTAGCTTTTCGCCCGGTTTGAAGTCCATGTATTCCAGAGCTTTTAAGAAGGAAGGCCGGGAAGTCTCTTCGATTTCGGAGACTTCGGGGATAGAGTGGGTGAGGGCGATTCCCATGCCGGGGTTGGTGCCGTAGGTGATCATAGGGTAGATGTCGGCAGCATCGAATGTGACTTCTTTGTCGAAGACGGCGTCGGGATCACTGTATAGCTGCTTCCATTGTGCGACGGATTTGTCCCATTCGGTTCCTTGGGGCGCATATTCCCTGCCTTTCAGGTAGGCAAAGGTCGTTTCGTCCGGAGCGATCATCCCGCCGCGGGCTCCCATTTCGATGCTCATATTACAGATCGTCATCCGGGCTTCCATCGATAGCGAGCGGATAGCCGATCCGGCAAATTCGATGAAATGTCCGGTGCCGCCGCCGGTACCTAGTTTCGAAATGAGATATAAAATGATATCTTTCGAACAAACTCCGGGATTCAATTGTCCTTCGACATTGATCCGCATGGTCTTGGGTTTGGATTGCAATACACATTGGGAGGCTAATACCATTTCTACCTCGCTGGTTCCGATGCCGAACGCCACGCAGCCCATAGCTCCGTGGGTGGAAGTATGGCTGTCTCCACAGACGATGGTCATTCCCGGTTGGGTCAGACCTGTTTCGGGACCCACCACATGGATAATTCCGTTTTTGGGGGTACCGACTTTGAAAATCGTGATACCGTGTTCGGTACAGTTATTTTCGAGCATCGACAGTTGCCGGGCGGATTGCAGATCCTGTACCGGCAGATGTTGATTTTGTGTGGGTATATTGTGATCGGGGCTGGCTGTGACCTGAGCCGGACGGAATACTTTCGCGCCGCGCGAATGAAGCCCTTCGAAAGCTTGTGGACTCGTTACTTCGTGAATGTATTGCCGGTCGATATAGAGCACACATGAACCTCCGGCGATGGTGTCGACCGTATGGGCATCCCAGATTTTATCGAATAAAGTTTTCATAAGGTGTATTTTGACTTTGGGGTACTAACTTATTTTAGCTATCGCATCCAGGAACGACTCGACCGATGCGGTGACAATGTCTGTGTTGGCGCCGAAACCGTGGTACATTTTGCCTTTGTGGGAGACTTGTACGTGTACTTTACCCAGGTCGTCGCTTCCCCGGGTGATGGCCTGTACCAGGTATTCTTCCAGATGTACCCGTCGTTTGGTGATGCTTTTTACAGCATTGATGGCTGCATCGACCGGGCCGTTACCGCTGGCTGTTTCGGTGAAAATATCTCCCCCGAAGCTGATTTGCACAGTTGCTGTCGGTATGGAAGTCGAGCCGCATACAACCTGCAACCCCACCAGTTTCATGTCGCGGTGTTTGCGCGAAGCTTCACTACCGGCAAGTACTTCCAGGTCGCGGGTGGTAATGTCTTTTTTCTTATCGGCTAATTCCAGAAAGCGCTGGTAGATGGCGTCGAGTTCGTCGTTGTCGGGAGTATAACCGATGGCTTTCAAATGATGTTTCAGTGCTGCACGGCCACTACGGGCGGTGAGGACGATACTGGACTGATCGACCCCTACGTCTTCCGGGGCGATGATTTCATAGGTCTCCCGGCTTTTCAGTACACCGTCCTGGTGGATGCCCGACGAATGGGCGAAAGCATTACGGCCGACGATGGCTTTGTTGGGTTGTACCGGCACCCGCATCAAACTGGATACCAGCTGGCTGGTAGCGATGATTTGCCTGGTGTTGATACCGATATTGAAATCCAGATTTTTGTGACAGGCAATCGCCATCACGATTTCTTCGAGGGCGGTGTTACCGGCCCGTTCGCCGAGGCCGTTGATCGTCACTTCGACCTGCCGTGCCCCGTTTTGTACGGCGGCTAAAGTGTTGGCAGTGGCCATGCCCAGATCGTTGTGGCAATGAGTGGAAATAATGGCTTTGTCGATGTTGGGGACATGATTCATCAAATAGGCGATCTTTGCTCCGTACTCGTTCGGCAGACAATACCCCGTGGTGTCGGGGATATTGACGACGGTGGCACCGGCTTTGATCACTGCTTCTACTACCCGGGCCAGGTATTCTTCTTCTGTACGGCCTGCATCTTCGGCGTAAAATTCGACATCATCGACAAATCGACGGGCATATTTTACGGCCTCTACCGCTCTCCCGACGATTTCGTCGGGAGTGGAATTCAATTTTTCGTGGATATGATACCAGGAGGTACCGATTCCGGTATGGATACGTCCCCGTTTGGCAAATTTCAATGCTTCGGCAGCCACTTCGATGTCTTTTTTTACAGCCCGGGTCAGAGCACAGATGGTTGGAACGGTTACTGCTTTAGAAATCTCTACAACGGAATTGAAATCCCCGGGACTCGAGATGGGGAAACCGGCTTCGATGATGTCTACACCCAGTTTCTCGAGCTGCCTGGCAACTTCTATCTTTTCGATTGTATTCAGCTGACACCCCGGAACTTGCTCTGCATCCCGAAGGGTGGTATCGAATATATATACTTTTTCACGCATGAGGTGATGAGGTAAAAGGTTAGAGGCGAAAAGGCTATTAGGCTAAAAGCTATAAGTTATAAGGTGGAAGCGGGAGTAGGTAAAAAAGGAAAGGGATTAGTGAAGGTTATTGGGGCGCTTTTCATCTTTTGCTTTTTCGCCGATCTCCTTTCACTTTTTACTTTTCGCTTCTAGCTTTTTGCTTCTAGCCTTTTCGCTTTAATTGTTTTCCGGTCTCAGTTTCCGAACGACGGCACCGGCTTGCCACATCTCGGATTCGCGCATGGTCTGAAGTTCTTTTTCCAGTTTTTCACGATAGTCGGGCCGGCTGTTGGAATCGATCGAACGTTGGGCTTCGTTGCCACAAGATACCTGGCCGTACAATTCGTCGAATACCGGTTTGGCGGCATCCCGGAATTTCTTCCACCAATCGAGTGCTCCCCGTTGTGCTGTCGTCGAGCAGTTGGCATACATCCAGTCCATACCGTTTTCTGCAATTAAAGGCATCAGACTTTGGGTCAGTTCCTCGACGGTTTCGTTGAAGGCTTCCGAAGGAGTGTGGCCGTGTTCGCGTAAAGTGTCGTACTGGGCTGCAAAAATGCCCTGGATCGCTCCCATCAGAGTACCCCGTTCTCCTGTCAGGTCGGAATATACTTCCCGCTGAAAGGTGGTCTCGAACAGATAACCCGAGCCTACTCCGATTCCTAAAGCGATAACCCGGTCCCAAGCTTTGCCGGTGGCATCCTGGAAGATGGCATAACTGGAATTTAATCCCCGTCCCTGTAAGAACATTCTCCGCAATGAAGTACCCGAGCCTTTCGGAGCGATCAGGATGACATCGACATCGGCCGGCGGGATGATGCCTGTGCGATCTTTATAGGTGATGCCGAAACCATGTGAGAAATAGAGGGCTTTGCCGGGAGTCAGGTGTTTTTGAATAGTCGGCCATACGGCGATCTGACCTGCATCCGATAGTAAATATTGTATGATCGTTCCTCTCCGGGCGGCTTCTTCGATGTCGAACAGGGTTTCGCCGGGTATCCAGCCGTCGGCTACGGCTTTATCCCAGGTTTTACTTCCCCGGCGCTGACCTACGATTACGTTGAAACCGTTGTCTTTCAGGTTCAGGGCCTGACCGGGACCTTGTACACCGTATCCTATAACAGCAATGGTTTCGTTTTTCAATACCTCGAGCGCTTTTGCCAATGGAAATTCTTCTCTGGTTACTACGTTTTCTTTTACTCCTCCGAAATTAATTTGTGCCATAATAATAATGATTTAATTGTTAGTGTTATTTTGTCCTTGATCCGGGTTGTTTACGCTTTCGTCGTATTTTCCCGTTTCTGTAAATATTCATTCAATAGTTCGCGTTTTGATTTGATGATCGCGATTTGGCCCGACCGGACGAATTGCTGTACTCCATGGGGTTGTAGTAATTCGAACAGAGACTGGGTATCCTCTTTGTGTCCGGTCTTTTCCAGTACGATATAATCGTCACAGATTTCCAGTATCCGTACATGGTGGTCGCGTACCAATTTTTCGACACTGTTGCTCCGGGTGACTTTGTAAAGTGCGATTTCCTGTTGTACCACTTCATCCGGGGTGAAAACAAAGGCTTTCAGTACATCGATTTTCTTTTCGATCTGCTTGACCAGTTTCTCTATCTTTTCGGGACCGGTGATGACGACTATGGTAAATTTGTGAATGCCCGGGATAGACGATTCCGAAGTCGTCAGGCTTTCGATATTGATATCCCGGCAAGTGAATACCGTCGTGATCTGGCTTAGCAATCCTACTTTGTTTTCTGAAAAGACCGTTATGATATATTCTTTATTCATCGCATCATTTTTCTATTTTATTATTATCGATAATCTCTTTTTCTCTCCCTTTTTTCCCTTTCTCCCCCTCCTCCCCCTCCTCTACCTCCTGGCCTCCAGCCTATAGCCTTTAGCTTTCAACTTTTTCCTTTATTCCAATCTCACATCCCCCACAGCTGCACCGGCAGGAACCATCGGAAATACATTCTCTTCCGGTTCAACCCGAACCTCCAGCAGAAAGGCTCCGGGATGTTCCTTCATGGCATGGATGGCTGTTTCCAGTTCGTCCCGTTTTTCCACGCACCGGTAGGCGATACCGTTTCCTTGGGCGATTGCCCCGAAGTCAGGGTTAGTCATTTCGGTAAATGAGTACCGCTTGTCGAAAAAGAGCTCCTGCCATTGGCGCACCATACCCAGAAAGCTATTGTTCAGCAGGATAATCTTCACCGGTACCCGGGATTGAAAGATGGTACCGAGTTCCTGCAGGTTCATTTGAAAACCACCGTCACCGACAAACAGGCAAACCTCTCTTTGGGGGGCTCCGATTTTTGCTCCGATAGCTGCCGGAAGGCCGAATCCCATGGTGCCTAATCCACCCGAAGTGACGATACTCCGCGTATGTTTGAAGCGGAAATAACGGGAAGCTACCATCTGCTGTTGCCCGACATCGGTGACCAGAATCGCGTCGTGGTGATAGGCTTTCGATACCAGGTCGACTACTTCTCCCATACGGATTTGCTTGCTCGTGGGGTAGAGCGCCGGTTCTATGATTTCCTGATATTCGATGTTGTAACAGGCTTTGAATTCCGCTATCCAGTCGGTATGCCGGTTGGGGACCACTAATTCTGTCAGGGCGGGTAAAGTCTCTTTGACATTTCCCAGGACAGGTACGTCGGCATATATGATTTTATTCACTTCGGCAGGATCGATTTCCAGGTGGATGATCTTGGCGTTGATGCCGAATTGTTCGGGATTTCCGGTCACCCGGTCGTCGAAACGCATGCCTATTGCGATCAGTAAATCGCATTCTTTGTTTTTTATATTGGGGGCATAATTCCCATGCATACCCAACATACCGACGAATTGGGGATGATCGGAAGGAATGGCCGACAGTCCCAATAAAGTGGAAGCTGCAGGGATACCGCTTTTTTCCAGGAAAACACGTAGTTCTTTTTCTGCCCCGCCGAGGATGACGCCCTGGCCGATTAAAGCCAACGGTTTACGGGACAGATTGATCAATTTGGCCGCTTCTGCAATTTTTTCTTTATCGATGGCCGGAGACGGGCAATAACTCCGGATGAAGCTGACCTTTTCATAATGATATTCGGCCATTTCTTGCTGGGCATCTTTGGTAATATCTACCACGACGGGTCCGGGACGTCCCGTGCGGGCGATATAGAATGCCTTGGCGATGGCTGCAGGGATATCGGCGGCATGCCGTACCTGGCAGTTCCATTTGGTTACAGCCTGGGTGATCCCTACGAAGTTGGTTTCCTGAAAAGCATCGGTGCCCAGGAAACCGGAACCTACCTGTCCGCTGATCAGAACGACAGGAGTCGAATCCATCATCGCGTCGGCAAGGCCTGTTACCGTATTGGTAGCTCCGGGACCCGAAGTGACGATACAGACACCGGGACGTCCGCTTACCCGGGCATAGCCCTGGGCGGCATGTAATGCCCCCTGTTCATGACGTACGAGGATGTGGTTGAGACGGTCCCGATAGTCGTATAACGCATCGTATACCGGCATGATTGTTCCTCCGGGATACCCGAAGACGGTATCCACTCCTTCACGTAGAAGGGTTTCGATTACCGCTTTCGAGCCCGAAAAACAAGTTGTCTTTGTTACTTGCTTTTCCATATAGATAGATTGTGTAGTAGTGTTCATACGAAAAAAGAGATAAAAAGTAAAAACTTATGGGTTATAGAATGCGGACGGCACCCTGGTCGGCTGAACTGACGAACCGGGCGTAAGCCTGCAGGGATTTGGGTACCGTACGTTTGCGTCCGGCCGGTTCGAAGTTTTTTTGAGCGGCTAACCGGGCGGCAATATCGGGATCACTCAGTAACAGGTTGATGGTCCGTGCCGGAATGTCTATTTCGATCAGATCGCCGTCCCGGACGATGGCCAAAGCTCCTCCGGCAGCTGCTTCAGGTGAGATGTGACCGATGGATAAACCCGAAGTCCCTCCTGAAAATCGTCCGTCGGTGATCAGGGCACAGGCTTTGTCCAGATGTTTGGATTTCAGATAAGAAGTGGGGTAAAGCATTTCTTGCATGCCCGGTCCGCCTTTAGGCCCTTCATAACGGATGACGACGACATCTCCGGCTTTTACTTCATCGTTCAGAATACCGTTCATGGCTTGTTCCTGCGATTCGAATACTTTGGCACGTCCCCGGAATACGAACAGTGATTCATCTACTCCGGCTGTTTTTACGATACATCCGTTGCGGGCGATGTTCCCGGTCAGGACAGCCAGTCCCCCGTCTTTGAAATAAGCATGGTCTACATCCCGGATACATCCCATCCGACGGTCGGTATCGAAGCGGGCATAGGTTTTACTTTGAGAACCCAGTTCCCGGCTGAATTTGCCGCCGGGTGCACTGAGATAGAATTTTTGCGCCTTTTGAGTGAGCTTCGGGCTTTTCAGGTTGTATTTCGAGAGGCATTCTGCCAGATTTTTGTATCCGACACGGTTGACCGTGGTATCGATCAAACCGGCTTCCGCCAATTCCCCGAGGATAGACAGGATACCTCCTGCCCGGTTTACATCCTGGATGTGAAAGTGAGAGTTGGGAGCGACCTTGCATAGTACCGGTACTTTTCTCGACAGGCGGTCGATATCCTGCATGGTGAAGTCTACTCCGGCTTCGTGGGCGATGGCCAGCAGGTGGAGTACGGTATTGGTCGATCCTCCCATGGCGATGTCCAGTGACATGGCATTCCCGAAAGCGGCTTTGGTCGCTATGTTACGGGGTAATACCGAATCGTCCCCTTCGAAATAATACCGTCCGGCCATTTGTACGATTAATGAAGCAGCTTTTTCAAACAAACGCCGCCGGTTAGTGTGGGTGGCTACAATGGTACCGTTGCCGGGAAGCGCCAATCCCAACGCTTCGTTGAGACAGTTCATGGAGTTGGCTGTAAACATGCCCGAACACGAACCGCATCCGGGGCAGGCCCAACGTTCGATTTTCTCGATATCTGCATCGCTGCAACGGCTGTCTGCACTCATGACCATGGCGTCGATCAGATCTATTCCCTTGCCGTCGAAATCACCGGCTTCCATCGGGCCTCCGGATACAAAAATCGTCGGAATATTCAGACGCATAGCAGCCATCAGCATGCCCGGAGTGATTTTGTCACAATTACTGATACAAAACAAAGCGTCTACCTGATGGGCGTTGGCCATGTATTCCACACTGTCGGCGATGATTT
The DNA here is from genome assembly GCF_000190535.1 of Odoribacter splanchnicus DSM 20712. Taxonomy (GTDB): domain Bacteria; phylum Bacteroidota; class Bacteroidia; order Bacteroidales; family Marinifilaceae; genus Odoribacter; species Odoribacter splanchnicus. Next base: position 3,463,119 of record NC_015160.1, read on the forward strand.
CCCGCGAAGGAAGCGAGTATAACATCCCGTCGTGGCCCATGGCGATTCCGTCGTCGATGGCTATGGTGTTGAATTCGGCTGCGAAGCATCCGCGTTCTTCTATTAAGGTCTTTACGTATTGTCCGATTTCGTGCAGGTGGGTATGACCCGGTACAAACTGGGTGAACGAGTTGACGATGCCGATGACGGGCATCCCGAATTGTTCGTCTTTCATACCATTGGCTCTCCACAAACTTCTGGCTCCGGCCATCCGACGGCCTGTCATTGTAACAGCGCTTCTAAGGTTATTTCTCATTTTCTTTTATTTTGTGCAGTAAGTTCTTAAATGCGAAGAAGCCTTTCTCCCGGCGAGAGAAAGGCTTCTACAAATAGTGTGTATATACGCGTCACCCTTCTCTCGTTATCTTTGCAGGACCACGAGTAGAATGTTAATGACGATAATATGGCGATACATTGTTTTGTTCATTTTTCTGTCTGTTAAAAAAAAAGCCTTTCTCGTTTGGGAGAAAGGCATATGATCAATTTATATTTCGGTTCGATTTTCGTTTATATACCCCTCTCCGTTCCGTGGCTAAGGACCACGAGAATAATAATATTCAGGAGATGTAGGGATAAACGCTTCATGTTTTTATCATTTTTATGCAACAAAGATAGCGACGAATTTTTTTAAATTCCAAATGTTTTTTCTGTTTTTTACATAGAAAGTTCAAAATGTATAATTTTATACAAATGGAAACGTTTGTGTATCAGTAGATAATAGTTATTGATGTTGTAATAAAAAGAGTTTCGTTTGCATTTTGGCAGTTATATACATATTTACACTTATAAAGGTAGTTCGTTACTTATTCGTCTTCGGTGATCGGAATTGGTGACCCGGTCGCTTCTGTCGGTCGTCTGGCTTTTTCTATCACTGACCGGCGGAACTCCTCACTACGTTCGTCAGACACCACCGGTCGGGCGTTCAGAAAAAGTAAGACGACACTCGCCAGAGCTCCAATGGTCTCCAATCCCGATCACCTCCGCCTAACGTTATCACTGAATTGCAGACCGGTCTTGATTTGAGAAATAACATTCTACCTGGAAATAATCCGGACGGTCTGGCTTCCTGCTACTGCAAATTTCCGGTTGTATTTTCTTTGCCGGTTAGCTCTGCCGTTAGATGCAGGGTTTTATGGCGGAAGACCATTGGAGCGGGAACAAGGGTCCGGTTAGGGTTTCCGAACGCCCGACCGGTGGTGTCTGACGAACGCAGTGAGGAGTTCCGCCGGTCAGTGAAGGAAAGCCTTAGCGGACCGTTCCAGGCGAACCGGTCTGACGGCACAAAACCCGGAATCGGAATAGAAAGAAAAAATAAACCTACATTTAGGGGAAACATGTGTATAAACATCAAAATTTATACATGTTTTTTTGATTATTTTTATAATTACGAATTAACTCTCTTTTGAGTGATAGTCGGTATAAATTCTTCGGCTATTTGATGAGATGAATTCTTTATTTATATTTGTTATTTCATACTAAGTGAGTGACAGAGTATGCAAAAATATATATTGATATGGAGAAAAAGACAGACAGGCAGGAAATGGATAAAATATTGTGTCCGCTTTTTATTATTGGGGCTTATCTTATTGTTGGGAACGATTCTGTTGTGTAATCGGATTATCATTCATAGTACTGAAAGTTGTTTGTATGATCAGGTAGAAACAATTCCCGAAAATCGGGTGGGGGTGTTGTTGGGAACTTCTCCGAAGTTGCGGGGTGGTCGGCCGAATCTTTATTTCAATTACCGGATCACGGCTGCTGTGGAACTCTTTCAGGCCGGTAAGATCAGCCGGATATTGGTCAGTGGAGATAATCGCCGCATGAATTATAACGAACCGGTTGAGATGCGGAAAGCGTTGATCGCCCATGGAATCCCGGATAGCGTGATCGTAATGGATTTTGCCGGGATACGTACACTCGATTCGGTGATCAGGGCTAAAAAAGTGTTCGGACAGGATCGGTTTACTATCATCTCCCAACGGTTTCATAACGAGAGAGCCCTGTATATTGCCGGGCGGAATGGAATCGAAGCCGTCGGTTTTAATGCGAAAGATGTCGATGTCTATAGTGGTGTTAAGACCCGGGTCCGGGAATTATTGGCCCGGGTGAAAGTTTTTATCGACATCGTTGTCCATAAAGGTCCCCGTCATTTGGGAAAACGGGAGATTATTCCCTGAAGTTTGTCCTTGAACGCACGTTTTTGTATCTTTGTCCCCATGAAGAACGGGGAGTTGCATACATTGATCGATTTGCTGGAACGGAGTTGCCTGAAGTTTCCGGAAAATGCTTATTTGTGGGAAAAGCGTGAAGGGGGGTATCGGTCGGTGACCTATCGGCAAACTCGCCGGGAAGTGGGTGATGTGGCGGCCGGTTTGCTGGCCGGAGGTTTGCAGAAGGGCGATCGCGTTGCTTTGCTGAGTGAGGGATGTAACGATTGGGTGTTCGCCGAATTGGGTATTTTATATGCCGGTGGTGTGAATGTTCCCCTGAGTATTAAACTCACGGATAAAGAATTGATATTTCGTGTCCGCCATTCCGGGGCCCGTTTCCTGATCGTATCGGATTATTATGTAGCGACTTTGCGGCGGATAGAAGCTGAACTTCCCGAAATCGAAAAGATTTATGTCATCCGTTATTCTTCGGCTGAGGAAGGAAAATATAATTCTTTCGAACGTCTGAAAGATGAAGGAAAACGTTGGGTGACAGAGTACCCTGGAATGTTGGAAAAACAGGCCGTAACAGTTAGTGGGGCCGATCTGGCCAATATTTCATATACCTCGGGAACGACGGCCGAGCCGAAAGGAATTATGCTTACCCATGAGAATTATGTGAGTAACGTGTTGCAATCCGATTCCCTGATCCGTATTCCGGAATATTTCCGGATTTTGCTTTTTTTACCTTGGGATCATAGTTTTGCACATACCGTCGGGATTTATTCGTTTATGTATAACGGGGCTTCGTTGGCAGCCGTCGATTTCGGTAAGTCACCGATGGAATATCTGCGTAATATTCCGTTGAATATGAAAGAGATAAAGCCGCATGTGTTGCTGAGCGTTCCTGCTTTGGCCAAGAATTTCCGGCGGAGTATCGAGACGGGTATCCGGCAACGGGGATGGCTGATCCGGAAACTTTACGGACTGGGACTGAAATGGGGATATTACTATCATGGTCAGGGAAATTTCCGGGGGAAAGGCGGACGTATGCTACTGTGGCCTGTGGTGAAGCTGATGGATATACTGGTATTTTCGAAGATCCGGAAAATTTTTGGCGGTAACCTGCAATTTTTTGTCGGGGGTGGGGCTTTACTGGATACGGAATTGCAAAGATACTACTGTACCCTGGGTATCCCGATGTTGCAAGGGTACGGATTGTCCGAAGCTTCTCCGGTGATTAGTTCCAATTGTCCGCAACGTTACCGTTTCGGGTCTTCGGGACAGGTAGTGAAACCTTTGGAATTGAAGATTTGTGACGAAACAGGGACAGAAGTGAAGAAAGGGGAAAAGGGAGAGATCGTCATCCGGGGGAAGAATGTGATGAAAGGATATTGGAAGAATGAGAAGTCTACGGCCGGGACGATCCGCGACGGCTGGTTGTATACCGGAGACAGGGGTTATCTCGGTGAAGACGGGTCGTTGTTTGTATCGGGACGTTTTAAATCACTGCTGATTGCCGGCGACGGGGAAAAATATAGCCCCGAAGGAATCGAAGAAGCTATTGCCGAATTATCCCCCTATATCGATTATTGTGTGTTGTACAATAATCAGTCGCCTTATACGGCCGGCCTGATCGTTCCGAATAAAACAGCTCTGACCGAATATGTAAAACAACGGGAAGAAGAACCCGGAACGGTTGAAGCTTGTAAGCTGATGCTGACGAAATTGAATGAGGAACTGATGAAATTCCGTAAGGGTGGCATGTATGAAGGGATGTTTCCCGAACGCTGGTTACCTGCTGTTGTCGGGATCTTGCCGGAACCTCTGACGGCACAGAACGGAACGGTCAATTCAACTTCGAAGGTGGTGCGGCACAAGGTGTACGAAGTTTTCCGGGAAGAATTGGATTTTCTTTATACCCCTGAGGGAAAGGATATCCGGAATCCCCGGAATACGAAGAATATGAAGAGTATGATCACGTGGAAGATCTAATAAGAAAATTATGCGAAGGAAAACAACTGCTGTTCGAATAGGAAATGTGGTTCTTTCATCGGAAGAACCGGTGCTGGTTCAATCGATGCTGAATACGTCGACCCGGGAGGTGGATGCTTGTGTCGAACAGGCGATCCGGATTATCGAGGCCGGTGGCCGGCTGGTGAGGATTACTGCTCCGGGAGTGAAGGAAGCGGAGATGCTCGGGGAAATACACCGTCGTTTGCGTGAACGGGGATATACGACTCCGATTTCTGCGGATATTCATTTTGTTGCTGAGGCTGCTTCGGTTGCCGCCCGTTATGTGGAAAAGGTGAGGATAAATCCGGGAAATTTTGCGGATAAACGGGCCACTTTTAAGAAGCTGACCTATACCGATGAGGAGTATGCAGCTGAATTGGAAATCCTGCGGCAGAAATTTACGGAGTTTCTGGAGGTTTGCCGGCAATATGGAACGGCTGTCCGCATCGGTACGAATCATGGTTCGTTGTCCGATCGTATTATGAGCCGCTATGGAGATACCCCGGCGGGAATGGTGGAGGCTACGATGGAGTATTTGCGGGTGTGTCAGGCTTGTGACTTTAAAGATGTGGTGATTTCGCTGAAATCGAGCGATTGCCGGACTATGGTGGATGCCGTACGTTTACTGGTGGAGAAAATGGAGGCTGAGGGAATGTGTTATCCTTTGCATTTGGGAGTTACGGAAGCCGGTGAGGGTGAAGACGGACGTATCCGTTCGGCAGTGGGGATCGGAACCCTGTTGAATGAAGGAATCGGGGATACGATCCGGGTGTCCCTGACCGAGGAACCCGAAGCCGAGATTCCTGTGGCTTGCGAATTGGCCCGGATCTGTTCCGAACCGGAGTATCTGAAAGGGTGGACCCCATTGAAAGGAGAGTGTTCGAAACCTTGTATCGTGGCCGGATTGACGGGAGTAACCGTATTGGACGAACAGGTGATGAACCGGATCGGTTTTACCGTAAGTGAGGTCAATGATCCGGTATATGGTGACCGTTTGCATGCCGGTATAAAAGCACCGGAATGGATTTATACCGGGACATTGGGACCGGAATTGACTAAATTACCCCCGGATACAGGGGTTATCGTACCTCTGGAGATTCTGGATATGGCTCATGTCTATAACCGGAATGCTTCTCCGTTATGCAGTGTCGGAGCATATAAAAAGGGGGAACAGACGATCGATAGCAAGTACAGATTGGTGCAGATCTGCCGGTCCGAAGAACTGGATGCCGATTTAACCGGCCGGTTGCGGCAGGATGGGAAAGCGGTGTTGGTTTTGGCACTGCCTGTCGAATATCGCCTTTACCGGGAAATATTCCGCCGGATACAGGAGGCCGGCCTGACTAATCCGGCGATTATCCGGGCTGTCGTGCCGGGGAAGGAGAAAGAACGAATCCGTCTTGTGGCGGCTTCACAATTGGGCGGTTTTTTCCTCGACCGTCTTGCCGGTGGTCTTTGGATCGAAACACCGGAAATAGAGGACCTGACTTTCCCTTTGGAATTGAGCCGGAATATTTTACAGTCTGCCGGAGTGCGTCGGTATAAGGCAGAATTTATCAGTTGTCCGGGGTGTGGAAGGACATTGTTCGATTTGCAGGGTGCGGTGGCTAAGGTGAAAGCAGCGTTCGGACATCTGAATACGCTGAAAATCGCTGTCATGGGTTGTGTGGTCAACGGACCCGGAGAGATGGGAGATGCCGATTATGGCTATGTCGGTGCAGGGAATGGAAAGGTAAACCTGTATAAAGGCCGGAAAATGGTGCGTACTGCCGTCCCGGAAGAGGAGGCGATCGGGGCGTTGAGGGAGATGATAGAGGGTAGAAGCTAAAAGTTAAAGGCTAAAGGTTAAAAGCTAAAGGCTGAAGAGTAGAAACTAAAGGGTAAAAGCTGGAAAGGGAGAGGGTAAAGGCGGGGAGAAAGGTAGAAAGTAAAAAAAAGACTTTTAGTAGGAGGTGGGTGGCATGAGTGTTTAATTTTAAAATTTATTTTATGTCGGAACAATCGCCTCTGTCTTTAGGAACAGAGGATATTAAGAAATTATTGATGCGTTATGCTGTCCCGGCGATCGTAGCAATGACCGCTGCTTCGTTGTATAATATGATGGACAGTATTTTTATCGGACACGGGGTGGGGGCATTGGGAATTGCCGGTTTGGCCGTGACTTTCCCTTTTATTAATTTGGCGGCGGCTTTCGGCTCTCTGGTGGGAGTAGGAGCTTCTACGCTGGTGTCTGTGAAGATGGGACAAAAGGATTTGAAAAGTGCCGAGGCGGTGCTCGGGAATGTACTTTTGCTGAATACCGTGATCGGTTTTTTGTTTATGACGGTATGCCTGATTTTTCTGGATCCGATCCTTTATTTTTTCGGGGCCAGTGCGGACACTTTGCCGTATGCCCGCGATTATATGAAGGTAATCCTTTATGGTAACCTCATTACTCATATTTATATGGGGCTCAATGAGGTGATGAGGGCTTCGGGTTACCCGCAAAGGGCGATGATGGCGACGTTGTTTGCCGTCTTGATCAACGGAGTGCTGAATGCACTTTTCATTTTTGTTTTGGATATGGGAATCAAGGGAGCTGCCCTGGGGACGATCTGTGCCCAGTTTTTGGCTTTGCTCGGGGTGTTGTACCATTTTTCCAGTCCGAAAAGTTTTATTCGTTTTCAAAAAGGAATTTTCAAGGTCAGATGGCATATTGTCGGAGGAATGCTGGCTATCGGGTTGTCGCCTTTCCTGATGAATCTTTGTAGTTGTCTGATCGTTTTGCTGATCAATAATGGATTGAAAGATTTCGGGGGAGATATGTATATCGGAGCTTATGGGATCGTCAACCGTATTGTGTTTTTGTTCATCATGATCGTTATGGGATTTAATCAGGGGATGCAACCTATTGCCGGATATAATTTCGGTGCCCGGCAGCTGTCCCGGATGATTCAGGTATTGAAATATACGACCTTATGTGCCATTACCGTGACCACTCTGGGATTTTTGATCTGTCAGATTTTTCCACGGACGATTATCCGGATGTTTACCGGTGATTCCGATTTGATCGATATTGCCGAACATGGGATGCGCCTGATTCTTTTGTTTTTCCCTTTAGTCGGTTTCCAGATGGTATCCTCGAGTTTTTTCCAGTCGATCGGGATGGCCGGAAAAGCGATTTTCCTGTCTTTAACCCGCCAATTGATCTTTTTATTGCCCTGTCTTCTTATCCTGCCGCATTATTGGGGTACCGACGGCGTTTGGGGAAGTATTCCGGTAGCGGATTTTATCGCTTCGATTACGACCGGGTTGATGTTGGGCTGGCAATTGAAGAAATTCAAGACCGGGGGATTGAATAATGCAAAAGATTCGGTAGCTTTGTAATAGAGTTTGTAAACTGATATTTATGGAAAAGAAAATAATCATCACCATCGGAAGACAGTACGGTAGCGGTGGCCGCTATGTCGGTAAGAAGCTGGCTGAACAATTGGGTATTGCGTTTTACGATAAAGAATTGATCAACCTGGCTTCGAAAGAAAGCGGCATATGCGGTGAATTTTTCGAGAAAGCGGACGAACGGAATTCCGGTAGCCTGCTGAAAGCTTTAGCTATGGGTTTTTCGATGAATAACGCCATTTTTCAAAGTAACGATTACCTGTCAAACGAATCGTTGTTTCAGATTCAGTCGGATGTGATCCGTAAAGTGGCTGCCGAACAGTCGTGTATCCTGGTTGGCCGTTGTGCAGACTATATTTTGCGGGATAATGAAAATTGCATAAGTGTTTTTATCAGTGCCCGTATGGAGGACCGGATCCGGCGGGCTGTCGAGTATGCTCATATCGAAGAGAAAGAAGCCGAGGAATATATCCGGAAAGCAGATAAATCCCGGGCTTCTTATTATAATTACTATACCGACAAAATCTGGGGAGCTGCCGAGTCATACGACCTGTGTATCAGTTCTTCCGTTTACGGTATCGACGAAACGACCGCCTTTATCCGGGAGTTTGTGAGTAAACGGTGAAAGCGGTATAAGCGGATATTTTTTCTTTCTATTCCGATTCCTGGATCTATACCGTCAGCCCCGGTCGGAAAAACCGGTCGTCGCAAACGAATCAGTAACGAAATGATCTTAAGTACAGGCTGGTACGTTGCCTTTCATTACGGGTGACACAGGAATCGGAGAATTCCCTTTTGTCTGCATATAACCCTTCTCTGAGCGAAGATCCTCGAAACGCTGTATACCTGTCGGGAGTTTGTGTAATAAGTCATCTCCTTCACCCCGACATGGCTTCGGTTTTCCCAAGAGAGGCGAAGCGTCCATTCATATCGTCCTGTACGGGGACGGATGGATTTTGTGTGGTTGCTGGTGGCGGACGGGAGGTGGGGTACGGATGGAATGGCGGTAGCTCCTTGAAAAGTTGTGTCGGTCAGGGAGAGATAAAGACAGCCGACCGACTAAAGCGACTAGATTACCAAAACCGATCTCTGCAGGCGAATCGGTAACGAAATAAAACTACGTTTGTAGGCGTAAATGGTATATAACTGCTTCTATAAATTAGGATACTGGGATGGATTTATTGTATTTTTGTCTGATTTTTTCTAAATTTAATTTGCTGTATGGTGAAATTTCTATTATTTCAATTATTTTTTTTATTGTTTATAAATAATACTTGAGGATAAATATTATTTTCATTTTTTGTATTATACCAAACATTATTTTTATCAAGGTACAGAAGAGGTGAATGAAATGCTTCTTCTCCAAGTTTTAATCTTAATATTTTATATGATTGAATATTTGTTAATATAAATTTCACCTTATTGAGCTTATTGAAATATTTGGCAATAAAATGTTCTGCTTTAGTTATACAACCTGAGCATCCTGAGCCTGGAACTAATATAATTATTTCTGTTGAATCTAGATTAAAAGTACTCTTCTGTAATGCTTGATTATAAAAGTCCACATTATTAGTACATTGATATAAAAAGCAATAAATAGAATATAAAAAATGTTTTTCATTTAGATTATTTTAGATGGCATAACATAATGATTGGATTATCGTCTATTTTAGTCTGACTGATTAATTTCTCTATTACTGTTTTATTATAGTTTGAAATTAATGTATTTGAACTTGAACTATTATCTACAACTTTTGAAGGAAGTATGCTATAAATCAAAGCATTATCTACAAGATAGGAATAATCGGGTGACATCCAATAATCGATATCATTTTGAAAATAAGTTTCGATTTTAGCTACTCTCAGCTCTTTTTTCTGCAAAATGTTCAAATCTATAGTAATCAAATGCCATATCTTGTTTCTTTGGTATATAGTCTACGATTTAATCAGATTATCTATTATTGCTAAAAATTATTTTCATTCTTTTTAAATAGTTTCTTAGCGATTCTATATTGTCTTTATCTGGAATGAATACATTTTGTATAATATTGTTTGAATCTGTTGTGAATAATAATGGGGTAGCATATTTATTTATTGGAAGTTTATCTTCTTTTTTCAATGAAGAGATAATTTGTTTTCCTAAGAAGTTTTTTCTTAATCTATTTTCTATGTCATTTGAAAAAAATATAATATTTTTATTTTTTGCATAATCGGGGAATTCCGATTTTATGATTTCCCGTATCCCCTCAAGACAAGGTTGGCAAGCTTGCATCGAGAAATGAAAAACTAACACATTTTTTGCGGATTTATCTATTTGGGGATCTGTGTCCGAATAAAAATTTGTATTTTCTATTTCTTTTATAATTTTTGCTTTACTTGCTTCAATAATACGTATATAATCATGTTTTCTATTATGATATTCCTTGTATTGTCGGCATAGAAATATAGATATGAGCACTAAATTAAAAATAATAGTCGCAATGATTGCATATTTTAATTTCATAATTATTTTTGAGATGTACTATTAAATTAATGAGTATATTTATTGAAATAAGCCTGTAAATGTTTTTGATTTTTCAGACTTTATGTTTTTATTCAATCTGCTGATATACAGCTGTAAGAAGGAGTATATATTGTAGATTAATAGCGGATTACCAGTGTTTGTAAAATGCATCTGATCCTTTTACTTTGAATTAGTTAAGTGGTTTAATGGGTAAATGTACATAACTACCTTATCTATTATTTGAATATATATTCTATCAAATATGGATTAGAGGTTACATCATCGTAGTGTTTTATTATTTCCCGACTAAAAGTATCCAGGATATTAAGATTTTGATAATTAGCCATCTCGGAACTCTGGATAATGCCAATAGCCGTACTGTCATCCATATAATCGGCTACAAAGGAAATCTCTTTTTCTAATTTATCGAATACCGTACTTTTACCTGTCGGTTTTTCATAGAAAATATTGATACAGTCTTCTTTTCCTTTTATCTGAATGACAGTATACAGATAATCTTGATTTTGCCAATTTTTGTAATATGTACAAGGTAGATTGTCTACAACTTCTTTGAATTCCTGAAAGTTATTCCTGTCATAGTCCGGTATCGTTTTGAGTGGATCGTAGTCATGGCCGGGAATGAACCATTCGTATGCAATTTTGGGGCCTTCTTTACTTACACAATATACTTGGTCGAAAAGAAATCTGGAGAGGTAAGTTGTGTCGTTATAGGTGTAAAAAGAAGGCAGTCCGATAGCACAGTTTTTCTTATTTTTAATGTATTTGCCTGTAATTTTTCCGGATGTTCTGGAATAAATACTCAGGATGTTTTCATTGTGTTCGCAACAGAAAGCAATATGTTCCCGATCGATATATCCAAATTTGTGATAGGCGGGAATCTCTTTCGGAAGAGAAACTTTTGCAATAAATTTTCCTGTCGTATCGAACGTTAATAAATTTCCCATGGGATCCAATAGTTCAAGGGTTTGCTCATAGGGATTTATATTGATGTCGTTAAGAAAATTGTATTCTTCCGGTCCTCTTCCTTTTTGATTTATTTTAAATAGAAAATTTCCGTTGTCGTTGAAAACAAATACTATATTTTGTCTTGCATCCAGTAGGTAGATTGTTTTTTTATGCACGAGCACCTTGTCTATCTGGGCCATTAAGGAAGAATCTGTCGTTTCAAGTGGAATTATTCTCGCTGAAGTAAAAAGTGTTTCAGGAGGTAAGGAAGAAATTTTACCGATATCTACTGAAATACTTTTTTCATTGATTGTTGGTTGACAGCTGGAAAATATTATAATAAATATAATAAGTAGAAATAGATATTTCATTAAAATTTGTTTTTATTATCAAAAGAGAGTATGTCAAAATGTTATTCTATTCTCTTTTTATTTCTATTTGAGCTTGATTTTAATATTTGACATACTTTCTTTAAGTTTTAGTTTGTTAATTAAAAGGGTTTTGGACAAAGATGTGATTGGTCTCCTGTAAAATAGCATTTGAAGCTTGTGGGAAGTGATCCGTATTTATCTATGGCCCAACATCTACCCCAACCAGCATTTGAGCAAATAACATCAATAGGAGGCAAAGTCTCTCCAGCGGCTAAGGCTTCTATTTTATCGAATAGAAGTTCTAATTTTAAGTCATCAACATTTAGCATATTTGCAAAATTGAAAATTGTTATTACAATGCATACACAACTTCCTAAAATTAATTTTCTTTTCATATTTTCTGTTTTAGATTAAAAAAACTATATTGACTAAATATGCAATCCTGTATAATAAATGGATCATTGATGATCGCGTTAAATATTTATAGGTTCTTCAATTGGAATAAAGAAGTGTTTGAAACGTAAATCTTTTTTTCTTTTGTGTCATAAGTAATATGGGTGACAGGTTCCTCCAGTTTAAAATTGCTCAATAAATTTCCGTCCCAGTCGAATACCAATAAAGTTTGGCAGTGCTGGAAATTTTTTCCACTTTCTTTATATGTTTTTCCGGAATAGATGGCATAGATACGATCCTGCGAAACAGCTATATCTGAAAAACCGAAATAATTATTCTGTGAATAAGCGACATCGGGAAATCTGCTTCCTTCTTTGATATTTACTTTAGGGTAATGAAAGCAATGTTGTTGAATACGTTCGATTTGATTGCTTTCGATACGGCAGATGTCGATAATCCCACTGTACATATCTGCACAAACGAAAGCTTGATTATCGGGACGTGCTTTTAAAACCGTACTGGCATACAATACTCCTTTGGTCTTTTCCTGAATATTCGGATAAGACGGATGATCGGGATAGGTAAGAAAGTAGGCAGCCTTGTTTTCTTCCGGTGAGTATAATAAATATCGTCCTTCTTCATATATTCCTGTTGCAATAACAAATGGACCTGCTTTTATAGCTGATATATGCTGTTGCTCTGTTGGGAGTTGTATGAAAGAGGAAGCAGTGGAACGGGGTTGGGGGGTATTGGCTGTCGGAGTGATCAATAGTTTGCCTTGACGGAAGTCAAAAGCAGTAATTTCTGAATCGCTATTGGTAGATAGCGAAGTAACAGCTACTGCTGCATTGTGGCTTCGACCACGCGGAAACAAATTTTTCTGCGCTTGGGATCGCAGATCAATGTTTACCGCGTGGCGTAAACCAATCCGATCGCCTATAATAAGCTGATCACCTTGTTTTATAATACCGGAAACTTGGTATATTCCCTGATCTTTCAGATTACTGACTTGAACTGTTTTAAGAGTAATTGCCTGGTCTGTATTAATGGAAACAGATTCCGAATCCAAGGGATCAGATACCGAACAGCTAAAGCTGATTAACTGGAAACCCAATAATATGGTCTGTATCGTTTTTTTCATTATTTTTCAGGAACTTCAAAATGGATACCGTAAGTTGGTAAATTATTTTTCCAACAAATGCCGCCTGCTGTCTTACATTCAAAATTGATGGACTCTGAGCTTGCCAAAGCTTCAATATTTTTTGTTGAAATTGAAGCTTCATTTATATTTATGGATTGTGTTATAGTTAAACCTAAAATACACATGCAAAGAATGAATATTGTAATTATTTTTTGTTTCATATGTAGGTTTATGTGTTAAATTCAAGTCCAAAGTTATGAGCTAAATTAATATATGTTTAGTTTTGTAGCTGAAGAATTGTATAAGATTTGTATAATGGTAGTCAGAAGGAGGACAGAATTAAATGTAAGTCGATGGATAACTTTGGTGGCTATTACGTTGATTATTTTAATGATAGTTATTATTGTGATAAGTTCCTACCAAAAGCAATACCAAGTTTTTTCTGGTAAATTTGAATCTTCTTTTATTGAGTCTATACGGGAATCTAATGTCATTTGCCCTCAGTTAGGGAAAGAGCTTGTTTCTGCCAAAGATAAGTCGACCATAATTATTACGAGGGGTGGTATTATAAATTCCTGTAAAGTTGATACAATGATTGACATTGAGTCTAATGTAGTTCAGGCACTTTATGATATACGTGATCCTCAGCGTTGGAATTTGAAACGATTAGCTGGTATTTTACAACAAAAGTTTGAATACGAGAGGATGCCTTTTACGCTTGTATTGACTGACAGTACAGGTAAACGATTAGATTATTACGGGGTTGTGAATGGTGAAAATTTATTGGACGACAGCTATTCTGTTCCTATGGGCTTTTTGGACGGACACCGACTGACGGTATACTATACATTTCCATGGAAATATTTTTTTATATTGGAATGGAGATATATGATCATGGTTTGGGGAGGAATATTCCTTTTAGGAAGTTGTATTTTTATGTTATTCCGGATAATCCGTCAGAATAAAAAGCGAATGGAGAATTTAGAGCTTTTTGTGCAGGCACTTAATCATGATTTGAAATCTCCTATCAATGATTTGAAAATGAAACTTTATCTGATTCAGAAAGAATCAGTGGCTCCGTTTTCCCCTCAACAACAGGAATTATATACCTTAGCTCAGACAAAAACCGGAAAGTTGCTGGATTCTATCGACAAACTGTTACAAGATTCTATTGATTATAAAGGTTTACATGTAGAAATGAAAGAATTGGAGATCAGTACTTTTATACAACAGTTGACTGAAGATTGGCAAAGATCGGTGACAGGAGAGAAAGAGATAAAGCTTCAGGTGAGTATGCAGATGGAGAATACATTGATCCGGGCAGATGCATATCATTTGTCGAGAGCTATTTGGAATCTGTTGGAGAATGCATGGAAATATTCCGATGATCGGGTACAGATTGATATCACTTGCAGAAGGATAGGACGATATGTAGAGATTTCGGTCAAAGACAATGGACGAGGGATTGATAAGTCGGAACTGAAGAATGTGTTTAAAAGGAATTATCGAATTGTCAAAGGAGAAAACCGGAAAGTGAAAGGATATGGTTTGGGACTGAGTTATGTCATGATGATTGCCCGGGCACATGGAGGGAGAGTATGGGTGGAAAGCGATTGGGGTAAAGGGTGTAATTTTGTGATTCGTATTAAAGCATAGATGATGGAAGATATTATTCGACTTTTGTATGCCGAAGACGATCCGGATTGGGCAGTTTCTATCCGGATGTTATTGGAGGAAAACGGTTTCTCTGTCGTAATTGCAGAGGATGGATACCAGACCCGGGAGATATTTCAACAGATAAAACCGGATATGGTTTTGTTGGATATAGATATGCCGGGAAAAAATGGATGGGACTTGATCTGTGAATTGAAACGTATTGACGAATGGGTGCCCATTGTGTTCTATTCTTCATTGTATGAGTCTGAACGCCTGGAAGATGCTTTCAGTGTCGGAGCCGAAGATTTTATCAGTAAGAGTTGCCAGCCCGAAGAGTTGGTCAATCGATTGAAAGCACTTTATAAACGGGCATTGAAACAACAGCAAAGAAATGAGATTTGCAAACTTTCCGAACTTACGACTTTTCATATCACTTCTGGTGTTTTGATGATCGGAGACCATAAAGAAATTTTAAAATTGAACGAGGCTAAATTACTGGCAATTTTGTGCCGTTTTATAAATGAAAATGTGAGTTCGGTGGATTTGTGTGAAGGGGTTTGGGGAAAGGGAATGGCTAATGAAGGGAAACGGTGTGCACTGAAAAACCTGGTAACTAATCTTCGGAAAGTATTATCTGAGGACGGGTCATTACAAATTATAAACAGACGTTGGAGCGGATATGCCCTAACCAATATTTGGACTCTCTGATCACCATATTGTGTGAAAATAATTTAGGGACAGATTTGGCTGTCCCGGAATTTTAGAAAGTAACCTGAAAA
This sequence comes from Odoribacter splanchnicus DSM 20712, assembly GCF_000190535.1. Classification (GTDB taxonomy): domain Bacteria; phylum Bacteroidota; class Bacteroidia; order Bacteroidales; family Marinifilaceae; genus Odoribacter; species Odoribacter splanchnicus. Next base: position 3,478,511 of record NC_015160.1, read on the forward strand.
CCGACGGCCAGGGCTTCTTTGAATTGCAGACGGGGGCCTTTGGTTCCGTCTTTTTGTAAGATTTTGGTGTCGTTGTCGTAGATCATATTGGTGGTGATGTTGCAGGAGAACCATTGATTGATAGCCATGTTGAGTTGTACATCCCAGCTGATATCGACGTTCTGGGGGTCTTTCAGGTAGTTACTGTAAAGATTGAGCCGGGAGAACACGGTCATGTTTTTCAGGAATTCGTATTTGGCTTCCATGCGTAAGTTAGCACCGAATTCGGAAAAGAGGTGTTTACCCGGGGTAACTCCGAAATCTCCCTGGTCGGAAAGGATTTTACTGCTGACGAAAGTTCCTCTCCAGGTGGCTGGAGTGAAGGTCGCTGTAAACCAGCTTTTGGGGGTCCAGGTGAAACCGGCACCGATCAGGAGGTATCCCGGAGACATAAAACGCGAGATAAACACGTCCGGGTCGACGTTGTAGTCGTATCCTTTAGCAAATTGGGTCTGGAAGGTCATCAATCCACTGGCATACCAGTTTTTCGCTATTTCGTATCCATAGGTGGAAGACAGGTAGATTTTGTCGTTTGTTTTTTTGGTGCCGTCCGATTTGGTTTTATTCAGACCGTAGTCGAGTTCCAGACGATTGTTCCAGAGGTGTTTCGCCTTTTTATAGTTGGCAAAGTAGTTGAATTGCAGGTTGAATCCTACTGCGTTATCACCTCCGGCAGCCCATTGGCTCAGGCTGACTTGGCTTAAGTTTATCCCGATGTTTCCACCCCTTTTCCAGGTGGTGTCCGTCCCGGGTTGTGCGTATGCCGGTACTAAGATTCCGGTTAATACGATGATTCCTAATGTGTAAATTCCGCTACGTATCATTTTTTTGTTTTTTTGGAAGTTTACGGAAATCGGGTTGGTGAAGTTCTGATTCGCCGGGATTATAAGTCGGGCAAGTTCATAATGGTTTACGAGGGAAAAATTTTTAGCGGGGAAAGATGAACTATTTTTTCGGATTGGAGTATAACAAAGAAAATAATAGGATTATGTCATTTCTTTGGTTTATTATTATCGGAATTGTGGCCGGATATGTGGCCGGTAAGATTATGCGAGGCGGAGGTTTCGGATTGATCGTGAATCTGGTTGTCGGTATAATCGGAGGAGTATTGGGGGGCTGGTTGTTCAGTCTGCTGGGTATTTATTCGACCGGTGGGATTATCGGCAGTCTGGTTGTGGCTACGATCGGGGCGATCGTTTTGCTATGGATTGTGTCTCTTTTCAGCGGACGGAGGCATAGTGAGTGATCGGCCGGATTATCTTTCTATCGGTTTTCGGTAAAATTGTTTTTGTACGAAGTAGTTTTTTGTTGTATCCAATCGGTGACGTAAGGTGTAACCGATTGGATACCTTGCTCAAAATGGCAGTATGCGTTTTTATCCTATAATCCATTTACTGCCCGGTATGAGCGAGATTATCTTTGTCGTCACGAAACAACAGATAAATGTCGTTGCTGCAATACAGGGAATGGCGGCGACAGTAGGAAATGCCAGGTTATGCTTGAATACCGTTACCCATAGGCCGAGCCAAAATATGTGCATCAGGTACATGCCGTAGCTGAGTTTCGATATTTCGGTGATGAGCCGCGGGGACTTCGGCTGGTTTATACAGCTGAACATCAGGAAGGTACCTGTAGTAAGGAGCACACAGTTGATGGTACAGAAAGCCCATCCGATTTCTATAACAGGAGTGGACAGATTTTCTCCGGGTATCGCCTGGATATAAAACGAGTAGATCGTCCACACTGCTCCGATAATCATCAAAGCGATTCCTGTTCTGAGGCGTTTGGAGCGGCTCCAGGTGAGGTGGGTGTGCATATAATGTGCCATGACCAGGTAACCGAGGAAGCCGGAGAAATAGAACAGCATGTGGAATTCGTTCCAGAAACATTGTCCCCAAACTTCTCCCCACCAGCGGTTGAGATACGGCATGCAGGTCGATAACAGGAACAGGCCGATGAAGAAACGTTCTTCTTTGGCTGTAGCTTTTTTTAGCCAGGGAGATATGACGGGAATGAATAAATAAAGGCTGATCAGGGGATACATAAACTACAGGTGTCCGGCCTGTGTCGGGAAGTTGAGTAGTATTCGAGATAAATCCTTTACCGATGTTTCTGCATCTATTTGTCCCCACAGCAGGGGCAGGGTACTGTATAACACCATGAACAGAAGAAACGGGGGCAGGATACGGATGCAACGCTGGCGGTAGAACTGCCAGGAGGTCAACTCTTCTTTCATCGGTGTAAGAAGAAAGGCGGAGACGATGATGAATAACGGAACAGCCATACGTGAGAAACCATCGTAAATGGACACCCACAACCGATCGGACTCATTGGCCAGAAAAGATTGTGGTCCTGCCATGTCGGTGGAACCGGCGGCGCCATAGAAATTTTCACTGGCATGAACGACTATAACCAAAAAGCATGCGAATACGCGCACGTAATCCAAAAAAACTATACGCTTCATTTTTTTATATTATTGTTCGTGTGTAATCTAAAACAATTATAAAAAATCCTGCGGGAGTGGACCTGCAGGATTTTTGTATCTGGATAACGATGATCCGATTATTTGGTCAGTGCCTGTGCAACAGAAACGGCAACAGCTACAGTCGCTCCTACCATCGGGTTGTTACCCATACCGAGGAATCCCATCATTTCTACGTGGGCAGGTACGGAAGATGAACCGGCGAACTGTGCGTCCGAGTGCATCCGTCCGAGTGTATCGGTCATGCCGTAGGAAGCAGGGCCTGCAGCCATATTGTCGGGATGCAGGGTACGGCCCGTACCTCCGCCTGATGCTACTGAAAAATAGGGTTTACCGGCCAGTACACGTTCTTTTTTGTAAGTTCCGGCAACGGGGTGTTGGAAACGGGTAGGGTTGGTAGAGTTACCGGTGATGGAAACATCTACGTCTTCTTTCCACATGATAGCGACGCCTTCGCGTACATCGTCGGCTCCGTAGCAGTTTACTTTTGCCCGGGGGCCGTCGGAGTAAGCTTTGGTTTTAACAACTTTCAGTTCGCCGGTATAGTAATCAAATTCGGTTTGTACGTAAGTAAAACCGTTGATCCGGGAGATGATCATAGCAGCATCTTTTCCCAGGCCGTTCAGGATCACCCGCAACGGATTTTTCCGAACTTTGTTGGCCATTTCAGCGATTTTGATAGCACCTTCAGCAGCCGCGAAGGATTCGTGGCCTGCCAGAAAAGCGAAGCACTGTGTTTCTTCGCGTAGCAGACGGGCTGCGAGGTTACCGTGGCCCAGGCCTACTTTGCGGTCGTCGGCTACCGATCCGGGAATACAGAAAGCCTGCAGGCCTTCGCCGATAGCTTCGGCAGCATCGGCCGCATGGATACAATTTTTCTTGATTGCAATAGCAGCCCCGACTACGTAGGCCCATTTTGCATTTTCGAAACAGATATTCTGAGTCTGTTCACATTCCAGATAAGGATCGATTCCTTTTGCGTCGCAAATTGCTTCGGCTTCTTCGATAGAAGCGATGCCATAGGAGTTCAATACTTTGTTGATCTGAGCGATCCGACGATCCTGACTTTCAAATTTTACTTCTCTTTTTGCCATAGTGTGTTCCTCCTGTTTTATTCGTGACGTGGGTCAATATATTTAGCTGCATTGGCGAAACGTCCGTAGTTTGAAGTGGCTTTCTTCAATGCTTCGTTAGCGTCGGTGCCTTTTTTGATCAGGTCCATCATAACACCGAGGCGTACGAATTCGTATCCGCATACTTCGTCGTCTTCGTCGAGAGCCAAACGGGTTACATATCCTTCAGCCAGTTCCAGGTAACGAACGCCTTTTGCTTTGGTAGAGAACATGGTTCCCACCTGGCTGCGCAGACCTTTACCCAAATCTTCGAGGCCTGCACCGATCACCAGTCCGCCTTCAGAGAAAGCACTCTGTGAACGTCCATATACGATTTGCAGGAATAATTCACGCATAGCTGTGTTGATCGCATCGCAAACCAGGTCGGTATTCAATGCTTCGAGAATCGTTTTGCCCGGCAGGATTTCTGCAGCCATAGCTGCCGAGTGGGTCATTCCTGAACAACCGATAGTTTCCACCAAGGCTTCTTCGATTACCCCTTCTTTGATATTCAGGGTCAGTTTACAAGTCCCCTGCTGAGGAGCACACCAACCGATACCGTGGGTTAAACCTGAGATGTCTTTGATTTCTTTTGCTTTCACCCATTTGCCTTCTTCAGGAATTGGGGCCGGTCCATGGTTCGGACCTTTTTTGACAACACACATGTGTTGTACTTCCTGTGAATATACCATTTTTATCGCTTTTATAGATTAATATATTGCTAATCACCACTCGTTTAGCGCATAAACCGGACAAAGATAACCTTTTGCGGCAAATAAAAAAATAGATCAAAGGACATATAATTGTGCAGACGTTTGCAAAGAAAAGTGTCGAAATTGTATTTTTTTTAATTGAAATCCTGCGCTCGTTCCATAAATCGACACTTTTGGTCGATAATCTGTAAAATCCGGTAATAGTGGCTTCTTCAATTGAATGGTAAAACGGGTTAAAACGGAAAAATGGTATAAGAATCTGTAATTTAGATACGAAGACTTTTTTGCAACGCAGTATTTTTGTATGTAGAATTTTTATTGAATAATGCAGTGGTAAGCGCTGGAGTTGTTGTTACGAGCGATGTAGCTGTGAATACGGTTGTCGGCGGTGTACCGGTAAAATTTATCAGGATTACTATGGCTTCGGACGGTATCGTGCGCTTGTCGAAAATTGAAGTTCGGCCGGAATATCTCGACGCCTATCTGAAATATGCTACTGAAGTCGGTGAAATATCCTTGCGTCGTGAACCCGGTGTATTGACTATGTATGCTGTTCGTGAAAAGGAAAATCCTTGTCGGATAACTATTCTTGAAACATAACTTTATCCAATAAATACCATTATGAACAAGATCTATTTATTTTTAGTATTCAGTATTTTAACAACAATCGGTATGGCACAGGAAAAAATCAAACAAACAGCGGGGCGTGACCAGTTGGGAACATTCGCTCCCAAATTCGCAGAACTCAATGACGACGTTCTTTTCGGCGAAGTTTGGAGTCGTACGGACAAACTCGGCTTGCGTGACCGTAGTTTGGTAACAATCACTTCACTCATCAGTCAGGGGATAACGGACAGTTCGCTGACATTCCATTTGCAATCGGCCCGGAACAACGGCATTACCCGAACAGAGATTGCAGAGATTATCACGCACATCGGTTTTTATGCGGGTTGGCCGAAAGCTTGGGCTGCGTTCCGGCTTGCCAAGGAAGTGTGGGCCGAAGATACGAACGGTGAGGAGGCGAAAGCTGCTTTCCAACGTGAGATGATCTTTCCCATCGGAGAACCGAATGCGGCCTATGCCCGGTATTTCACCGGCAATAGTTATCTTGCACCTATATCGCGTGAACAGGTTTATATTTCCAATGTCACGTTCGAGCCGGGTTGCCGGAACAATTGGCATATCCACCGCGCGAAAAAGGGAGGCGGACAGATGCTTATCGGTGTTGCCGGACGAGGTTGGTATCAGGAAGAGGGTAAACCGGCCGTAGAAATTTTACCCGGCACAGTGATCCATATTCCCGCTAACGTGAAACATTGGCATGGGGCAGCAGCCGACAGTTGGTTCGCTCACCTGGCGTTCGAGATTCCGGGAGAAGGCTCTTCTAACGAGTGGCTCGAACCTGTAAACGATGAAGCATATAATAAAATTCAAAAATAAAAACCGGCTTTCTATGTATAAATTTATATTCGTATTATTGGTGGTCGTTGGAATGGCGACTGCCTCGAATGCCCAAGAAAAACAAAATATGAAACAATCGGATAACAAGCCGCTTGTTGCCTATTTCTCGGTGACAGGAACTACGGCACGTGCAGCTGAGAAATTAGCCCGGGTTACGGGTGGAGAACTTTATGCGATAACCCCTGTCGAATCGTATACAAATGCCGATCTCGACTGGAATGACAAAAGGTCGCGTAGTTCGGTAGAGATGAACGATCCGAAGTCGCGTCCGGCCATTCAGGAAGCGAAAAAGAATATTGCCGATTATGATGTGATTTTTATCGGCTATCCGATCTGGTGGAATCTTGCTCCACGTATTATCGATACGTTCATTGAAACTCATCACCTGGCAGGTAAGACTCTTATTCCTTTCGCTACATCGGGTGGAAGCGGCATTACCAACAGTGTCGGCGCATTGAAAAAGGCTTATCCCGACCTGAACTGGAAAGAGGGAAAGCTATTGAACCGAATGGACGAGAACGGTATCCGTGAATGGATCGGTAAAACGTCGAAGGATTAGCGTAGCCCGGAAGGGACGCTGATCTTTTTCTGGCTTTGCCGGAAAGACCTGGCATTTTGTACTTGTTCGTGTTCGGTGACCCGGTCGCTTCTGTCGGTCAGTTGGCTTTTTCTTTCACTGACCGGCGGAACTCCTCACTTCGCAAAAAAACTTTACGTTACATTTCCGTCAGACACCAGGGCGTTCAGAAAAAAGTAAGATACCACTCGCCAGAGCTCCAATGGTCACCGAACACAAATACCTTCGACTGATGCTAGCACTTCATGGGAAACGAACGGCGACCTTAAAAATATGAACTCCTACAAAACAGATATTTTCTGAACCCCTCATATTAAGATTTTGCTTGTAAATCAGTGTTTTATAAAAATCCGGTTAGGTAACTCAGGTATTCCTGCTCCGATAGAGGCCTGTCTTTTTATTCAATAAAACTTTCCTTCTCCTTCCTTTGACTTGTAGTGCTGACGGCACAAAACCCGGAATCGGAATAGAAAGAAAAAATAAATCCTGGAATTTTTTAGTTACGACAGTTACAGAAATCAGATCTAACCGCTATAATAGTTGTAACAAAAAAAATAGACGATTATTTGGGTTAAATAAAATACAAAATGTGAGATAAATGTATGAAAAATTTATACAAACTAAACATCTAGCCGTCAATTTTATACAAAAATTTGCGCATAAATACGATTTGACAAGTTATTACGCTAATATAATCGTTCGTTTAATCTTGCAAAATCACAGACCATGAAGAAATTACTGTTTTTTATCATCTTGTGTTCTCTCTTTTCTTGTTCGACAGAGACACAGGAAGAGCAACCGGTCGTTACCGGAAAAAATTTTGCCTTATCCCTGTATAGCACAGATTCTATTTATCAATCGGGAATCGATTCCTTGTTCTTATTCTATTTCCCCGAGAGTTCGACTCCGGTCAAACCGATCTATTTTCAACAAGAGTTGGCTTGGGGAGATCCGGTTGCATTCCAGGATCTGGAGCCGGAACCTTACACCTTTATTACGATAGCTTGTTCGGGTTCTCTCGAAGAGTTGAAAGATCATATGGTCTTTTATCGGGACTGCATCGGGATCGAAAAACACGAAAATACATCCGGTAACTTATTCGGTGGAGTATTGAAAGCAGACCCCATCTCAGGAGAAAAGAAGTTTGAACTCCAAAGATTAGTCGGTGGAATTAAAGTTAATATCACCAATTTAGACTCTTTAAATATACAAAATACCCCCGATTGCTATATTACAAATTCCCCTGCAGAAATCTATTTAGGAAATTATGAAGGTGAACTTGAATACTATGGCAAATATATTCCAACAGACAATTCCTGGAACTATATTTTCCCGACCAATGGAGTAGTAAAAGGTCAGATAGTAATCGATAGTTATGACGCAGACGGTAATTACAATCCCAGAATATTCGAGTTTACCGGTAAAAATGCAGTCGAAGCCAACAAAAAACTCGAATTGAATTTCATGCTCCGGAAAAAAGCCATAACGAAAAGTGGAGCCGAAGATTGGCAGTTAACACTCGAAGAAGAAGTAAGCGTTTTATAATCCAAAAAGAATCAAGATATGAAAAAAATAACCTATAGCATCGTTCTGCTTTGGAGTGTTCTTTTTTGTTCCTGTCAAAAGGAAGATACGCTCACGACAGTCCCTGAAGGAGGAGTACAACTGAATTTCAGCGGAGCTCAGGCTAACCTCAGCGCAGAGGAATTAAGTAATATCGTCGAAACCTTTCACGTGCTTATCTACGACGAAACAGGAAATTTCGTCAGACATAGCGAATACGAAAATCTGAAAAGTGTCTCTCCGGTCAAACTTCCCATCGGACAGTATACTTTCGCTTATCTTTCCAACATCAAATCGGATTTAATCAGCGGTATTCAGGAAGATAAGAAATTAGAAGACATCACCCTCTCTCTGGAGGAATCGGAAGGTAATGTTTTAAGTGCCGGAAGTATTTTCAAAGGCATCGATACCCTCACCGTTGGAAAAGACAGCAAGAGTAATGCCGCCCTGCAACGCCTTGTGGGACGCATGGATATCGAACTCAAAGGGATCGGCAACGATGTAACTGTGAAATCGGTCGCTTTAACCGGATCTCCTAAAAAGATCCGGTTCAACGGAGAAGCCGAAGGAGAAAGCGTCAAGCTGAATATCCCGATGGCTAAAAAACAGGACGGTGTATATGTCGGTCAGGCCATCACTTTCCCCACCACGGATTCTGTCGCTTCACTCGAATTTGTACTGGAAAGCAACGAAGGCGTTAAAACATTTGACATTCCTTTGAAGAATAAAGTAGAAGCCAATAAAATCCATACCATTCATGCCACCTCTAACCTGACCGGAGGGATTTGGAACATCACCTTCGATATGGAAACCACTCCATGGGGAGCGACTATTTCAGAAGATGTGACCGCCAATGAAATGCTTTTATTGGATACCGTACATCTCCACCTTACTTTTGCTGACCAAATGAACGTAGGTAGTATCCGGAATATCCACCTGTCGATTAAAAATAAAAAGACCGACCAGACAGTTTATTTCCATAGTCCCCGATGTTCATCGGATAAGGATACCCTGTTAATTACACAGTCTTTCTTTGGCCGGGAAAAATTAAGCGATGGGGAATATACCATAACCGATTTCGTTTGTCTGGACAGCCTGGGTACGACACTTTATGATATCAGAATGTGTAACCCGCAAACCCTGGTAATCGATGAAAACGGAACAGCCTGTCTTCATTTACCGGCGCTACCTACAGTATCGGAAACCGACCGTCAGGCTATGTTCGATTTACGGGATGCTTTACCTGCCGACAATGATTACGCTTTACAATGGAAACGGGCAGGCCAAAAGATCAGTTTATGGGAAGGGGTTACCCTGAACGAGGAAGGACGGGTTGTCGGAATCGGATACGACGAACTCAAGTACTTAGGTAACTACGCAACCAAAGCGATTGCCGGGACAATGAGCGACACAACTACTCCTGATGAAGAACTGGGTGTTTCATGGAGTCTGCCGGAATCTTTTAAACAATTGACAGCATTAAAGATTTTCAATTTCGATGATAATCCGCTGACAGAAATTCCGGTATTCCTGAAAGATATGACTACGCTGGAACAATTATCCATCAGCTGTACAGCTGAAAATACACTTCCGGTATTTCCGGCAAATTTACGTTATCTGGTTGTCTATTCGAATACGACAGTGTTCCCGGCCCATATCGCCGATCTCACCCAACTGGAATATATCGGTCTCGCTGGATTTAATAAAAAGGGCATCACCATAGAAACCGATTTCACGAAATTGAGCAATCTCAGAGTACTGGAACTCGAAGCCGAGATGAATATAAATAACAATACTTTCCCGGCCAGTTTATGGAACTGTTCACAATTGAACGAGCTGACGCTCATAGGATTCAATAATCTTCAGCTTCCATCCTCCCTGCATCTGAGCTCACTCAAAGAGTTGAGAATCTGTAATACCGATCTGCAACCCTCACAAATCGAACCGATCAAGAGTTTATCCCTTACTACACTGAGTATATCTTCACCGACATTCAGTAAAAACGGGTTCCCGGATTGGATCGGTACAATGACCACGATCACCGATTTAAGTCTGGAAAATTGCGGGCTCACCACTGTTCCTGCTTCTCTGGACGGACTTATTAATCTGACTAGTCTGAATTTATGGGGGAATCCTGATTTAAACGGTAAACTTCCCGAAAAACTATTGGAAAAATACAACAACAACAGTTTACGGGTCGATATCGAATCAGATTCCGATTTTGTTCCGGACGGTATCCTTCTTAAAATCACTCCCGGATATATCTCTACATTCTCTGCTGCAGGGGATACTTGCCGGCTGACCGTCGAGAGTAATACCGATTGGGTTGTTGAAATTAGCGAAGGCGATAGTGAATACATCCATTTCTCCCGAACCACGGGAAATGGGAATGCTACTGTTATCCTTACCGTTGACGCAAATCAGGGAATTGAAGAATACAACAACAGCCGTTATTTCAATTTCTCCTTCATAGCCGGATCTCATCGCCGCGATTTCTATGTTTACCAACCTTACGAACAAGTAATTTTGAAACCGGTTTGGTGGAATCAACTCGGAGAACGTTACCTGGGCGAATACTCTGCCATAAAATACCGTTTGATTATCGAAATTACGGGTCGAACTGAATTCAATACGACAGAAGAGATTATCGAAGCAGCTAAAACATTGAAAAATTATCTGGCAGAAAATCCGGTATACGATGAGAACGGACAATTGATAACGGTTCCTTATGCCGGTTAAATGAATAAATGTTAACATTAAACTGAATCAAAGTGAAAAAGATATTCTATTTATTTCTGATTTTATCACTGGCATTCGGATTGCAGAGTTGCGGCGGATCAGGCGGTAGCGCAGACGATCCGGAACCCGGACCTGAACCCGGAGCAACCAAAGCCAAAGTGTCCTTTGCACTGAAAAGTGATATAAACGGTGTTCAGGACAATGACCTGAAAACTGCATTAACTCATTTGCGCCTCTATTTGTACGACAAAGACCAGAAATTGGTATCCGTAAATAAATACACTTCCGCAGATGCTCTCAAAGCCATCGAATTGGAAAAAGGAAATTATACCGTTGTGCTGGTCGGGAATGTTCCGGAAGACGGGAATATTTCCTCCGAAATAATCGGTACGCCACTTTCCGGCATGTCTGTACAATTGACAAAAGCAGAAGGAGCCACCCATTACACTCCTTTGGGAGATGTGATGTTCGCTAAAAGTACTCTGACGGTCGACGACAAAGACCTGACGGTCGGCTTAAGCGTAAAACGGACTCTATCTGCCACGAAAGTGCAGCTAACCGATTATTCCGGTCAGATTTCCGATGCCGGGGTCCTCGTACCCGGAGTCGGTACGATGTTCGGATTCGGTGACGATAAATGGACCGAACCAGGCACTGTCTTCGTTACGATGAAAGCCGGAGCCATCACCAAAGCGGCCGAAACCGGAAAGCAATACAGTATTTTCCTGAATGTCACCATCGTGAATACAACAGGAGAAATTGAAAAGAAAATTCAATGCAATATTATTGCCCGGGACGAAACCGGACAGGTATTGGCTGCCCAATTGCTGGAAGTGCCTGCTACGACCCAGCCCAACACCGAGGTGTCACTCAACCTATCCGTCGAATCGGATCCTGCAGAAAAATCAATGTTTCTGTCAGTGAAGTGGAGGTGAAGAACGAAGAAGGCAAGAAAGAAAACGTCACGCCGGACGATATCACAAAGCAGGAAACCGATATCGATCCCGACCTGACTCCCGAAGACTGGACGACAGGAAATGAAGAGGATATTGAAATCGGTACCAAAGAAGATTTCATCACTCCCGGCGGACAAGCGAACGATTGGCAACAAGGAGAAGATGAACAGGTCACTTTCGACAGTACTAACCTTCAATTCCGATAACAAAATACACCGGCAGTTCAAAAATCTTTTTTGAACTGCCGGTAACTTTTTAAATCCGGTTAACGGATTCTTTCAATCCTCTCTCTATTTTTTCTTCCCTTTTTTAGGCATGATTTCCTGATTTGTTTCCTCTGCCATATAACTGGCTTCATGTTTTTTCTTCATGCCTTTCGGTTTTTTGTTTCCAGCTGCTCCCATGGCTCTATTCTCATTTTAAATGGTTAAATAAATTGATCATAAATAGGAGTAGTCAACGGTTATTAAAAATAGCTGGACTGCTCATTCTCCGCTTAGGCAAATCTTATGCCAGAAACAAAAAAAAATGTTTACATCGGCCTTTGACACAAATTCTGCCTTTTTTTCATGAAGATTTGTCATTTTCCAGCAACCAAGTATAAGCTTTCATCGTTCAAATAAAAAAATCAAAGACATGAAAAAAAGAAAAAATAACATCTGGCTGACTATCGGAGTCATTGTCATCTGTGTATTATTGCTTTACTGGCTTTTTGCCCGTACGCTTATCGTCGAAGACGAAGAACTCGGGACTACCGATGTTCCGGCACTTATCGAGCAATCTCCCGGTGAATAATCCTTCGCCGGATCCATTCGTCCAGGGAATAGCTGCCGGCTCCGCCCCACAGCAAAAATACATACACGCCCAGATAAAGTAAAGGCAACTCTCTCACTGCAAAAGGATCGGCACCATGAATAACGAAAAAAGCCATCAGCATTCCGAACATCAAGGGGAGAGCAGCCAACCGGGTCATTAACCCGAAGATCAGCAAACACGAACATCCCACCTCTGCAAATAGAATCAATAGGAGCGATAAGGTGCTACCCACGCCTAAAGGATCAGGAAAAGTAGCGCTTAAAGTCGAAAAGGACGCTAATTTCGCCCACCCATGACTCAACATCATTCCTCCTATAAACAAACGCAGGAAAAGTAAAGCTCCGTCCAGATGTTTCCGGTCAGAAGCTACTAATTTCAATAACAACTCTTTCATAAAACAAACTTTTTTTATCTTTCTACGGAAAAAGGTTTCCTAAAGTTCGTCATTTATTCTTTACCCCTTTAATCACATCCACAATCTCCTACCCGGAAAATATCATAACTAACGGTTATACAGGCTTGTAAAGGAAATACATTCTTACCCGAAATTCCCCTGGAATGCATCAGATCATTCAGGCCGGCACTCACCCGGCACATCACATTCAGATGTTTCACGATCCGGTATTCATAGCCGAAAGTCAGGCCGGCATTCCATTTCTCCGTTTCATCGTCTAAAGCGACAGCCGGATCCGGTCCCGATACCCCGGATTTATTTTGAAAATAATAACCGGCATATCCACCGAAAAGCAAAGATGCCCGGTTACAGTTCAGCATATATTTAAGATATACCGGAAGTTGTAGTTCCTTTAGCCGAAACCGTACCTTCTGCTTCCGGTCTGTATTTTCCCCTGGGGCATACCGGCTATCGAACCGATGGTCTGCATAATTGACTTCCGTACCCAAAAACCATTTCCGGGTAAAAGGAATAGTCATCTTCAATCCACCGACCGGCACAACAAACATCCGGACATCGCGGAAAGGAATTCCCACCGACGTTCCGCCACCGGCCTGCAGGGCCACCGCCAGATCATAATCCTTACGCCTGACCAACTGCCCGGAACTTTCCACCCCGATCAATAAACCCAAAAGACAAAAAACAATTCCTTTCATATCAAAGCCGAAACCATTATTTTTTCAGAATGATCGTTTTTTCCGACGATTTGACTTTCAAACTCTGGAAATCCCATTGCCGTACTCCTTTCTGGAAATCCAGCTCATATACATTTTCATTCCAGACAATCTCCAGCCACACAGCCACTGTCCCCGCAGCATTATAACGCCCTTCCCTGATCCGGACTTCCACCGGTCCGTATTGGCGATCGGTAAACGATTGCTCTCCGGTAAACACATAACTTCCCGGCGTACGTCCTTTATCGACCTGTAGCCCGGCTATATCGACATAAAACTGAGGTCCCGGACCATTCTCGTCTTCCAGGATCACTTTATCGTCCAGGGTCATATTCATCTGTCCTTTCTCCCAAAACAGATTGACCGTAGCGGCTTCATTCATCAGTTGCTGATTCCCGTCGTACATCGGTCCGATATATATCCCCGGCATCACCTGCGCCATCTCCGGGATAGGACGCTGCAAATGATAAGTGATGTGAAAATCATACAGATTACGGTAAGCTGCCTCCAGCAAATAAGCATAATATTCATCTACTGGCGCCCAGTACGACAACAAATTCTCCAACCCTATCCGATCGAGAGTCAATGTCAGAGCATTCATATCCCCCTGAGGAAACAAATCCATATAATCACCGTCCCGGCCGATCCGGATATAATCACCACTGTAGTAATAATCGTAACCGAACCGATCGCCGTCCGGACAATTGACATCGATCCTTCTTTTGGAAAACATCAGCTCATCTCCCGGCAAAAACAACAGGTTTCTCTCATCCAGCAAATAATGGAAAAAATCGAATAATTCCGGCGTCTCGAAATCATCATACAGCTTATAAGAATAATCGATATCGTAAACATACCAGGAACCTTCCCGCAAAATATCTTTATATCTTTCCGCGTCTGAATGACAGGAAGAGAATCCACTCAGGAACAATACCAGAATTAGAATCCACGAATAACTTTTCATACAACCGATTTTGTGTTCTGTTAAATATCACAAAGTTAGAAGGATTTTCTTCAATTCATGGAGTTCCGGACAAATTGTTTTAAAATGCTTTTCTGCCGTCTATAGGGCATCAGGCCACTTTCACTTGTTGAAAAGCAGCCTCCAGGACTGCAGCTGTAAGTGACAGCCCTACTCTTCCCATAGAGATGGTGTAACCTGCTTCGGTCTTCCCGCAATACCCCGGAACAACGGCCATTCCCCGAAGCCCCCTGAATTCCTGCCGGGCTGCCCGGCAACTCTCTTCCCACAACACTTCCGGAGCACCGAAATTCCCATCCGTCAGCATAAAATTACGTGAATCGTGCCATTCCGCCTGATCGAACAATTTGCTGAACAACAGAGAAGCCAGAATATCTCCCTTAGCCAGGATATAATCCTTCATACAATGAGAAGATTCACGCAATACTCCGACATGATGCAGAATACCGTACAAATCGTTCAATTCCTTCTGCAATTCAACTTTATACTCTTCGAGCTTCCGTCCGGCTAAAAGCTCATAAGCCAATTGTTCATGAACCTGTTTTAATTCATTGAACTCATTTTCAAATCCTGCTCCTCTCCGCAAACTCAACCCATACAACTGCCGCAAACGGGGCATCACGCCCTTTAAAGCCGATACCACTACAATACTACAACAATTCTGCTCTTTTATTCTATTTTTAATTTCTGCCAGGGTTTCCTGATTCTGAAGGACAGCACCCTTGAATTTCATGACTAACATACCTTTTGAAATTTTTAAACGATAAACTTTAGATTAGAATCCTGAAAAGCCAACCTCCGGCAGCCTCGGCCGGAATAATATACGGATATACAGATTGGTGATATGACAACTTAAACCCCCATAGGGGTAATAGTTGTTGTTGTAGTGGTAGTAATAATAGAAACAGCAGAGAACGAAACAGACAAAATCCGATCCTCCGGCTGACAAACAGTCCGGTAATTCAGAATAATATGTTGCCTTTCGATCTTCATAACAAAAACAAAACTAAAGGAAATATTTTCGAATAACAAATATCCGGTAATTTTTTTGACGTCACACGCTAAAATTTAACAACAAGTATATTTCTCCTTCTGAATTTAAACACGAAAAAGTGGAAAATGACGTTGTAATCGTCGGGAGCCTTTGCATAATTAGTATCCGGATTTCATCAAATTTTCGGAAATCCGGGTGAAGTGTGTTCTGTTTCGATACCTATAGAGGTAATATTTCGATCCAATATCCATCGGGATCGCAGATAAAATAGAGTCCCATGTCGGTATTTTCGTAGCATACACATCCCATTTCTTTGTGGAATGCTCTCACTTTATCATAATCTCCCGGGACACGCAGGCAAAGGTGATACTCTCCTTCTCCCAGATCGTAAGGTTCTTTCCGATCGCGCAGCCAGGTCAATTCGAGGGTGAAAGGCGTTTCCCCGTCTCCCATATAGACGAGGATAAAAGAACCGTCGGAGGCGGTTTTCCTCCGTACTTCTTTCAATCCCAAAGCTTTTTCATAAAACCGGATACTTTTTTCTAAATCCAGTACATTGAAATTGAAATGATCGAATCTTCCTTTTATTTCCATTGTGTAAAATTAAATTAGTTTATCGTTTTTTCTTCTCCTGGTTTTCCGATCGTCAGAAATCTTCCGCCACGCTTTTCGACATACTCCCGGAAAGCATTCGCTTTTTCGTATTTTTCCCAAAAGTGCATAGGAGCGAATTGCAGGGTACGGATCCGGTCGACAAATTCCCGGCCTCCCCGGGTGTAATCCTTGCCTAAACGCGGATCGACAGGAAAAAGGGCTAAATCGACATAGTCGGTTTCCCGGGCCAGAGTTTCCAGTTCCTGATGATAAAAGTTTGCGGCTTCTCTGATTTCTTCTGGGGTGGATTCCTCCTCCCAATGCCAGTTGTTCAGGTCGCCGGCATGAAAAATGCGCTTATCTGCGACATCGAGCAGAAAAGAAATGCCGATGTCGGTAGAACCGAAGGCTTTGATTTTTAATAGATCATCGTTCCATTCTTCTCCTTTTTTTAGGAAAATGGCATCGTGAAAACACGCCTTTTGGCTGTCGCGGATATCTTCGGACAGGATATACCGGATGTCCGGTCTTTCCGGTTTCCAGGAGAGTATTTCCGGGTTGAAATGGTCCGGGTGGGCATGGGAAGACAGAATATACAGCCTTCCGGGGCGTTTCAAAAAGTGCCGGTGTACATAAAACTCCGGGGTATCCCGATAATAATCGATCAAAATGGCAAATTCTTTGCTTTCAATAATAAAGCCACTGTGGTAGATATAAATAAGTCGCATCGGTTTCATGTAGCAAATATATATTTATTTGGATGAATAAATTTTGTTCTCTATAAAAAAAAGTAAGCTCATCTCAATCCATGATCAGTTGTTTTACGAATTCGGTTTCGGGGTGTTTACAGATTTCTTCCGGTGTTCCGTCTTGTTCGATGTGCCCGTCTTTCATAACTATGATACGGGTTCCGAGTGTCAGTGCTTCCCGGATATCGTGTGTGATAAAAACGATGGTGACTCCCAGTTCGCGGTGAATACGGGTAATTTCGGCCTGCAACATTTTTCGGGTGATTTCGTCGACGGCTCCGAACGGTTCGTCCATGAGCAGGATGTCAGGATTGGCGGCCAGGGCGCGTGCAATTCCTACTCGTTGGCGTTGTCCTCCGGAGAGTTCCGAGGGATAACGGTCGAGCATTTCCTGTTCCAGACCGACGACTCCGATGAGTCGTTCTACAGCTTTGCAGGTACGTTCTTTGTCGTGCTGGTTAAGCAGGCTCGGTACATAAGCGATATTTTTCCGGACAGTCATGTGAGGAAACAGTCCGATTCCCTGGATGACATAGCCGATATTGCGGCGTAGAAGAGTTTGGTTTTCTTGCGATATGTCTTTCCCGTCGATATATATTTTGCCCTGAGTCGGGGCCGATAATCCGTTGATAAGCTTGAGCATCGTAGTCTTTCCGCTTCCGGAGCTACCGATGACAGTCAGAAATTCACCTTTGCGGATCTTCAGATCGAATGCTTTCAGAATCACCTGATCCCCGTAAGCTTTCGTCACTTGTTCGAAACGTATGATATCATTCATGCTATCTCAATAATCCTTTCTTTTTCAGAAAATCGGCAGCGACGGTTTGTTCCGGTCGGCCGGCAATATCGACCTCGTAGTTCAGTTCGGCCATTTCGGCGTTCGTCAATATTCCTTTCATTTTTTCCAGCGTTTGTTCTAATTCGGGATGTGCCTTTAAAGTCTCTTCACGGATGACGGTGGTACAATAGTAGGAAGGAAAAAAGTTTTTATCGTCTTTCAATACAGTGAGGTTGGCTCCATTCAGTTGCCCGTCTGTGGTAAAGATATTCATTACGTCGACTTTCCCCGATTTAATGGCTTCGTATTTTAATCCGATATCCATATCGCGGGTCTTTTTGAATTTCAGGTCGTAATACTGACAGAGGGCTTCGTAGCCTTCGTGAATTTCGAAAAAATCGTATTCCGCTCCGAAAATAAATTGGTCGGGATAGCGCGCTAAGTCGGAGAACCGGGTCAGGTCGTATTTCTTAGCCAAAGGTTCGCCGACCGCCAGACTGTAGGTGTTGTCGAATCCATACGGACTCAGCCATTTTAAATGGAATTTTTGTTCGTATTCTTTTTTCAAAGTCTCGTATAGGGTGTCCGGAGGTAGTAAACTGTCTTTTTTCAATACCACGAGCCAACCCGTCCCGGTATATTCGGGGTAGATATCGAATTCACCTTTTAACATAGCCGGATGGATATTGCTGGTACCGCCTCCTATCCCTTTGGTGATTTCTACCGCGAGACCGGTATCTTGTTCGATCAATAGTTTTAGCATTTCTCCCAGAATGAACTGTTCGGTCATCGGTTTGGTGGCGATACGGATCGTATTTTTCCTGTCTTTGCAAGCTGTTGTCAGGAGAAAAAAGGCGAGCAGGGGGAGTAGCAGTAAATCTCTTTTCATGGTCATATCAGTTTGCGTTTCTTTTTGATGTGGGTTTCGTAACAGCCTATACCCCAATCGGTGAGTAGGGCTAAAACGGCGATCAGAAGGCTGCCGGCCACGGTGAGCACCCCATTGTTGGTCGTGATGCCCCGGTAGATGGCGACGCCTAATCCTCCCGCTCCGATAAAAGCAGCAATGCCGGCAAGTGCGATAGTCATCACCACCATATTCCGAAGACCGGAGAGGATCACCGGAAAGGCAAGCGGAATCTGGATTTTATAAAGAATCTGAAACGGGGTACTTCCCATCCCGCGGGCGGCTTCGATGATCTCCCGGTCGATGCCGGTGATACCGGTATAGGTGTTGCGGACCATCGGGAGTAAAGCATAGACGGTCAGGACAAAAATGGCTGTCGTGTCTCCGATGCCTGAGAAGGGAATCAGAAAACCGAATAATGCGATGGAAGGGATGGTGTACATGAAGTTTGTCAGTCCCAAAACCAGGCTACTCGAACGACGGTAACTGCTGATCAGAATTCCCAGGCTCAAGCCGATACACAAGGCAGCGACGATGGCTATCAATGAGATTTCCAGATGTTGCAGGGTGAGCTTTAAAAAGAATTGCCACCGATCGGCGTAAAGTTGAAATAGTTCCAGAATCATAGCAGAGGCAGATTTAGAAATAATAACCGATGTTTATATTAAAACGGGCATGCCAGGAATTGCTTCCGATTCCGGGTCCGAAAGCGTCCCGGTCCGGTCCGATCCAAGCCTGGTGTTTGCCCATCGCATAATCGATATAGGTCTGAACCGGACCCATGTTCAGTAAAAAACCGTATACATTTTGAAAACTATTGTTGAAATCGGTATGCCATTTTTGGATAATGCCGACATCATGGTACATCATGATGTTGCCGAGCCATTTCCAACCGATCGGGAAGGTATGGGAAATACTCAGGGTGTATATGTTGGCTTTGGCAGCAACCAGATAAGGAGCTCCGTAAGCCGTCATTACGACCAGATTCCGGTCTTCTCCGGGAGCATTTTTGGGGTACATGGCATAAGTAGATACCTGGGCTTTGAAATTTAGGCGGTGCCAGTCGAACATGTAGTGTAGGGCAAAGGCGAAATGGGAACCGTTACTTCGGGTATCGATGTTGTAGAGTTGGCCGAATTCGGCGGAGCATCCGACCTGGTGTTCGACCTGATTGCCGTATTTGTAGATCAGTTGTGCGTTGAGTTGGTTGATTTCTTTGTTCCTGCCGGCCACATCGTAACCATAACGATCGTCGGAAGTCTCGGAATTTGCTCCGAACAACAGTTCATCGGCATTTTTGAAAAAAGCTAAGGCATATTTCCAATGTTCGTCGGAATGAACGAATTTAACCCCCATATCGGCATCGTCTTCGAGACCGACATAATAGGAGATTTGGAGGAAAAAGTTGTTACCACTTCCGGGTTGGAGTCCGAAAGGCACTTTAGTCAAACCGATTTCGAGGTGATTTTTTTCAGAAAACCGATACCCGATCCAACCGTATTTGAGCATAAATCCACCGAAAGCCGTACTGTAAAACCGGCAATCGGCATCCAGCAGAAAACCTTTGTAAGAGGCTGTCGGACGAAGCATAAACACATCGTAACCCAGATCGCCTCCCCGGTCGCGATGTCCTGAGTTCCAATCCGAAAAGTTATAATTGAACCTTAAGGCTCCTCCGAGTTTGAATTGCGGACGTTCTTTTCTTTCCTGGGCGGATAAGGGTAAAATAAAAATAAGGTACAAGCAAAATATAAAATAGTATTTCATTGTGTCCTGAATTTAATGTCACTGGCTTTGCCCTACAATCGTTATCCCGGTATAACGGATTTTTTCGGAGGAAAGTTTCTTCCCTTACCATGGTCCTGTTAAATTGTATTAAATACAGAACCATTTTTTCGGGGTAACGATAAACTCACTGACAGATGATATATAAGCCATGGACTTTTTGAATTATACAGACTGGCAAGATACAGCCGATACTTTACATATGTTGTTGCAAATGAGTGGTAAAGTGAAATTGCTGTATCGGGCGAAACGGCCAGAATGGGCGCATATCAGGCAATATCTCACCCTGGACGGGATTTCGACGGGAATCGTTCCTGAGGCACCTGTGCCTTTTGAAATTAATTTCGATTTCCGCGAAGATCAGGTGGTCTTCCGGAATTACAACGGAAAAACCGAAAAGGTGGCCTTGGAGGACGGGAAGAGTGTCGGAGACTATTACCGGCAGTTTATGGCGGCATTGAAACAAATCGATGTGCCGGCCAGAATCGATGTGAAATCACAGGAATTTTATGATCCTGTCGATCTGGATAAAGACGGGAAACATCGGTCGTATCAGAAGGAAGCAGTGTTGTTGTGGCTGGATAATATGCTTTTTGCCGATCGGGCCTTGAATCGTTTTCTCGCCCCTTTCCGGGGAAAAGTGACTTGTCCGGCTTATTATTTCGGTACGATGGATTTGTCGTGTCTGGTGTATAGCGGCGAGGCCGCACCTTGGGGCAGAGAGGATAAGGTGATGCAATATGCTTTTGATGAAAAATGCTATGAATGTGGATTTTGGCCCGGTGATCCGAATTTTCCGAAACCGGCTTTTTATGGAATGCCTTATCCGTTTGTGAAAGATCTTCAAGGTAACGATAAATTTTTACGGCCCGATAAAGCTTTCTTTAAACCGGAAAAACAGGAGTTCTTCTTTACGTTGGAGGATGCTTTGAATTATCCTAATCCTGAAAAAATGGTCATCGATTTTTACCGTTCCGGCTTCGATCTGGTACAGGAACTCTCCCGTTGGAAAAATATCGATTGGATCACCCGCCCTTTGGATTATCCGGAAAAATGACCGTGGTCCCCCCCCCGGGAAAATTTGGGACATAAAAAAGGAAGCCTTTTTTGACTTCCTTTTGTGGGCGCTGAGGGATTCGAACCCCCGACCCTCTGGGTGTAAACCAGATGCTCTGAACCAACTGAGCTAAGCGCCCGTGCGATCTTATCTGATTGCGGGTACAAATGTAGATGAATTTTTTATATTGGCAAAATATTTTAGAAAAAACAGAAAATAATTTTTTTGTCTGTTTTGAAAATGGCAGAATATCACATATTTATGCAGGCCGGAAACCTTTGTATCGATTCTGATTTTATATACATGCATTTTAACTATATATTAACAAAATAATTAACATTAATTTGTTGTTTGGTTGTTGTATTTGTTTGAAATGTCCTTACCTTTGCACCGTCTTTAAAAAAGATTGTTTTTCATAAGTTTGTATGGTTTAGGTTAGTAGTTAGTAAATGTTTAAGGGTCGGTTCACCGGCCCTTTCATTTTTATATTCTGATGATGTTTTCCGTGTCTTTCGGATTATTTTAATCGGAATATTTCTGTAAAGAATAGGGCTGCATTGTATAATGGAATAATTTCTTTTTAATTTACACTGAATAGTTGAGAGATATTATGTACGCGAATTTCTGGAAAGGTTTCGGTGGATTTTGATTTTGGTCAGGAATTCAATAGGAAGTGAATTTTCTTTTTTCTACTTTTGAACAAAATAGAAAATAGATTTATTTTTGTTTGTATTATTTTTTTATGTGGGAGGTAAAAGAAGCGGAAGGCTTGTTGAGCCGAACGTGATTTTTATAGGCTGGAGTTAGGTTATGTGAAGTATTTTATTGTGTAATACGGATAGGAAATTGACTGGATTAAATGGAATTGAAATGACTGGAATAATTGAAATTGAAGGCATGGAGTTCTTTGCCTATCATGGTTGTTTTGAAGCGGAACAAATTGTAGGAAATAAATTTATGGTTTATGCTTGTTTACATTATAATTGCCATTGTCCGGCTTCCACAGATGATATCGCTGATGCTTTAAGTTATCAGACAGCTTATGAGATTATTGCCCGTGAAATGATGAAACGGTCTCATTTGCTGGAACATGTAGGGAAACGAATGCTCGATGCCTTATATGCGGCTTTCCCTCAATTGCAGTATGCTAAAATCAAGATTTCGAAAATGAATCCTCCTTTGGGAGGACAAATCCGGTGTACGAGTGTGACCTTGGAGAAATAAAAAATAATTGTGAATATTGCAAAAATTTTTGCACCACAATGGTATGGATATAAAGTTATTTGATCTGTTATATAACAAATACTCACAACCGATGTTACTGTATGCTTTAACTTTTGTAAATTCAAAGAGCGATACAGAAGACATTGTGCAGGAGGTGTTTTATAATTTCTGGAAGTCCGAAGCCTATCTGAGAGTTCCTATCGATGAAGCCAGACCTTGGCTATTGCGGGCTATCAAAAACGCCTGCATCAATTTCTGGGAAAAGAAAGACGTCCTCCGCAGCAGTGCAGAACTGCATAATATTACAATTGAAGATGAGGAATACTCCGAATTCAATGAACAAATATTCACACAAATCAGACAGGACATCGAAAACATGCCTCCCCAAACCCGTGAAATTGTAAAAGCCATATTCTACAAAAAAGAAAAGTATCAGGAAGTTGCCGACTACCTCGGCATCTCCATCAATACCGTCAAAACATTGCTCCGTAGGGCCATCCGGCAACTTAGAGAACGCTACACGGATAATTTCAGTCTTTTCCTGTACCTGCTTTTGAAATAATTATCCCCACCATCGGTACTATCCATTAACCGTCTACGGATATGTTATGGACAATATTTCGCTTTCCCTCAAAGAAGGCAAAAGCACATTTTTGATCGGCATTTGTCATGAGATTATATTGAAGATAAATAAAAGAGATGTGAGAAAATGATATTATCACAAAAAATTAAAATAATTTTTACAAACTGTCACCCATTTTCTAAAATCATCTGTTTCTATTTACAAAGAAACTATCGGATTTATGTTGTTACAAGAGCTCATAGACGAATATATACTTCTGTTTCGCAGGGGAGAACTGACTTCTTCGCAACAAAGAGAACTGATTGATTGGCTGAATGCTGATGCGACTCATCAGGCCTACTACCGAAAGATGCTCAAATTATATGCATGCATTGAAATGACAGAAGAAGACTTGGTCAAACAGATGCAGGACTCAGTACACAATCGCCTCTATAAACAAATATACCTCCAACGTTTTAAGAGAAAGGTATGGTGGCTGACAGGAGCAGCCGCTGTAGTAATAGCAATGATTGGAAGTATCTTAATTATGGAATACTCACGGACGGAACCGACAACTCTAACACCAACATTTGGGGAAGCCGGCTCTTCAAAAGCCATTCTGACATTGGCTAACGGAGAGAAAATATCCTTAACCGAGCAGACGCACAGATATATCACTACTTCGGAAGGTAATCTGATACAGCAGGATTCCATCGGTCATTTGCACATATATGCCATAGACAGTAACCATCAAAAACAGACTGTCTGTCAAAATAATGTAATATGGGTACCACAAGGTGGAGAATATCACCTCATCCTGTCGGACGGCACGAAAGTATGGCTGAACGCCGAAACGAAATTAAAATTCCCGGCCCGGTTTTCCGGGGACAAACGTATCGTGGAATTGAGCGGCGAAGCCTATTTGGAGGTGACAAGTAATGCATCAAAACCGTTTATCATACGCACAGATGGGATAGACGTCAAAGTGTTAGGAACATCTTTCGGGGTTCGGTCATACCAAGAAGAGACTTCCATTTTCACAACGCTGGTATCCGGTAGCGTAGAAGTGCAAGGTACGCATGGTAAAGTCCGTCTGACTCCATCCCACCAGGCTGTTTATGATAAAAATTCAAAAGACATCGCCATCAAACAGGTAAATACGGAATTATATACAGGTTGGAAAAACGGTAAAATGTTATATGACAACTGCCCTTTGGAAGAAATATTACGCGACTTGAAACGCTGGTATTCATTTGAAGTATTCTATACCAACAGCCAAAGCAAGCAGATTCCATTCACCCTCAATATCCGGAAGTATGAGAAAATTGACGGAGTTTTGGAATTAATGCAAAAAACCGGAAGAGTACATTTTGACATAAAAGGGGACACCATTATTGTAAAATAAAACAGGGACGGTATTCGCAGTACCATCCCCATAGATAAATGTTCATAGCTGCTCGCAACAGCGGATGAACGTAAGTTGAATCTTAAATACAAAATTATGAAAAAAAAATCTTTATACCCTTATCCGGGGTGTAGGAAAATCATTCATTATCTGGTAATGAAGACATTTTTTATTTTCTTGTTTTTGTTGACATTACAAGCTAATGCCAACGTTTATTCGCAACAGGTCAAATTAAACCTAGAGGTGAAAAACGGCAGTTTCAAAGACATCATCAATGAAATCGGTCGTCAGTCAGAGTTCAGTTTCGTATACAGCGACTGGGATTTGCCCCAAACAGGAGTGAAAGACTTGAACTTTCATGATGCTTCCATAGAAGAAGTCCTCAACACCTTACTGGCAGGCACCGGTCTCTCTTACGAGATTACAGAGAAAACCATTCTGCTGAAAAAAGCCCCTGCGCAACAAAAGACAGCGGAACAAGCCAAAGTTGTACAGGGTAAAGTTGTTGATTCCAAGGGCAATCCCCTTCCGGGTGTCACTGTTATCGTAAAAGGGACTACACTGGGGACTTCAACAGGCGCGGACGGAACATTTAAATTTGAAATACCAAACACCCAAGGCATTATACTGCAATTCTCCTTTATCGGTATGAAATCACAGGAATTTACCTATGCCGGTCAAAAAGAGATTACCATTAAAATGGAAGAGGAAACCGTTGAAATGGATGCTGTGGTTGTAACCGGTATGTTTAACCGCAAAAAAGAAGGATTTACCGGTTCTGCAGTTTCTGTCAAAGGAGAGGATTTAAAGAAATTCAGCACCACCAACATGGCCAAAGCTCTGTCAATCATAGATCCCAGCTTCCGTATCATAGAAAATATCTCACAAGGTTCTGACCCCAACCGCCTTCCTGACTTACGTATGCGCGGTCAGGCGACTCTGCCGACAGGAGTCGGAAGCGGCAGTGTAAGCACCGACATGGTCATGCTACAAGGAGATTATTCCACTTATCCCAATCAACCGCTATTGATTTTGGATGGTTTTGAAATCGATTTGCAAACAATGGTCGATTTGGACCCGGAACGCGTAGAAAGCATTACGCTTTTAAAAGACGCAGCAGCAACAGCCATTTACGGTTCCAAGGCTGCCAATGGCGTCATAGTCATTGAAACCAAAGCTCCCCTGCCCGGAGACTTACGAATCACCTATGCCGGTAATATCCGTTTGGAACTACCCGATTTATCAGGATATGATTTATTAAATGCAGAAGAAAAACTGAGAGTTGAAAAGATGGCAGGTTATTATCCTGAAGACAGCGATTACTCATACGTACAGATTTATCAGCAATATCTCAGGGAAGTCAGACGAGGGGTAAATACAGACTGGCTGGATATTCCTTTAAGAAATGCCGTACAGCACCGCCATGCCGTAACCCTTGAAGGAGGAGACAGGGCACTGCGCTACAAATTGTATGTCGGCGGCAACTTCACTCCAGGCGTTATGAAGGAATCAACCCGCAAGACACAAACGGCAGCTTTAGACCTGAGCTATCGCTTCAACAAATTGTTAATACGCAACAACATCACCCTGGATAATGCAACCGGAGACAATTCTCCATGGGGCTCATTCAGCGAATACACCCGTTTGAATCCCTATTTGCGTCCTTATGGAGAAAACGGAGAAATCAAGAAGAACCTGCAAGTATGGCAAGATCCCAAAGAATACTGGAATACAGACCCCATACCGAACCCCATGTACAACACCACTTTCAACTCTAAAGACAGGAATTCCTCGTTTACTGTACGCGACCAGTTCTATTTGGAATACAATCCTATTTCATCCGTACGCCTGCAGGCTGATGTTGCCATCGCCAAAAGCAACGGAAAGACAGAAATATTCCGTCCTGCACAACACACCAAATTTATTTCTGAGGCAGATCCCATGCGCCGCGGAGAATTCATCCGTCAGCAAGACGAATCTTTCAATTACAATATAAACATATCTGCATCATACAATGACGTAATAGCAGCAGATCATTTTGTAAGTTTTAATGCCCGTTATTCCATAGACCAGACATCGAACGATTGGTACGGTGCAACCGTAACCGGTTTCCCCAACGACCAAATGGACAACATCCTTTTCGGTAAAAAATACAATGAAAAGATGACCGGAAGCGAAAACACTAGCCGTTCAATAGGTTTTGTCGGAGCTTTCGGCTACTCATTCCGTTACAAATATTCCGTTGACTTCAATATCCGTGCAGACGGTTCCTCCCAATTCGGCAAACATAACCGTTTTGCTCCGTTCTGGTCGGCAGGTGTACGTTGGGATATCAAGAAAGAAAATTCGGTAAAAAAAGTATCCTGGATAAGCGACCTGATTGCACGTGCCTCTTACGGTATCACCGGAACACAAGGTTTTGCCCCTTACCAGGCCCAACAAGTATACACATACTCCATGCTGAAACCTTATATTTCATCCGACGGGACAGGCGCAGAACTTGTTGCCCTGGGTAATTCCAACCTTAAATGGCAACAGACCGGACAGTTGAACGTTGCCCTGGAAGCTGGATTCTTAAACAACAGAATCACTGCAAAAGTCGAATACTATCAGAAACGCACCAAAAACTCCCTGACCGATATAACATTGGCACCATCTCTCGGTTTCTCATCAATACCGGAAAATCTGGGAACAATTGAGAACAAAGGCGTTGAGTTTGCAGCATCATTCATCCCCTACAAAGACGCTTCCCGTGAAGCCTATTGGATAATCAACTTTAACGGCTCGCACAACCGTGACAAAATGACAAAGATTTCAAATGCTTTGGAATACATGAACAGTGTCAATGCCGGGAAATTGGATGCAACCCCACTGCCCCGCTACGAAGAAGGCCAGTCATTAAACAACATCTGGGTTGTCAAATCATTAGGCATCGACCCGGCAACCGGCCAGGAAGTATTCCAGAAACGTATCACAGGAGAACTGACCGGCGTATGGGATGCCGTAGATGTCATTCCTTACGGCAACACCGAGCCCAAATTGCAGGGAAACATCTACTCCACATTCAACTATAAAGGCTTCGGTGTCAGTGTCGGATTCAACTATCGATTTGGCGGACAAGTCTATAACAATACTCTGGTATCTAAAGTCGAGAATGCAGACTTGCGTTATAATGCGGACAGACGCGTATTGGATTTACGCTGGCAAAAACCGGGAGATGTCGTAAAATACAAAGCCCTTACCAATGCCGTAAAAGGCTCTGAAACAAAAGCGACCTCACGCTTTGTCATGGATGACAACACGTTTCAGTTCAGTTCTATTGCTCTGAGCTACCGTTTCCCCGCCTCCCATCCTTTCTTGAAAAAGATGAAGATGAGTGCATTGAGCATGAGCCTCAACATGGAGGATGTTGCCTATATTTCTTCCGTAAAACGTGAACGCGGTCTGGATTATCCGTTTGCCCGTCAGTTCTCATTTTCTTTGAATGTTGCATTTTAATGAATAGAATCATGAAAAAAATATTGATATTGACTCCGGTCATCAGCTTATTATTCTTTTTCACGTCCTGCTCAAACTGGCTGGATGTACCACCCAAGACCTCTATCAATGAGGAAGATTTATATGCACATGAGTATGGGTTCAAGGACGTACTCACCGGTTTTTACTTGAAATTAGGCGATCCCTCATTGTATGGCAAGCAGTTCACATACAACTTCATGGAATTCCTGGCCCAACGCTACGAAAACAAAATGATAATAGATAATGAACTATATAATTACAGCGGCTCATACAAAACGATCGTAGAGAACTATTATAGCATGATATACAAAGTCATTGCCAATATCAATAATTTTCTTTACTACATTGATGCCAACCGGGATGTAATCAAGACTCCAGATTACTATGAGGTAATGAAGGGCGAAGCTCTGGGGTTACGCGGATTCCTGCATTTTGAACTGTTGCGCTTATTCGGACCGATATATTCACAAAGTCCGGAAACAAAATGTCTGGCATACCGTACCCGTCTGGATGCAGAAGCCACCCCGTTATTGCCTGCATCTCAATTCATTGATTTGGTAATAGCAGATTTGCATGAAGCTGAAAAACTGTTGGAAGAACATGACCCGAAAGAATTCAGCAGTGACTATGGCAATGAGATAAGAGACCCGTTCATGGTCTATCGCCAAACCCGTATGAATATCTATGCTGTCTATGCCATATTGGCCCGTGCATACCTGTACAAAGGAGATGCCGACAGCAAATCCCGGGCCTACAACTATGCATCTGACGTTATCAACTCAGGCTATTTCAGTCTTGCCGGAAGTAATTCCAACCGCATATTGTTCCAGGAACATATCTTCAACCTCTACATTGACGAGTTGGATAAAATTGTAGACGAAGATTTCAAGAACATCTCATCATCCAACATGTCTGAAAAACCGGAAACCCTTGACAAACTTTATGAATTTGAAAATGGAGGTGCCACCGATTTCCGTCTAAACAACAATTCTTTCGAATTGGTCAATACAGTCAAAGTATCCAGGAAATTTGACCAGCAAGGCTACGACGATCCGTTACGGAGTGGGGGCAAGAATTCCATGCCGCTGATCCGTCTTCCGGAAATGTACTACATTCTTGCAGAGTGTGCCACCGACCCGACGGAAGCGGCAGACTGGCTGAATACAGTCCGGGCAAACAGGGGAATTCCGGCAGACGTTGATTTGGTCGGTGACGATGCATTCGACCAATTGGATTCACGTCCGGGATGTGACAATACCCAAACCAAGCGCATTAATGAAATCATGAAGGAATACAACAAGGAATACTACGGCGAAGGACAATTATTCTATTTCTACAAACGACTGAATTATAAAGTATTTACAGGATGTCCTGCCGGCGGCATGCTCCCGCAATACTACACTCCTGCAATCCCTGACAATGAACATATATTTGGAAACAACAATTAACCATACAGCCATGAAACGAAATATATCGCTTATATTTTCACTGCTCTTTATATTCTCCGCCTGCCAAAAAGAAGAGGTAGAAGAATACGTATCCGGAGCACGACTGAATTTCAACAATGACTATAAAGTGGAAAATGTTCCGACAATAAGATGCAGCTTTACTGACAGCGACTATTTAAATAAAACAACCGAAATCACCGATTCCATTGAAGTCGTTGTAATGGGACTTTCCACAAATACGGACCGTACGTTCTATTGCACGACAGCTCCGGCAGACTCTCTATATAGCATGCCGGTAACTGTTGCCGAATCATATATTATCCCCAAGAATACGTACAGCACCTTTATCAAATTCTCAATCAAAGCCCCCGGTAATTTCGGGAAAGCCAATAAAACCTATATCCAATTTGATCAATCCAAAAACACAGGCGTTTTTGAACCGGGCAATAAAGAGGCTCAACAATGTATCATCGACTGTATCTACACGCTTCTCCCTATTGGATGGAACACTGATGCCTGGGGAAAATTCAGCAACGGAAAATATAAGTTCATGATAGACCACTTCCAAAAACTTCATGACGACATTCCTCCGTATCGGCAAGAACAGGAAGAAATCTACGATGCCTATCAGAAATACAAGGCAGCTGGCAATCCCCCTATTATGGATGACAGCACTCCGGCAAAGGAAATCGAATTTATAAACGTTAACGAATAGAACCCATGAAAAGATACCACATAATAATCAAAACCATACTGGGCATATTAGGAAACCTTCTTTTCGCCTCTTGTGTCGATGACAATATCGAACAGAATTATTCAGAGCTGAACGAGCTTGTCTTGAAAATGGATACCCAGAAAGCATTACAGGCACCGGAAAATGTCAATGACTCCATCCTGGTAAAGATTGCTCCTGAAATCACCTTACCCGAAGGCAGAACCCGTAATGATCTGTCATTTGAATGGCGCATCCGGACGGAAAGGGATTATTCAACCATATGGGATATTTACAGCACATCCGATACACTGGTTTATTATGTAAAAGCCGATACAAAAAACACCTTCTTCCGTTTTGGAGTAACGGACAACGAATTGGGAATTACAACATACCGGGAATTTACAATCAAGATTCTGAGACCATTTGAAAACAACTGGTTTGTATTGCAGAATATTGGAGACAAGCCGGTGTTGGGTAGCATTGAAGTTCCTGGTGAAGAGCCATTAATCACGCCTGATGTATTCCAAATCAAATACGGACAGCCGATGTCGCTTACAGGAACCCCCAAAGCATTAAATTATTGTTTTTGGAAAGACAAAAGTTCAAGGAATCCCTCAGAATGGAGGCTGCAAGTATTGACAAACACTGATGAGGCAATTTACGACAGCAAACACCTCCAGGAAAAAATATACGACTATTCCAATTCATTGTATCCTGTCCCGGCTGAAGCTGCCATCCAATCAGCACACACATATCAGTACGGAGAGGTCATCACCAACAACGGCGAATTGTATTTTTCGGCTGAAGATGGTTCGTACGTGTATTTCAAAGGTAAATTGGCCAAAGACATTGAAAATGCGAATATTGTCAATGCGGTGGCATTTAACAGCGACAACAGCTATCATCTATTGGCATTCGATGACCAAAACAAACAATTCCTGTATAGTAATCCCGATGTTTACTTCGGAGCCGGAAAGCTGTATCGTAAAGTACCTAATATGGGAGAAACCATCTATAATAATTATGTAAAAATTACTATCCAGAATGTACCGGATTACGCAAGAGAAGGAAAACCCAATAAATTTTCTCCGAAACTAGATGAAAACCACGAACTCTTGTTCATGGATAATTGGTATGACGGGAATGTTGTAGCATTTACCCACAACAAGCAAGACGGGAAAGTATATGTTTTTGATTTCAGCAATTCGTCTGCAACCAAAAGAGACACCTGCTTCTGTCTTGCAGAAAAGGCCTGCGAACTGAATGGCAATGCAGAAGATGCACATATTGCCGTTTCAAGCGCCTTTAAAAACATCTTCTTTTATGCATCGGGCAACAAAGTATATCGGGTCGATTTAAATCGTAGCACACCCAAGACCATTCTGATTTACGAACATCCTGATGCAGGCGCACGCATCCATGTAATGAAATTCCGCCATGCAAATTTTGCCAGCATGGTAGATATGGATGGAGACGATGAAGCTGAAACTTTGCTACAACAAACCCAAACATTGGGACTGGCAGTTGAAAAAGGAGGCAAATGGTCTGTCACGGAGATTTATCTGGCCGCCAGCGGAGATGTAGAAAAAGACGACGAGAAAAACCCTAAAGTATATGAATATGACGGTTTTGGCGAGATTGTTGACATTGTCTATACGTTTGCTTGCAAGTGGTGGCAGTAAACTTTTAATTATGCTCCTGGTGACAACACCGGGGGCATTTGCCCAAGGGCATTTCAAAAACTACTTTGAAAAAAAATTCCCGCAAGATACTGTAGATATACATTCGGGAATGTTTACTACCTATACACATTCCGATAAATATTATTGGGAAATTCCGGTCAAACTGTTTGGTGCCGATATATTGGTAACAAAAACAGCACTGAAAGCTGCAGCTCAGGCAGAACGTCCGACAGACGGATTGTATGGATTTGCGAATGACATGGTTGAAGAAGGTGTCATCCGATTTGTTAAATCCGGAAACAGAATCGATTGCCTTGAAGTTTTTAATGGCATATCAAATACCCCGAAAGACAGTGAATTAACTTCACTTTACAGACAAAAAAACAACTCCGGGCGATACCTTTCCATTCCGATTTTGGAAGAGAAACCCGAAGCTGTATTAATCGATGTCAGCAATCTGCTGAATCAGGAAACTCTTTTTACCGGCCTGGCATTACGTCATGGAAGAGATTTTAACATCAGCATCTGTCATCCTGAATTTTCCTCCATTCTGGAAATCGGCAGTAACCGGGAAGACATCCTGTTCATCCGATCGCAAAGAGCTTATGAGCCTTCCAGAATACCTTCAGAGATTCCCAACGCAATGAACGTACGCGAGCTGACAATGTGGCAAATAGGAACTGC
Source organism: Odoribacter splanchnicus DSM 20712 (assembly GCF_000190535.1). Lineage (GTDB taxonomy): Bacteria > Bacteroidota > Bacteroidia > Bacteroidales > Marinifilaceae > Odoribacter > Odoribacter splanchnicus. Next base: position 3,511,182 of record NC_015160.1, read on the forward strand.
TCTCACTTTATTACCCCGCACACCTCTTTCATTTCGCAAATGGGATCCTCGGGTAGAATATTTTTCGAATACCTACCAAAAGTGTGACAACAACATATACACAACAACAATCAAAGTTGCAAAAAGATGGCGTCTGGAACCTCGTCCTGAAGATTTTGAACGTTACGAAGCCGGGGAACTCGTAGTACCAATTAAACCCATTATTTTCTATGTTGATAGGCAAACTCCCGAATATCTGCGACAAGCCTTCATCGAGGCTGTAGACAGTTGGCAAAAAGCATTTGAGCAGGCAGGGTTCAAAAACGCTATCAAAGGAGAAATGATGCCTGCTCATAAAAGTGATCCGGAGTTTTCAATTGACGACCCCCGCATTTCAATCATATCATACAATGTTTCACCGCGCATGAATGCCCGCGGAGGCATCATCACAGACCCGCGCAGCGGAGAAATCCTTAGCGGGCGGGTATCGATTTTCCACAGTTTCCTGGATTTAATTCAACAATGGTATTATTGCCAATGCGCACAAGTCGACCCTCGCATACATGAAGAAATCATACCGGACACATTATTGGCAAGGATTGCCAAGTTTGTTGTTACCCATGAAGTAGGCCATTCATTAGGCTTGTGCCACAATTTCATCGGCAGCAGTGCCTATACCGTAGAGCAATTACGCACCCCCGATTTTGTAGCCAAGTACGGTACCACACCTTCTATCATGGATTATACACGTTTCAACTATATTGCCCAACCGGAGGATAAAATGGACAGCAAACTTCTATCCCCCAATGTCGGGATATACGACTGTTTTGCTATTGAATGGGGCTACCGTTATTACAGACATCATGCAAATTCAGACAGTCTATTAAAAGAATGGGTAACTCAACAACAAGAACAACGAGAATTGAGATTTGCCAACAATTCCGGTATCGACCCCGAAGTCCAGTCTGAAGACTTAAGCAACGACTTGTTGGCAGCCAACGCACTCGGTATCGAAAATCTAAAATACATGAAGTCGAATGAACCCCTTTGGCGTTCAGGGGAATGGGCAAACAGACAAATATGGATAAACAGACAAAGCTGGATGGAAATACAATACAACAACTTTTTGACACAAGCCATATTATATATCGGAGGCATCAACACCCTGACTCAACAACCTATACCTATCCGAAAGCAACTGGACGCCATAGAGTTCATAAACAAATACGCATTCTCATCGCCGGAGTGGTTATTTGGCAACCACCGAAGGACATCCTCGTTTTACCAGGAAATTATCCGTTCGCTGATACAGCGATGCGAGTATGTTCAAAACAGCTCAGAGCGATATCCCAATAATACAATCTCTATCAAAGAGTATATCACGGTGTTACACCAAACAATTTTTGACAGACATCAAACAGACAGGTCACGCGAGATTCTACAGGAAGTATTTTGCAAAAGCGTTCTGGATGCGATGAAAAATTCAGATTCACAATATATGAAAATGCTTTGGAGATGCGAATTGGAGAATATTCTCGATGAAGCAAGACAAAAACACTTCAATCCTCAACATGGCCAGCGAATAACAGACTACATAAAATTCTGCATGGGAAAATAAACTAAATATGAAGAAGAAAAGGCTATTGATATTATATCTTTTACTGGGAATTTGCACATGGGGACATGCATTGAACCCCATAACATCACATTCCCGACAACACCCGGCACAAACATCGACCCAGAAGTTGAGCGCGACTGTACAGGACGGGAAAATAATATTGAACATACCCGAATCTGCAATAGGGAAGGAGTTATTGATTACAGCACAAGCAAATGAAGGTTTTGGACTCAGGAACCGTCCGTTATCAAGCATAGGGGTTGTCCGTCTGCAAAAATCGGCAGACGGAAACAAAATCTTTTTCAACAAAGAAAGATTCGAGGAAAGAATAACAACCGGGAACAGCGAATTAAGACCTGCCTTTGAAGCATCCAACCGCCAACCTTTAGGTATAGATTATCCCGTCATAAACAATATAGATAAGGATGGCTTTTATGCAATTGATATCACTAAAGCGATTCTGAACGGAGAAAACTGGTATCAACTTCAAATGAAAGACTTATTCCCATCATCAAGGGGACAAGCTGTCGCAGACACCATTATCACATTTGATGAGGGAATATATGTCGCATTCAAACAGGAATACCGTATACAAAGCGAACTTAACCCGACAGTTGAAATGCAAATCGGTTGTGCTGTCAGACTATTGGATGCAGAACCTCTCGGTTTGCGCTATGCCAACCATCATTTCCCATACACCTATCTGACATTCAAAGATTATGGACGCAGCCCTTATGGAGCTGTAGAAGATTCCATCATTTGCCGTTGGCGCATCCATCCCCGAAAGCCATTAATATGCTGTATAGATCCTCTCTGTCCTCCAACCTGGGCTTCATATATCAAAAAAGGGGTCCTTGCCTGGAATAAGGCATTTGAGCAGGCTGGTATTAAAAATGCCATAAAAATACACGAAAACGCCCAAGACGAAATTCCTGCACTTCACCGTTTTGTGATTTCATACGACCTGGGAGCGGCAACAACTACCCGGCAACAAATCACCCATCCGGAAACAGGAGAAATCTTATATACCCGCCTCAACCTGGGACATGGACTGCTATTGCCCTATTTAAACAATTATTGGTGGGAATATGGAAGCGAGGATAAACGCATACGCAAAAACATCCTACACGAACAAGTTGCAGGCGAAATATTACAAACAATCATTATGCGTGAATTTGGTCTGGCATTGGGTTTAACTGCTCCATCTCCTGAGAATTATTGGGAAGATTCCGCCCTACAAGAACTTAATAATGGGAAAAACAGTAATTTCCCCACTCAACAAGATTGCAAACAAATCGCCTGGGGCTATCAACAAACCTCGGCTTATAAAGATGCAATAAAAGAACGCAAACTATTGGAAAAAATCATTCTTCCCACCAGACCTACAAGCACAGAAGAAAAAATACAAAAAGAAAAGATACTGACCCGCAAGCTCAAAAACTACGAAACAATGTTTTCGTTTTTGAAAAGTGAAATTGCTCTGCATGGAACAAACCAGCAATATATCGTACTATACAATCAAGGAATTCAAAGCCTGACGAATCATCTAAAAAAATTAGCCGGTATCATTTCGACAGAAAACGCTGAAAGAATTTTAGCTTTACTCGATTATTATGTTTTCCAGGAAGAACATCAATGGCTTGATATTCCTTCACTGCACATAGGCAACAGAACAAGCTACTCAAAAATCATAAGCAACATCGGAAAAGAAGTGTTCAAAAGCCTATTCCAACAACAATCCATTGATGCCTTTACACAACAAAATCCGACACTTTGGAATAGATTACATGACAAAATATGGAATCAATTCGATACGGGGCATAAACCATCTGTATATCAAATGGAAATACAAGCTTTCTATGTAGATACCTTGACTTCCATCGTGCGAAATACTTCCAACCAAAATTCATACAACTACATTATTACCGTCGCCCAAGAACTTCAATACCTTAAAAGGCAATTAAAGATATTGCAAAAAGAGCATCCCGAACAAGAGGGACGCATACATTATGAACTACTACTGGAACGCATCAAATAACATTATTCATACAAAAAAACAGAATCAGATGAAGTGGATTATTATTTTACTAGCCTTCATAGGCTCTTGGGAACAAATGAAAGCTCAGCAAAACCCCATTATCTTAAATGAAAAGAATGTTACAGATCTGACAACGGCAGCAGACTGGGACAAACTAATCGACACCTGGAATTATGTACCATTAGAAAACAGCGATAACAGCCGACTCGGCTCTATCGAAACATGTTATATTTATGGTGATTATCTGTTTATAAAAGACTACCATGACGGAGAAATGAGAATGATGCAATTCAAATTAACAGGTGATTTCATGCACAGAGTTGGCAAATACGGTTCAGGAGAGCAGGAACATGGAGCCTTGGGATTGCCTTGGGTCGATTTGGAAAAAAGACAAATCACGTTACATGACGGATTCAGTTCCCATAAAAAAGTGACTTATGACCTCGCCGGCAAATATGTTTCAACGGGAAAAACAGGAATGCCTGCATTTTACACACGCCAAATATACCCTGCCGGTAACGGTAAATATATCGGCTACTGTGCATGCGGTACAGGTAACAGGATGTGTTATTTTACGACAGACAAGAACTTTAATAAGTTTGATACCTTGAGACAACATATTGTCACTTTCAACATGGGATATGCTGATTTCTCAATTCACCCTATTGTGATTTATAAGAATAACATTACTTGTATCGCACCACTGAGTGACACGATTTATACATATGCAGATAATAAATTTATTCCCCGATTCATCACGACAACCCACCGCTCTGTTCCTGCTGATTTTATTCCCAGCAGAGTGGATTATTGGAGTCTGTTAGCCAAACTGAAAGAAAAAGGTTTCGATGCAAAGAAAGAAGCATTTGAAACCAAAAATTGGTTTATCATTACCTACGATAACGGCAAAATCTTCTATGAAAAAAATCAACAGAAAGGTTTTTACATTCCCAAAGACCTGCCTGCCCGGGGAGACATGATTTATCCCAGCGATTTATGGGGACAACAAGGTGAAAAACTGATAGCCATCTTTGCCCCGGAAGAATTATTGGCAATAAAAGCCGAATTGGAGGCAAAAGGAGTGCAACTTACTGATAAGATGAAAACATTATTCGGTAAAGTAAAAGCCGGAGAAAATCCGTGGCTATTCTTTTATGAGTTGAAATAACTATTGGGGTAATCCATAAACATTTTATATATTTACTTTGTGAATATCGTCTCTGCTGTAGGGACGATATTTTTATATTTAATTAAACGGAGAAATAATTTTGCAGATTATTTTGGAAGTTGACGAAAACATCCTATCTTTGCATCGCAAAATCGCAACAGGGTCGGTTGGCCGAGCGGTTAGGCAGCGGTCTGCAAAACCGTGTACAGCAGTTCAAATCTGCTACCGACCTCAAAAGCCTTCGAAAGTTATCTTTCGAAGGCTTTTTTGTATCCGGTATCTTGAAGGGTAGGGCGGCGGGAGTTTTAGTTCCGCCAATCTCTTCTGAAAAAGGGACGCTGATCACAACAAATCGCAGCATGGGTTTGTCAGGCAGCTGTCCCTTTTATATCCTGTGTTTTAACGGCGTTCACGGTATACTACATCTGCAATCCGGGCAAAACCACTGTACTCTGTCCGTTTGCTGACTTTATTGTTTATTCCGTCGATCTTATAGAAACCCAGTGTACCTCCGTTATTGTCCGTGCTGTTTTTATCGTATGAACCGACCATCAGTTCGAACTGCCGGGCCATAAATTCCTCCGATTGATCGTTGAGCAGAGTCAGGAGGGGCTGTTGGTAAAGATTGAATTTCAGGAAGGTGACTTCGGATGTCGAAGGCAGAGTGATCACCGATTCGTAGGTGGTATTGGTGGCCAGATTGTACATATGCACCTTATTGCCTTCGGCATAAAACAGAAAGGGAAACTGGGAATGGAAAGCGAACCGGCTGGCTTGATCGAAGCCGGGGGCTTGTAAATTTTCATATTTCGATTCCTGTACGAATCCGTTACCTCCCATATTGATTCCATAAATGTGGCGTTGGCCGTTTTGATCCTGAAGGATGGCATACACCAGACCATTGGAAAAACGTGTACTTTCCATATAGATCAGTTCCATCCCGGTTTTAAAACTGAACAGGGCCTCTTCGGGGTCTTGCAGGGGAGATAGGATTTGTTTCGGGTTGTCGGTAGTTCCTGTCGACCAGCCGACGAAACGCCGGTTATCGGTGTCGTAAAAAAGGGCAGTATTACCATTGCCGGGGCGTGCCATACTGACTCCTACGTAAGGGGCGACTTTAAATTCAGGAGCCAGGCCACGTTCGGAAGTATTGATCGGATATTCGAAAGCAGCACCTGCTGTACCCAATGCCTGGCAATAAGCATTCCCTTTGTCGGTGACACAAAAGTTCGCCTCACCTCCATACGAGCTACCCGAATTCAGGGAGATGTAATAAACAGGTTCTTCGTCTGCAGGAGGTATGATAAAATCAACGGCTTTTATATTCCAGGATTCGTCTGTTTTGAATGTTTCCTGGTCCAATAGATAGGAACCTTTTTCTGAAATCAGGTAAATGACATCTCCCGGATTGGCGAAACGGCTGGGGGCCCAACCGAGCATACGGGCGTTTGTCACCTCCGGAAGTCCCAGGGAGGCGAGCAGGTCGTAGGCCGGGAGTGTTCTTTCTTTAGAAAGTACGGAGATCATATCCAGCCGGACACGATTTTGAGCTCCTTCGTTACAGAGTACCATCCAGCCTTCGTAAGTGGGGGAGGTGACTTTGATGTCGAATAGTTTTGCCGTCTCCCTGCCGGTTCTGATATCGGTGACGATAAACATACATAAGTAAGTATTGGCTGCAAAGGTAGCCAGCGTATCCACATCCTTTCGGCCGTTTTTATTCAGGGTTACTCCCCAATATGCCCCGTTTACGATCGTACCTCCGCTTTTCAGTTCCATTTTATAGGTGAAAGTGAAGTTCGGGTTATCCTCTGTAATGATTCCTTCCAGAGAAGATTTGACTGTGGGGGCGGCCACAATGTGTTCGGCTCCCCCGACGACTTCCAATAATTCCGGCAGACCTTCGATCGTGATTTCTGCCACTTCATGATAATCGTAATTTCCTTTGTCGTCGAAGCACGAGCTGATCAGGGGAATGAACAGGAGGACGAATAGTTTGTATCGTTTCATAGAATTTTGATTTTCAATGTTATTTTATGTTTCGGTTGTTATTCATATCGGGAATAGTCGACCGTATAACCGTCGGCCAGTTGCATGTAGGAACCGTCCTTATCTTTTACGGGGGTATCGTTATCGGCTTGTTCCTGAAGGTAATTACGAACAGCTTTGGCGGCGAATCCGAGGCGTCCGTAAGAGACTTTCGCTCCGGCCTGCCCGGCTTGCGACCAATCGTTCACTGTCCAGCCCATGACCGAATTGACAACGATGTATTTCTGAGGCGTCCAGGGACCGAGGAAACCTTCACCGAACCAGGACCAGTAAGTCGGTTCGGAATATTGTTCGTTGAATTTGAACGTATACCGGGTACCGTCCAGGTTTTCGCTGCTGGAGTTCCATTGGTTCGTTTTTTTGTATTCGTCGATCCGGGCATTGAAGTGTTCGTTTTCTATAAGGTGCAGAACGACTGTAAGGGTACTGTCGAGTAAATCGGGCGTACGGTAAAAGGTGATTCGCACATAGGCATTACTCTTGCCGGCTTTTATTTTTAACGTGTCGAGGTTCGTATCGAAATGCACGCCTTGGATTCCGGTACTCATTTCTTTATCGATTTCCACTTTAAAAGGGCGGTCGTAGTCGGTGACATTTCCCATCGTACGTACTTCGGCCGAATAGGTGACACTGTTTTTTTCGGCAGCTGCTCCGGCAAAAGTGAATTCGGTGCTGTTGGAATAGGTGACAGTGGTGCTTCCCCATATATAGGAAGCAGTCCGTTGAAAATAGAGAGCGGCATCGTCCGAGGTGTAGACCGGAATATCTTTTGTCTCACAAGCTGTAAATATCAGAGGCAGAAGAAAGAGATAGAGTATTTTTTTCGTTTTCATAATATGCTGTTTTAACGGTTTTCGATTTCTTTGGCCGGCATGGGGGGGGACGTAACGGGCGGCACTGGCCCCATAAGTAGAGGTGTTGTGCCCATTTTCGGTATTCAGGATGTTGACGAACAGCCGTTTGTACATAAAGAAAATCTGGCCTTCTCCCCAAAATTCACGGAGATATTCGATACGTAGTTTGCTCATCAGCTCATTTTCGTCTGTAATGGTTATTTCGGGCAGGCCCCGCAGAGTGCGGATTTGGTTGAGCCAGCTGTTGCCATCCGATACCTTGGGTTCGCATTCGGCTGCGATATAATACATTTCACTTAAGCGGATCAATGGCATGAAGCTGCTGTAGAATAATTTAGCATCTCCGTCCTGAATGGCTTTGTACTTGGTGAATATATGACCCGTGACTCCGATACTCGTCGCCTGAGCCCATTGGGATTGATAGCGGTAATCCTGGGTTTCTCCTGCAAACAGATTGCCGTCGACGAATGAGTTACGGGGTTGTAAAAAATTGTTTCCTGCATTTTCTGCATCGAAACTGTAGGTATAGATATCGCCCCGTTTCTTCATGTATATCCCCATCAGGACTTCGGTAGAGAATACCCGGTCGGGATCGACATTGTTAGCCAGTAGTTTGTTGGGATCTACCGGGGGAAACCATTCCGATACCGTCTTATCTTTCAGGAGTTTATAGGCTGCTTGCAAAGCTTTGTCTTTCTCGCCGGCATAGAGGTATACCCTGGCTTTTAAGGCCAACACAGCGTAATAATTCATCCGTAATTGGCGGTAACGCAGATATACCTCGTTTTCATCTTCCAAAGCGGAGGCCATAGGGCCTTCCGGGATGACCGGGTCTTTGGCCAATAGTTTTTCGGCTTCGTCCAGGTCGCGCATGATCTTGTTGTGAACGATCGAGTCGGCTGATAATAGGGGAAGGTTCATGATTTTTACCGATTCGTTGTAAGGGATGGATGGGGCCGAAGGATCCTCTTTATAGATGGGGCCGAATAAGCGTAACATGTCGAAATGAAGGAAAGCCCGGAGGGCCAGTAATTCTCCCTTCATCAGATTGGTTTCGGCCGGGGACAGTATGCCCTGCTGCGTAGCCAGATTTTCCAGGATGACATTGCAATTCAGGATGGTCGTGTAGGCTGTGGCCCAAGTCGACTCGAGTGCCTTGGAGACATTTTCCTCCGCATATCCCCAGCTATTCAGACTGGTCAGATAAGTGCTTTTAGCCAGGGGAGCATATCTTTTTGAAATGACATCGATCAATTCGTATGAGAGATTTTTGCCATATAACGAATTGGAAGTTAGGTTGTTGTATAAACCGTTCATGGCAGTATAGTACCCCCCCGGGGTCGCCAAAAGTTGTTTTTCAGTATATTGATCTTTGGGCTGGACATCCAGAAAGCGATCGCATCCCGTACAAATTCCTCCCAATAAAATGAGGCTTAGTAATATTAGAGTTTTGAAATTCATCGTATTCGGATTTAAAAGTTAAAAGAAAGTCCTAATTCGAGGCTGCGTGCGAACGGATAGAGAGTTCCCCGTTCGGATTTGATCGTGGAAGCTCTGAAAACATCGCGCATGGAGGCTTGAATCTTTAGATTGCTCAGACCTATTTTTTTGATCCAGCCTTCATAAAATTCGTAACCGACATAAACGGATTCCATACTCAGGACGTTTTCTTTCTGAATGAAGCGTGAAGACATCGGCGTACTGGCTGCATTCGCGATGTCTTTAAAGCGTACTTTGTCGCCCGGATTTTGCCATCTTTCGTACAAAGCCCGTTTATCCTGGTTTTTATTCAAACCGCTGACGGAAATATTCTCGACTTTGTTGAACAAGGCTTCGTTGAATACGCTGGCACCTGTCTGGTATCTGAAATTCATACTGACAGAGAACCCTTTGTAGTTGAGAGAAGTCCCGATCACTCCTTCGATTTTGGGCCGGGTATTTCCACAGATCACTTCGTTGTCATAAGAAAAGTCGTAGGTGTAATTGCCCTCTTTGTCGTAGAATAATTCCCGACCTGTAGAAGGATCTATCCCTGCCGATTTCACGGCCCAGATATCGTCGGGGTCTGCTCCGTTGTAATATCTGACCGTGTTGTGGCCCTGGCCGGATTTATTGAGCTCGTCGAGTTTATTTCCGATCTTATCGAGTTTGGTTTTCTGGGTTCTCAGGTTACCCCGGACGAGCCAGGAGAAACGTTGATCCAGTTTCTGTATGATGTAATAGGAAGCGGAAAGCGTCAAGCCTTGGGAAATCTGTTTTCCCATATTGGTCAGGTAACTGCTTGTCCCTGAAGACAGGGGCATGCTGATGTTTATCAATAGGGGGTCGGTTACTTTGTGGTAATAATCTGCTGTGATATTCAGGCGTTTATCGATCAATATCATATCGATACCGATATTTTTGTCCAGGGTGATCTGCCAGTCGAGGTCGGGGTTACCGAGCTGATTCAGTACGGCTCCCATACCGAAATAATTCATAGAGGCCAATTGAAAATTGAATGTCGTCAGTGTTTTCGACGAACTGAAGTTTTGGTTGCCGGGGTTACCGATCGAGGCCCTCAGTTTTAGGAAATCGATCCAGGTGAGGTGATCTGCAATGAATCTCTCTTTGTGCAGGTTCCAGCCTAAGCCGACAGACCAGGTACCGATATAGCGTTTGGAGGCTCCGAATACGGAAGAGCCGTTTTCGCGCAGACTGAAATCCATCAGATAACGATCATCGAAAGAATACCCCAGGTTGAAATAGCCGTTCATCGACCGTGAAGTATTTTCGTAATAGGTAGGGCTTCCTCCTTCCGGATAACCGTTCGAGAAAGAGGGGTATACGAAATCACCTTCCGGGAATCCTTGAGCACTATAGCCTTGTGTCAGCGTTTTGTTACTGTTGAGGTTACCACCGAGGACGGCATTGAGACGATGACGGCCGATCAGTTTGGCAAAAGTTACCGATAGCTCGCCTTCGTATTGGTTACTTCGGGTATTGGTGGTATTGAAAGTCCCTTTTTTGAGGATCTCATAAGTATCGAAGCGGGTGTCGTTGCGGGAGATGAATTTTTCTGTATCGTCGTTGCCGTAGCTGATGCCGAAGCGGGCCCGTACTTTCAGTGCTTCGAGGGGAGTGTATTCGGCCACGAAATAGTTGGATAAAGCGAGTTGCTTGCCTTCGTCACGACTGTTTTGAGAGGCATTCCACAACGGATTGGCCGCTTTGGTATAATCGTTGTTTTCGAGCCATTTACCGATATTTCCCTCTTCGTCTCTTTTTTTGTAGTAGGGATTGGCGGCAGCATATTCGCTGAAATCAACGATCGGATTTTTGATTTTGGTGTTGGTCATCGAAAATTTGTTCGAGAACTGGAATTTTTTGATACGGTAGATCAGGTCGATATTTCCGCTGATAACTTCCCGGTTGGATTTCTCCATGACTCCGCTGATACCGTTATAGCCGGCTCCGATACCGAACAGGAAACTGCCTTCTCCTCCTTCGATATAGAGGGAGTGTTTCTGATTGACTCCCACCCGTAAAGGTTCTGTCAGCCAGTAGGTATCTATCCCGCTTTCGATTTCGGCTAATTTTTGATTGTATAATTTCTGTAGTTCGAATTCACTTGTCGCCGACCAGGAAGCAGGGGTGTATTTCCCGGCTAATTTTTCGAAAGCCAGTTTTTCTTTTGCATTCATGAGGTTGTAGCTACTGAGATCGGGCATCGAAATATTGGCATTTCCATTGTAACTGACCATCAGTTTTCCGGCTTGTGGTTTGACGGTTTCGACAACGACTACCCCGTTGGCTGCTTTCGATCCGTAGATCGCTGTCGAGGCGGCGTCTTTGAGGATGGTGATCGAAGCGATGCGGTTGATATCCATATCGTTGATTACAGATAAGGAGGATTCGAAGCCGTCGAGGATGAACAACGGTTGGTTCGGATCGGCTTCGAGCTCGTCACGCATACCCAGCATACTCGATTTCCCACGGATTTCCATATTCGGCAGGCGGTTCGGATCGGAGCCGTATAAGGTGTTGTCCAGAATGGCAAAAGAAGGGTCGAGGGTTTTCAGACTTTGCAAAATGTTTTGAGTACCTGCCGTTTTGAGTTCGGATGCGGTGTAAGTGGAAGCAGAACCGGTAAAGCTTTCTTTTTTGCGGGTAAAAATTCCGGTCACGACCACCTCTTTCAAATTTTCTGCCGTCTCTTTTAAAATGACTTTGATCGGTTTTTTAGGATCGCCGACCGGGACTTCCTGACTTTCCATACCGATAAAAGAGAAGATCAGAATGGTGTTTTCTTGTTGGGGCAGAGACAATTTGAAGTTTCCTTCGGGATCGGTTGATGTTCCTAGTTTGGTGCCTTTTACCAGGACTGTCACTCCCGGAAGAGGAGTGTTGCTCTGGTCGGTTACCTGACCGGTCAGGGTAACGCTATTTACGGTTTGGGGAGTAGTTAACGGAGTCAGGATGATGGTTCGGTCTTCCAGGGTATATTTGAACCGATTATTGGCAACCGCGTCTAAAACCTGTTCGAGATTCAGGACTTGTTGTGCGAATTTTACTTTCCGGTTGAGGTCGAGTTGTTCGCCATTGTAGAATACATCATAACGCAGTTGGGAGGAAATAGCATCGAAAATTTCCCTTACTGTCAGCTGTGTCGATGAGAGAGCGAGTTTTTCCTGCTGGGCAAAGACCGAGGCATTGCCAGGAAGCACACTGATCAGTAAGAAGAAACTCAACCAGCTACATAGCAGGAGATTTCTTTTTACTTTCATTTGATTTTTTTTCATACATTAGATATTAAGTTGTTAGTAATTGAGGTGGTATCGGGAATGGGGTTTCCCCCGGACGATCACTGTTCTGCCTTGTATGTCGAAATGCAGGTCGGCTGTGCGTTCCAGGTATTTCAACACCACCTGGAAGGAGTTGTATTTGTTGATTGCTCCGCCGAAGTGGAGACCTTTCAGTTGCGGATCGGTATAGAATACTTCGAAATCATACCAGCGTTGTAATTGCCGGATGATTTCTTCCAAACGTTCGTTGTGAAAAATGATTTTACCGGATATCCAGGAGGTATATAAGGCGGGATTGACAGAAGAAATCTGTGGACGTCCCTCTTGGCGGGATGCTGTATACTGTTCTCCGGGTTTTAGGATATAGGTGGTGTCGTTATGGCCGATTTGTATTTTCCCTTCGACTAAAGTCGTACTCCAAAGACTGTCTGTCGGATAGTTGCGAACGTTGAACCGGGTTCCTAAAACTTTTATAGTCCGGTTGGCGGTGTGTACGATGAAAGGGCGTTGGGTATCGGGTACTACTTCCAGATAGATCTCGCCGGACAGAAATATTTCGCGTCGGTGTAAGCCGAATTTTACCGGATACCGGAGACTAGATTCCGAATTCAACCATATCCGGCTTCCGTCGGCCAGTTGTAACCTGTATTCGCCTCCTTTGGGGATCTCGAGTGAATGATAGGATAAAGTAGAATCGTATCCGGGAGTTTCAGTCGGTAAATATCGGATGGATTGGACAATACTGTCGAGTTGAAGATTGGCTGCTGTCTGTGGCCTGATAAGAGGGGATTGGTTCGGATTTAAGAAGATTTGCTCTCCGTTTTCTAAGGTCAATACAGGTATGCCGTCGGCTTTGTAAATCTCCGGTGAGGGGGAAATTGCCGGGGGATAAACAGCGAAGTGACGGATAAATAAATAACCGCTTCCCGAAAGGAGACATAGCGCCGATACACAAATAGCCAACCAGGAATGCCGTCTTCGAATAATGTAACCGTTATTGGTACAGCGTTTTACGCGTTTCCAGCCTTTTTGCCGGTCAAAGTGGTTCTCTGCCGATCGATTGACGGCTACTTGAATGATAAACCGTTCTTTATCAGATAGTTTTCTCTCCATAAAAACGGACGATTATTTTGGTGGGTATTCACCAAAATAAAATGGACAATCGACAGATGACAATTGACAATAATTGGAAGTTTCACTTCCACTGAAAAATAAGATGAATTCAGAAAGATAAACTAATATATAAATAATATATGTATGGTGGTGATCAGGTGTATATAACCCTTGGGGAAAATATTTTTATTTACCGGTTATCGGATTTTATTTGACAAAATGCAGTCGATATCTATGTGCTTTGTAAACTTTGTGAATTTTGTAAACTTTTGACTATTTAATCGTCCGTTTATTTTATGCTAAATACTTTTATAAAGGAATAATAGCGGATTATCATCTTCTTTGGCATTTTGTATTTGTTTTATAACAGGATTATCGGATGCTATTCCGGTGAGTTTACGTTGTAATATAGGCATGTCGTAAGAGAAAGCGACAATTTCGTTGTGTGTATCTTCGGTAGCGATGCTGTTATGCAGGACAATTCCAAGGTTTGTATTGGTTATGCCGTAGGCGTGTACAATTTGATGCCGGGTTTTGTTATAAACAAACAGGCCTATTTTATTGGTGTTGAAAAAGAGATTACTGCGTATTTCTTTTACATTTATGATCGAAAGCACTTTGTTTCGGGTTGCAGGTGCATGAGGCTCTTCATTCAGTTGAGTCGGATTGTAGCTATATTTCCCGAAATCCACGGTAACCACAGGTTTTATACGGTTGTTGTCCCAGCTGTAAATGGTGTAATCTCCGTTTTGAGTGAAATACAGGTGTTCGCTCTTTAATAAATAACTCCCGCGGCAACGGAATTCCCCCCGGTAAGTGAATGCTAAAGGAATTTTTTTCGCAACCGTAATCCGGTGGTCTTCTTCATTCAGCAGGGATAAGTAATGTTTGGGTTCTAATACTTTTGAATTGATAGCCAGTATGTTATCTGTTGTTCGGGTTATTTCAGTATAGAAAGCTTCGCTTGTTTTTTCCCGAAGGAAGTTACCGTTGTAATCGTAATACAAAAATTTATATGGACGATCGGCCGTGACAATTATTTCCCGGTCGGTTTCATCGACGGTAAAATCGGTGATACCGAGCCATTCGCCCGGTCCCCTTCCATGGGGACGGATATCGGTAATAAATTTGCCTCGACGGGTGAATAGCAGTATTTTCTTGTCTTGTATGTCGAACAGGAAGATTCGCTCCGGGGTAAGTACTATTTTATTTATCATACTAATCAGAGAGCGGTCCGTTGTTTCGGGAAATATGATCTCGCAATCCGCAAACCAGGTCGTATCGGTATATACCGCTTCGCTTAAGTCAGCCTGTACTACCGCCGGTTGTATTTTTTCCCGGCAGCACACCAAGGCAAAATATATACCGATAATAAGACCTGTTTTCACAATACTTGAATTTAGTTTATAAATTTTATAATAAGATACCTCTTCCTGAAAAAAGGGTGATGCATTTTTATAAAAATTTTATAACCTGATGTTCATTTCGCTTTTCAGGCAGGTGGACTGACTCATCAGCCAATACCACAAAATGAGCGATTCTTCCGAATGTAATTGTCCCCGGATCAACCGATAAGCTTTAGAGATATGGGTTTTGACGGTATTGACCGAGATCGAAAGTTCGTCGGCGATCTCGGTGTATTTTTTTTCTTCGATAGCACTCAGCATGAAAACTTTCAAACATTGGGGCGGTAACTCCTGCATGATGGCTTTGATCCGTTCGATTTCCTGCTCTTCTTCGACCGAATATTCGGAATGGAGGAGGTATTCGATAAATTCGGTCAATTTCGGGTTATGTTTCCGGACAATGGCCTGTTTTTGCAGATTTTTGAGGGCCCGGTGGCGGATGCAGGTATAGAAGTAGGCCCGGAGTGAATCTTTCACCTGCAATTTGATCCGGTTTTCCCAAAAGTGGATGAACATATCCTGAACCACATCCTCGGCCAGTGAACCATCGGCCAATAAACCCTGGGCATACCGGCACAAGGGATCGTAATACTTCTGGAATAATTTCTCAAAAGCCGGATAGTTGTCTTGTCTGACAGCTTCATACCATTGAAGGTCTATATCGGTAACCTTATTCATCGGGACAAATATACGTATTTTTAATCTATTTAAGAAGCTTGTCATTTTATTATTCTTATGTAAACGAACTATCCGAATTGTCTTGCATACAATAAACAGATAAAAAGAACAACTAACTTAATCGATTAATCAATATCTTATAAGAAATTATTCCGATGAAATAATCTAGATTTCCATATACTGATAGATGTGATCCGATATTTGATACTATAAAACCCTTCTAAACCTTCCTTTACCAAATAGCGTTAACGGAAAATGAAGGGTTTTATGGCGGAATAGAAAGAAAAAATTATATCTGTTTTTAAATAGTTTCAGCGGTTTAAATGGTTACAAAGGTTTCAGAAGTCAGGTTTAACCGCTATAACTAAAAAATGGATTTTTTTAAAGATTAATGCTGTTTTTGGGTAACTGAACTGAAAATTATAGGCCTGGAACTAATCGGGAATGAAAGTCTATAGGCGTTTTCCCGGAAAGCCGGAAAATTGCGTTTTAATTACTACTTTTGTCCACCTAATTCGAATTGAATCTATATATGGCTGATCCGATCATTATATATACCGATGGTGCTGCAAGTGGAAATCCCGGTCCGGGAGGGTTCGGCGTTGTATTGAAAGCCGGAGTGTATCGCAAAGAACTGATGGCCGGATTCCGGAAGACGACCAACAATCGGATGGAATTGCTGGCTGTCATCGTGGGATTGGAAGCACTGAAGCAACCCGGGTGGCAGGTGGTCGTTTATTCGGATTCCCGGTATGTGGTCGATGCTGTTGAAAAAGGCTGGGTGTTCGGATGGGAGAAGAAAGGATTTAAAGATAAGAAAAACCCGGATTTGTGGAAACGCTTTCTGGCTATATACCGGCAACATCAGGTGAAGTTCGTCTGGGTAAAAGGACATGCCGATATCCCCGAAAACGAACGTTGTGACCAGTTGGCTGTTCAGGCTTCTAAAATGCCTAATCTCCAGATCGATTACTATTATGAAGCGGAACAGGATAATAACTTAAAACTTTTCATTTAAACACTGAAAAATATTTCAATTTTTAGTCTAACGGGTGATTTTATTATATACATTTGCAGAGAATAAAGTGGTGTTCTACCCGATTGTTTGAAACTATTATAACTCAATCTGCAATGAAAAAAATATTGATTGTCGGTGCTGGCGGGCAAATAGGTTCTGAACTTGTCCCTCATCTGAGATCCATTTATGGAAATAATAATGTTGTAGCTGCTGATATCAGTGCTGAAAAATGTAAAGTTTTGGCGGAAGCCGGTCCGTTCGAAGAGCTGAATGCGCTGGATGGAGAGAAATATACGGCAATAGTCAAAAAATACGGTATCGACACGATTTTTAATCTGGTGGCTTTATTGTCGGCTACCGGAGAGAAAAATCCGGTGTTGGCCTGGAATATCAATATCGGGGCGCTGACGAATTCTTTAAATATTGCGAAAGATAACGATTGCGCTGTGTTTACTCCGAGTTCTATCGGTGCTTTCGGTAAAGATACGCCGAAAGATAAAACTCCTCAGGATACGTTGCAACGTTCCAATACTACGATTTACGGAGTATGTAAGGTTACGGGCGAGTTGCTGAGCGATTACTATTTCAACCGTTTCGGTGTAGATACCCGTAGCGTGCGTTTCCCGGGATTGATTTCTTATGTCACGCTTCCGGGAGGTGGCACCACCGATTATGCTGTAGAAATTTATTACGATGCTATCCGCAGAGGAGCTTTCACCTGTAATGTGAAAGCCGGTACTTATATGGATATGATGTATATGCCCGATGCGCTCAATGCAGTGGTACAGTTGATGGAAGCCGATCCTTCCCGTTTAAAACACCGCAATAGCTTCAATATTGCCGCTATGAGTTTCGAACCCGGGCAAATTGCTGCCGAGATCCGTAAACACTTACCTGATTTTAAGATGGATTATCAGATCGATCCGGTAAAACAAGCTATTGCCGATAGCTGGCCTAACAGTATGGACGATTCTTGTGCCCGGGAAGAATGGGGCTGGAAGCCGGAATACAACCTTCAGAATATGACGGTCGATATGCTGGTTAAAGTGAAAGAAAAATTCGATAAGGGATTGATTAAATAAGGGATTTATAAAAACGACGAGCGGCCTCTTTCCGGGGCCGCTTTTTTGTTTCGTTAGCTCCGGTAAAACAAAATAACGGCCTTGGCCGGGAGGAAAATTATAATTCATTGCCCGGATTTTTGTATAATCAATCGAAAAAAACACTAAATTAGGGCACTAAAATAAGAGGTATGGGCAAAAATAAAAAGAAAAGCAAGCCGACCATGAGTAAGCCGGAGTTGAGTAAACGCCTTTTGGCACTGATGAGTAATCACCCGGGTGAGAGTTATAATTATAAGCAGTTGGCGATGCGATTGCAGGTGAAGAGTATGGATATGAAACGCCAGATCTCGGAAGTGTTGCGGGAATTAGGAGAAAAAGGAGAGTTGGAAGAGATTTCGACAGGAAGATATAAAATGCGGCAGAGAGGGGCTTATATTACCGGTGAAGTCGAGTTGACAGCCAAAGGTTCGGCCTATATCATTTCAAACGAGAGTAAAGAGGATGTGTTTGTTGCTTTTCCTAACCTCAAACACGCCCTGAACGGAGATAAAGTGAAGGTATTGGTATATGCCCGGAGTCGTGACCGCCGCCCCGAAGGAGAGGTGGTCGAGATCCTGGAACGGAAGAAAGGTACTTTTGTCGGCGTAGTACAACGGTCGGCGAATTACGCTTTCCTGATACCGACCGGTAAGCAGTTGCCCTATGATGTGTTCATCCCGACGGAACATTTGAATGGAGCCGAAAACGGGGATAAAGTGGTGGTAAAAATCAAAGATTGGCCTGAAAGTCAGAAGAATCCTGTGGGAGAAGTGATCGAGGTGTTGGGGCGTCCCGGGGATAACGATACGGAAATGAATGCGATTATGGCCGAATATGAATTGCCGGTGAAGTTCCCGCCCAATGTGTTGAAAGCGGCTGAAAAGATCCCTTTGGATATCCCTGAAGAGGAGATCCGCAAGCGCCGCGACTGCCGCGAATTGACCACTTTCACTATCGACCCGAAAGATGCGAAAGATTTCGACGATGCCCTTTCTGTCCGTACGTTGAAGGAAGGCGTGTATGAAGTCGGTGTGCATATCGCCGATGTCAGTTATTATGTCAAAGAAAATACGGTGCTCGATAAAGAGGCTTATGCGAGGGCTACCTCGGTATATCTTGTCGACCGGACCATTCCGATGTTACCGGAACGCTTGAGTAACGGGGTTTGTTCGTTAAGACCCGATGAAGATAAGTTGTGTTTTTCTGCTATTTTTAAATTGGACGCTAACGCACAGGTTTTGGACCAATGGTTCGGGCGTACGGTGATCCGTTCGAATCGCCGGTTTACTTACGAAGAAGCTCAGGAGCGGATCGAAGGTGCCGAAGGGGATTACCGGGAGGAAATTCTGCTGTTGAACCGGTTGGCTCAAAAATTACGTCAGGATCGCTTTAAAGCCGGAGCGATCGATTTCGACCGGGTAGAGGTGAAATTCAACCTGGATGAAAAGGGACATCCGGTGAGTGTGTATTTCAAGCGTTCGAAGGAAGCCAATAAGCTGATCGAAGAGTTTATGTTGCTTGCGAATAAGAAAGTGGCCGAACGGATCGGTAAACCCAAGAGTGGAAAAAAAGCACCTACTTTCGTATACCGTATTCACGAAAACCCGCTGCCTGAAAAGTTGGAAGAATTCAACCGTTTTGTGGCTAAATTCGGGTATGGATTGAAAACAGGTAGCCGCAAAGCCCTTACTTCTTCGATGAATAACCTGATGGCCGAAGTAAAAGACAAACCCGAACAAAATATGATCGAAACCCTGGCGGTACGGACGATGGCTAAGGCTGCCTATTCGACCGATAATATCGGACATTATGGTCTGGCTTTCGATTATTATACCCATTTCACCTCACCGATCCGGCGTTATCCGGATGTGATGGTGCATCGGTTGCTGCAACGTTATCTGGACAGTGGACGCTCGGTCAATAAAGAAAAATACGAAGAATATTGTAAGCATTCGTCCGATATGGAACAGGTGGCGGCTAATGCCGAACGTTCGTCTATCAAGTACAAGCAGGTGGAATTTATGGCGGATAAAATCGGACAAGATTTCGAAGGTACGATTTCGGGTGTCACACAATGGGGATTTTATGTCGAACTGGAAGATTCGAAATGTGAGGGATTGGTGTCGATGACCGAATTGGATGACGATTTTTATGAATTCGATGAGAAAAATTATTGCATTGTCGGACGTCATCACCATAAGATCTATCAACTGGGAGACCGGGTAACGATCAAAGTGGCTAAAGCGAATCTGGTGGCTCGCCAATTGGACTATGAGTTGGTTAAGGGAGCAGACGAAGAAGGGGTGATCAGGCCTTTGGGAAAGAGCCGGGAAGACATCGGCCGGAAATCGAAAACGAAAGGCAGGAAAAAGGAAAATAAACCGAAAGGAAAAAAAAGAAAATAGGGATGTAAAAACTTGATAAGCTATGTATTCATTTACAATTTGTTTGCTGATTCTGGTCGTCGGCTACTTTGTATATGGCCGTTATGTAGAGCGGGTATTCGGGCCGGAGGCGAAAAGGCCGACTCCGGCATTGACAAAGGCCGACGGAGTGGATTATATCCCCTTGCCGACCTGGAAGATCTTTATGATTCAGTTTTTGAATATTGCCGGTTTGGGACCGATTTTCGGTGCTATCATGGGGGCTAAGTTCGGGACGGCTTCTTATTTATGGATTGTATTGGGGAGTGTGCTGGCGGGGGCTACGCACGATTATTTTTCGGGGATGTTGTCGATCCGGCATGGAGGTGAAAGTTTGCCTGAGATTATCGGACGTTATCTGGGGATGACCACCAAGCAGGTGATGCGTGGTTTTACAGTAATCCTGATGGTGTTGGTGGGAGCGGTTTTCGTTGCCGGGCCTGCCGGTTTGCTGGCTAAGCTGACACCCGATGCTTTGGACACCTCTTTTTGGATAGTCGTCGTTTTCCTTTATTATATTTTGGCAACCCTGTTACCCGTAGATAAGATTATCGGAAAGATTTATCCCATTTTTGCTATTGCTTTGTTGTTTATGGCTGTCGGGATTTTAGTCATGCTGTACGTCAATCATCCGGTTTTACCGGAGTTGTGGGACGGCTTACAAAATACCCATCCGAATGCGGCGAATCTGCCCGTTTTCCCGATTATGTTCGTGAGTATCGCCTGTGGGGCTATTTCCGGTTTTCATGCCACACAGTCGCCGATGATGGCCCGTTGTATGAAGAGTGAGAAATACGGACGTCCCGTTTTTTATGGGGCAATGATCACGGAAGGTATCGTGGCTCTGATTTGGGCGGCTGCGGCTACTTATTTTTATCATGAGAACGGTATGGCCGAAAACAATGCTTCCGTCATTGTAGATGCCATTACGAAAAGTTGGTTGGGATCGGTGGGAGGTATTCTGGCGATTTTGGGTGTGATAGCTGCTCCGATTACTTCCGGCGATACGGCTTTCCGGTCGGCCCGTCTGATTGTAGCGGACTTTATGGGCATGGAACAGAAAAGTATCCGCCGCCGTTTGTATATTTGTGTCCCGATGTTTCTGGCTGCTATAGGATTGTTATTGTATAGCCTCCGGGATGCTGCGGGATTCGATATGATCTGGCGGTACTTTGCCTGGTCGAATCAGACCCTCTCCGTCTTTACCCTTTGGGCCATTACGGTTTATCTGGTACAGACGGGTAAAAACTATTGGATTACTTTGATTCCTGCTTTGTTTATGACCTGTGTGTGTTCGACCTATCTGTGTATCGCTCCCGAAGGTTTCGGATTGACTCAGATCGTATCTTATTATATCGGGTTGTTCTGTGTTCTGATCGCTGTCGTTTGGTTTGCTGTATGGAAAAGCAAAACCCCTCAGTCTCCCGGTGATTTAGTCTCCCGATAACTCAGCAACTCAGCAACTCAGCAACTCAATAACTCAGCAACTCAGCAACTCAATAACTCAGCAACTCAGCAACTCAATAACTCAGCAACTCAGCAACTCAATAACTCAGCAACTCAGCAACTCAATAACTCAGCAACTCAGCAACTCAATAACTCAATAACCAATGTCAAAGAAAAAACAGATTATCTTTTCATCACTACTGGGAATCGTGTTGTTAGTAGTGATTTTTATGCCCAAGAAAGAGACTACTGAACCGTTGGATGAGATCGAAGTGACGGATTCGCTTGAAGTGAAGGAGATTACTTATAAATATGGTATACCCATCGATGATTACGATGTGGATTATGGTATTGTCAAAAGGAATCAAAGTCTTTCTACGATATTGCAGAAACATGGCTTATCGGTGGGAGAAGTGCATCGGCTGGTAGAAAAATCCAAAGATGTCTTCGATGTACGTAAGATCAGGAGCGATCAGGCTTATGCGGTATTTACCACCAGGGACAGTATACCGGAGACCTGTTATTTTGTGTATGAAATCGATCCCAAATCTTATGTCGTTTTTGATTTGCGGGGAGATTACCGGGTGACGATGGGGGAAAATCCGGTCGAATGGCGCAGGAATGAGTTGCATGGTGTTGTTGAGTCTTCTTTGTGGCTGGCCATGTCGAAATACAATGCCGATCCGCAATTGGCCGTCGTATTATCGAATATTTTCGGGTGGACCATCGACTTTTTCGGTCTTCAAAAACAGGATGAGTTCCGCGTGATTTATGAGCAGGAATATGTCGATGGGAAGAGTTTGCTTAATTTTAATGTATTGGGGGCTGCTTTCCGGCATGGTGACAGTACTTATTATGCCATACCGTTCGAACTGAACGGAGAAAAATTATATTACGACAGAGCAGGAAAGAGTTTGGAGGGGGCCTTTTTGAAAGCTCCTTTGGATTTTTTCAGGATTTCTTCCCGTTTCTCGAACAGCCGTTTCCACCCTGTGTTGAAGCGTTACCGGGCTCATCACGGTGTAGATTATGCTGCGCCGACGGGTACTCCGGTGTATGCCATCGGGAAAGGCCGGGTTATTGCAAAAGGTTATCAGGCCAAGGGAGGTGGAAATTACGTCAAAATCAGACACAATAGTATTTATACGACGACCTATATGCATTTGTCCCGATTCGAAAAGGGAATCAAAGTAGGGGTAGATGTTGCCCAGAAGCAGGTCATCGGATATGTCGGGGCTACCGGTCTGGCCACAGGCCCGCATTTGGATTTCAGGGTATATGAAAACGGTAAGCCGATCAATCCGCTGACAATCAAATCACAACCTCAGAAAACATTGAAAGACGGAGATTTGAATCGGTATGAGGTCGTCAGGGATTCGGTTATCCGCATGTTGACTCTTATTCCGGATGTCCGGCAGGAAAATACAGAAATACCTGTCGATACAACCGTTTTTGAAGATAATGAATCAATATAATTTGCTGCGTTTTAACAGGTAGGGGAATAATACTTCGTGGAATTCCCGGTCGATGTCGGCTTCGACAAAGTCGATCCGGAGTTGTCCGCAACGTAGTTTTAGTTCCTGGTAAAATTCGGCCATTTTCTGCTTATAAGTCTCCCGGATTTCATTTGGAGAAAATTTGATTTCCCGGCCGCTTTCCAGATCGATAAAGAGATGGGGGCGGTTCGAAAATTCGAATGCTTCTTCCATCCGTTTGTCTTTGACGTGAAAGAGGATCACCTCGTGTTTATTATAGCAGAGGTGTTGGAGAGCTGAAAAGAGTTCTTCCGTATCTCCGTTCGAAAACATATCGGTGAAAATAACGACCAGCGCTCTTTTTTGTATGGTATCCGCCAGTTGGTGGAGCACCTGGGCTGTCGATGTGGGTTTGTTCAGGGAAACCGAATGATTTTGCAGAATCTCCTGAAGGTGGGCGTACATCGTCTGTATGTGGGTGCTGTTCGATTTTGCATCCGTCAACACTTCGATCCGGTCCGAGAACAGACATAATCCCGAAGCATCCCGTTGTTTCCGGAGCAGGTGAATCAAGGCTGCTGCACAATAAACCGAAAACCGGAGCTTAGAGACTTTCGCCGACGGATAAGGAAACAACATCGAAGAAGAAGTATCCAGCACCAGATACGACCGTAAATTCGTCTCTTCTTCGAATTGTTTGACGAATAACTTCTCTGTCCGGGCATAAAGCTTCCAGTCGACGTGTTTGGTCGATTCTCCGGTATTGTATACCCGGTGTTCGGCAAATTCTACAGAAAAACCATGATAAGGACTCCGGTGCAAACCGGTGATAAAACCAGCAACAATCTGAGAAGCAATGAATTCGAGATTATCGAATTGTTCATAGCGGATAATATCTTCGAGCTTGTTCATGGCTATAAACCTGAAAAGATAAAGAAAAGGCTTTAGAGCAACGATTAAAAAAATTGAGAATCGGATTTTTCGATTCTCAATTTTCAATTATTTAAAGAAGTTTGTTGATTTTCTCGACCAGTGAATTCTTAGGTACTGCACCTACTTGTTTATCAGCAACTTTACCGTCTTTAAAGAACAGGATAGTCGGGATGTTACGGATACCGAATTTAGCTGCTGTGCTTGGGCTGCCGTCGACGTCAACCTTAGCAACGGTAATTTTTCCTGCAAATTCTTCAGAGATTTCTTCAACAATGGGAAGCATCATTTTACATGGTCCACACCATTCTGCCCAGAAATCGACCAGGACAGGTTGTGCTGATTTCAGTACAACCTCTTCAAAATTAGAATCATTAACTGCTATTGCCATAGTATTTATCTTTTAAAAGTTGGTATTTCCATTTTGCTCCGCTAAGTTACAACAATTTTATTGTATACGAAGTATTCATCTTATAATAGAACGTTAAAATTTATCCTAGTTGATCTTCATTTTGATCGAATCGTTGTTTTCGAAATATTCGTACAATTCCCGGGAACGCCTGATCTTACAAGTGCGGGAGAACATTTTGACACTGTTTCCCTGACGGTCGAACAGCATGAAATTCAGAGGAATATCGTTTTGTGCCGTTACCGGTTCTTCAAAATTCTCCGGATCGCTGTTCTTCTGTGTCCTTTGTTCGGCCGCTTTCTGCTGGGCTTCTTTATAACTCTCGCTGTTCACATCGGTTGTAAAGAGCTCGTGTATTTCAGTGACCGTTTCCAGGGTCAGTTTTTCAATATCGACCTGTAAAGTGATCGAACGGATTGCATTTTCGGTCAGTGCTTCCAATAAGCCCACTTTTTGAATGGTGAAAGTAAGCTCGTTTCCTTCTTTACCCCATTTGGGCCCTACTTTCCCTTTCACATAAATCGCCGTCTCGTCGATAAAGTATTGCCGGAAATCGGTATAATCTTTTCCGAAGAAAGCCAGTTCGTAAGTGCCGCTGAAATCCTCCAGGGTCAGGATACCGAAGTCTTTCCCGGTTTTGGTTTTACCTTCCCGTTTGGCGGTAATGATACCGGCGATATTGATTTCTTTGCCTTTAAAAGTTTCAAGGCCGCTGTTGAGTTCTTCTACCGGCGTGCAAAGCAACTGCATTTCCAGTTTATAAGGATCGAGGGGATGGGAGGTCAGGTAAATACCGATCAGCTCTTTTTCTTTTTTCGATTTCTCATAGTCGTGCCAGGGTTCGCAGTCGGGGATATTCGGTTTGGTGACTTCGAAGCCGTCCAGTTCGCCGAATAGGGTGGCTTGCAGGTTCATGGAATCCTGCTGGTTTTTCTGGCCGTAGTTCACCAGGTTATCCAGTACTGTGGTCGTTGCGTCTACCAGGTGCAGGTATTGGGCCCGGTGGTATCCGAAACTGTCCAGTCCGCCGGCAGTAACCAGGTTTTCGATTGTTTTCTTATTGACCGATTTATAGTCGATTCGTTCGAAGAAATCGTATACATCTTTATAAGGTCCGTTTTTCTCCCGTTCTTCGATGATTTTTTCTACGGCAGCTTCACCCACTCCCTTGATGGCGGCCATTCCGAAACGGATCTGGCCATGTGAGTTTACGGTAAAGTCATTGTAAGATTCGTTGACATCCGGCGCCAGTACACTCAACCCCATTCGCTTACATTCGTCCATGAAAACCGTTACTTTGGTGATGTCCGAGAGGTTGTTGCTTAAGTTGGCTGCCATGAATTCTGCCGGATAATGGGCTTTCAGGAAACCGGTTTGATAAGCGATGTAGGCGTAACAAACGGAATGCGATTTGTTGAAGGCATAAGAAGCGAAAGCCTCCCAGTCTCCCCAGATTTTGTTGACCAGTTCTTCGACATCTTTTCCTTTTTCTTTGGCTCCCTGGACAAAATCGGGATTGTTTTTACAACCTTCGACGAATTTGCCTTTCAATTCCGCCAGCAATTCGAACTTCTTTTTACCCATAGCTTTACGGAGGGTATCCGATTGTCCCCGGGTGAACAGTCCCAGGGCCCGGGATTGGAGCATCACCTGTTCCTGGTAGACGGTAATGCCGTAAGTGTCTTTCAGGTAGGGCTCCATCATCGGATGGTCGTATTCAATGGGTTCTTCGCCGTGTTTGCGCCGGATGAAGGAAGGGATATACTCCATAGGCCCCGGACGATACAGGGCGTTCATGGCTACCAGGTCCTCGAAACGGTTGGGCTGGAGGGCGCGGAGGTGTTTTTTCATTCCGGGCGACTCGAACTGGAACAGCCCGGTGGTATCTCCGCGGGTGAAAAGCTTGAAGGTTTCTTCGTCGTCCAGGGGAATTTCGTTTTCATTCAGGACGATATGTTTCGATTTTTTGATATTGTCGAGACAAGTCTTGATGATCGAGAGGGTACGTAAACCCAGAAAGTCCATTTTGATCAGCCCGATCGGTTCCACGAAATGCCCGTCGTATTGGGTAGTCATCAGACTTTCTCCTTCGGTAGGCATGATCGGGATATGATCGGTGAGCGGATCCCGGCTGATGAGGATACCACAGGCATGTACTCCGGTTTGACGGATAGAACCTTCGAGGGTCTCGGCAAATTGTATTGTTTTGGAAATCAGTGGATTAAGAGATTGCTTCTCTTTCTCGAGATCCGGGTTTTCCTTATAAGCTTTTTTCAGAGTCATTTTCGGAGCTTCCGGAACCATTTTAGCCAGCCGGTTGGCTTCCGATAATTCCAGTTTCAATACCCGGGCTACGTCTTTAATGGCCATTTTGGCGGCCATACTGCCGAAGGTTACGATGTGCGACACTTTGTCGGCTCCGTATTTCTCCGTTACCCACTCCAGTACCTGTTGCCGTCCCGCATCATCGAAATCCACATCGATATCGGGCAGGGAAATACGGTCGGGATTCAGAAAACGCTCGAACAGCAGATCATATTTTATAGGGTCGATATTCGTGATACCCAGGCAATAGGCGACGGCACTACCGGCAGCCGATCCACGTCCCGGTCCTACAATTACGCCCATATCCCGGGCAGCCCGGATAAAGTCCTGCACGATCAGGAAGTAACCCGGGAAACCCATGGTCTTCATGATATGCAGCTCGAAGATAATGCGTTCCATGATCTCGGGAGACGGATTTTCACCATAGCGTTTCACAACCCCTTTCATGGTCAGCTCTTTCAGATAGTCGGCTTCCAGTTTGATACGATATAAACGGTCGTATCCGCCCAGTTTTTTGATTTTTTTGTTGGCTTCTTCTTCGGTGAGTACGACATTTCCTTTCTCGTCGCGGGTGAATTCGTTGAAGAGGTCTTCCTGGGAAAATTTTTGCCGGTATTCTTCTTCCGTACCGAGTTCGGGGGGAATAGGAAAAACGGGCATCAAAGGATCGGAGTCCAGTTCGTATTCCTCGACTTTATCGGTGATCTCCTGAGTGTTTTCGATGGCTTCGGGCAGATCAGGGAAAAGGTCGATCATTTCCTGGGTGGTTTTAAACCATTCCTGACGGGTATACCGCATCCGGGTCGGATCGTCGATGTCTTTCCGGGTGTTCAGGCAAATCAGCAGATCATGGGCTTCGGCATCTTCTTCATTGAGAAAATGTACGTCGTTGGTGGCGATAAGTTTGATATTCAGTTTCCTGGCTATTTTGATTTTCTCCTGAATACAGCGTTGCTGATTGTCGTAAATCTCGGCTCTTTGTTTGGGATCCGCTGCCGGATGGCGCATCACTTCCAGGTAATAATCTTCGCCGAACAGATTTTTGTACCATAGAGCTGCTTTTTCAGCTCCTTCCAGATCACCGGCCATGATTTTCTGATCGATTTCTCCTCCCAGGCAAGCCGAGGAAATGATCAATCCCTCATGATGTTTTTCGAGCTGGGTTTTATCGATACGGGGACGGTAGTAGAAACCGTCGCAAAAAGCCGTCGAACAGAGCTTGACGAGATTGAGGTAACCGGTGAGGTTTTTGGCCAGAATAATCAGGTGTTCCCCCGACCGGTCGATCGGTTTTTCTTTATTATATAAGGATACCCGTGCGACATAGGCTTCACACCCTAAAATGGGTTTGATCCCTTTTTGCCGGCAGGTGTCGTAAAACAACTTTATCCCGAACATATTGCCGTGGTCGGTCAGTGCTAGTGCGGTCTGACCGTCGGCTTTGGCTTTTTCGATCAGGCCTGGAATACTGGCTGCTCCGTCGAGAATAGAATATTGCGAGTGGACGTGAAAGTGGGTAAACTGCATGGACTGTGATTTACAAGCTGAGATTAAAAATTATAATTTTTTCAGGGTGTCTTCGATCACCCGGGGAAAGTGACGGTATTCCAATTCATGTACCCGGGCGGCAAGGTCGTCGGGGGTGTCTGTCGGGAGCACCGGGCATTTGGCCTGAAAGATGATAGCGCCCTGGTCGTAGTGATCATTGACATAATGAATGGTGATGCCGCTTTCCTTTTCGCCGGCTGCAATAACGGCCTCGTGCACATGGTGTCCGTACATGCCTTTACCGCCATAGGCCGGAAGAAGGGCCGGATGGATGTTGACGATTTTGTTCGGCCAGGCTGCGGTGATAAAAGAGGGCATTAGCCATAAAAAGCCGGCTAATACGATAAAATCGATCTCCTGTTCCTGGAGCTGGCGGAATACTTTGTCCGGATTCCGGAACTCTTCCCGGTTGAAAACAAAAGTTGGAATACGGTATTTTTTAGCCCGTTCCAGAACATAAGCATCCGGGACATTACAAAAGACAGATTTTACGCAGAATTGCGGTTTTTGAGCAAAATATTGAATGATATTTTCAGCGTTAGAACCTGATCCTGAGGCAAATATTGCTATTTTTTTCATGGTGTAAGCATTTAAAAATCAAGACGATAAAGGTAATAAAAGTTTATTCTTGGCAAAAAATTTTTTAGTGAAAAAAATAAAGTCTAAATTTGCCATCTGAATTTAGATAATTATGCAAATCTTGTTGCATAGAGTGTTAAAGTAAAAAGAATGTCTAATTAAAATTTTAAGCTATGTCTGACATTACTGAAAGAGTACAACGGATTATTGAAGAGAAATTAGGTGTAGATGCATCAGAAGTTAAACCCGAAGCTACCTTCACAAATGATCTGGGTGCCGACTCTTTGGATACTGTTGAGCTGATTATGGAACTGGAAAAAGAATTCAATATTACTATTCCGGATGATCAAGCAGAAAAAATTGTTACTGTAGGTGATGCTATCTCTTACGTGGAAGCTAACGCAAAGTAATTTAATATTGTTTTTATGGATTTGAAACGAGTAGTAATTACAGGTCTTGGAACAATCAACCCTTTAGGTCATAATGTGCCTGAGTTTTGGGACAATTTATTGAAAGGCGTCAGTGGCGCCGGTCCTATTACTCGTTTCGATGCATCAAAATTCCGCACACAGTTTGCTTGTGAGGTGAAAAATTACGAACCGACCGAATATTTCGATAAGAAAGAAGTTCGGAAGATGGATCTTTATACTCAATTCGGTATCATCGCTGCAAGAGAGGCGCTTAAAGATTCGGGTTTGGACCTGGAAACAGCGAACAAAAAGCGGATAGGTGTAATATGGGGAGCAGGAATCGGTGGCTTGCAGACTTTTTTCGAAGAGTGTGATACTTTCTCGAAAGGAGATGGTACGCCTCGATTCAATCCTTTTTTTATACCTAAGATGATCGCTAACATGGGAGGAGCTATGATCGCTATAGAAAACGGATTGAAAGGTCCGAACTATACGACGGTCTCTGCATGTGCATCGTCGGCTCACGCTATTGTTGATGCATTGAACTTAATTCGCTTAGGAAAAGCTGATGCCATTGTTGCCGGTGGTTCTGAAGCTGCTGTCACCGTTCCTGGTGTAGGTGGTTTCAATTCGATGAAAGCCCTTTCAACCCGCAACGATGACCCGAAGACAGCTTCCCGTCCTTTCGATGCAGACCGGGATGGTTTTGTGATCGGTGAAGGTGGAGCTGCCCTGATTCTTGAAGAGTATGAACATGCTGTGGCCAGAGGTGCACATATCTATGCAGAGATTGCAGGGGGTGCCGGAAACTGCGACGCTTATCATATGACCGCTCCGGATCCGGACGGGGCCTATGAAGTGATGTTGCTGGCTCTTGAAGATGCAGGTATGAAACCCGAAGATATCGATTATATCAATGTACACGGTACTTCGACCGGGTTGGGAGATATCTCCGAACCGACAGCTATCCTGAAAGCGTTTGGCGAGCATGCTTACAAGTTGAATATCAGTTCTACGAAATCTATGACAGGTCACCTTTTGGGGGCTGCGGGTGCTGTAGAAGCGATCGCTTGTACGTTGGCTGTAAAGAATGATATTGTTCCTCCGACGATTAATTTCCATACTTTGGCTCCGGAGCTCGATCCGAAATTGAATTTTACGTTCAACGAGCCGCAAAAGAGGGAAGTGAAAGTGGCCATAAGTAATACTTTTGGCTTCGGTGGACACAATGCATGTGTCGTAATCAAAAAATAATCACATACTAAATTCTTTAGGGCTGTGATTAGGCAAATCATTCAATCCATAAGACTTTACCTGAATCGTAACGGGAAGTTTTATGGATTGTCTATTTCTCAGATCGGCTTTGTGCCCAACAATAAGAGTCTGTATCGTTTAGCTCTGCTGCATAAGTCGGCATCGAAGATGACTTCCAAAGGGGTTGTGCTCAATTACGAACGTCTGGAGTTTTTAGGAGATGCCGTTCTGGGAGCTATTGTCGCTGAATTATTGTATAAATTCTTTCCTAAAAAGGACGAAGGTTTTCTTACCCGTGTCCGTTCTAAAGTAGTCAGCCGCGAATCTTTGAATGAATTGGCCATTAATATCGGTCTGGATAAAGCTGTCGTCGCAAAATCGGATATCTCCCGGAATAAGCATATTTACGGAGATGTATTCGAAGCTTTTATCGGGGCGATGTTTCTGGATCAGGGATTCGTTAATACCAAACGGTTTATCGAGAAGTTTATCTTTCCCAATTTCTTCGATATCAAAGATCTGGTGACGATCGACACCAACTACAAAAGCCGCCTGATCGAATGGGGACAAAAAAATAAAGTCGATATCCATTTCCAGACAGACGAAGTGGCTCGCGGACGTCGTAAATTCTGTTGCACCGTGATGCTTAGCGAGGAAGAAAAAGGAAAAGGGGAAGGTACTTCCAAAAAAGAAGCCGAACAAAATGCGGCTAAAATTGTTATCGATATCTTATCGAAAGAAGCTGACGGAAATATAGAAATTTAAGATTTACGATTTACAATCGATTCTGAACGTAAATCGTAAATCGTAATTATGAATTATCTTACTCTTTCAACATAAGAGCCATCGGCTGTCGAAATCCGGATTTTTTCTCCCATTTCAATGAACAGGGGAACCATTACTTTGGCGCCGGTTTCCACTTCTGCCGGTTTCAGTGCGGTAGATGAAGCGGTATCGCCTTTCAGGCCCGGTTCGGTATAGGTCACTTCCAACACGACACTCGGCATCAACTCGACATACAACGGAGTTTCGGTATCGGCATGTACAACCATTTCTACTGCATCTCCTTCTTTCAGAAATTGAGGGGCATTGATCAGTTCTTCCGGGATGTTTACCTGTTCGAAAGTCTCGGTATGCATCATCACATAGTCTTCGCCTTCTTTATACAGGAATTGATACGGACGTCTTTCGATACGGGCCGTGTCGATTTTAACTCCAGAGGTGAATGTGTTTTCAAGTATACGGCCGGTTTTTACGTTTCTCAGCTTGGTTCTCACGAATGCCGGACCTTTACCGGGTTTTACATGCTGAAACTGTACGATTGTATATAAATCGTCTTTGAATACAATACATAGTCCGTTACGGAAATCTGCTGTTGTTGCCATTGATTCTGTATTTTTTTGATTATAATTTTATTTTGAGGTTGCAAATATAGAAAAAAGGGATCAAAATGCCAAGTGAATCGCTTATGGATTTCATTCTGAGCTGTTTGGAGAAAACTATTTTTCAATGCATCCGGGGGAATGTCGTTCGTTTGCGTTGGATTGTGTGAAATAATACTGGCTATTTTGAAAAGTGAAATAGATGTAATTTAACTAAGGAAGAGTTTTGAAATGACCCCTAAAAGTTTTGTATCCAACTTTTAGGGGTCATTCCCAAAATTTTACTTTTCTGCCAGCCTTTTTTATTATGGCTCCGAAAGATTATTGAGCGGCTACTTCATTTTGATAAGTGTAATCACCGAAACCTAAAATCGGGAAGAAAACGAAAGGTAAAAGAATCAGACCGATGGTAAAGCCGATTCCCTGACCGAATTTTTTGGCTATTTCATTGTAAAGCATGATAGCGAATACAATATTTACCAACGGAATGAAAAACATGATCACCCACCAGGCCGGTTTGGCTGCTATCTTAGTCATCAGATAGATGTTGTAAATCGGAATGATACATCCCCAACCCGGCTGCCCGGCCTTTTCAAATGTTTTCCACATGCCTGCGATGACGATCACGACAATCGCAAGATAAATAATAGAACCAATCATAATTTTTAGTTTTTAGTTATAAAAGTAATGATGCACACCTAAATCTTGATTAGATTATGCAAATATACATATTTTGGGAATCGGTTACGTCTGATTGGAATTTTTTTTGAATTTGATATCGGTATCTGATCAAAACTTAATAATTCATAAAATTTATGGTATTTATATACATGTTTATCCTAAATGTAGGTTTATTTTTTCTTTCTATTCCGATTCCGGTTTTTATACCGTCGGACCGGTTCGCCTGGAACGGTCCGGTAAGGCTTTCCTTCACTGACCGGCGGAACTCCTCGCAAGCTCGTCAGACACCACCGGTCGGGCGTTCGGAAAACCTAACCGGATCCTCGTCCCCGCTCCAATGGTCTTCCGGCATAAAACCCTCCATCTCACGGCAGAGCTAACCGGTAAAGAAAATACAAGCGGAAATTTACAACAATAGGAAGCCTGATCATCTTTTATCAAATCAAGACCGGTCTACAATTCAGTGATAACGTTAGGCGAAGGTGATCGGGATTGGAGACCATTGGAGCTCTGGCGAGTGTCGTCTTACTTTTTCTGAACGCCCGGCCGGTGGTGTCTGACGAGCCTGCGAGGAGTTCCGCCGGTCAGTGATAGAAAAAGCCAGACGACCGACAGAAGCGACCGGGTCTCCAATCCCGATCACCGGAGACGAATTAGTAACGACGAAATAAACCTACGTTTATAAGTGTAAATATGTATATAACTACCAAATTTATTTCGTCAAATGAATATAGTCCGTCAATATAGTTTGGATGAATTGTAAATTATTCATATGAGTTTCTATTCCGGTCAATTCCTTGATCTTAGCCGATAAAGGCTCCAGGAGTTTATACTCTTTGTTTTTTTCGAATTCCCGGAACACTTCCCGGACAATGGCCATGTCTTTATCCGAAAGCATAGCGATTTGGGGAAAAGTCGGCTGGTAAGATTCCGGTGTTTCGAAAAAACTGAGCCGTCTCAGATCGGTGTCCTTTTTTTCATGAATGACCGTGGTACCTGCTGCCAAATCCCCGAGACGCTGCATTTTCGAACTGATGATAATGCTCAGCATAGCAAGAATACCCATACTGGCACTGATGTCTACCAGACGCAATATCCAGCGCAACAGACAATTCCAGAAAGAGAGCTTTCGGCCGTCGAGCCGTACGACCCTTAAATGTAAAGTTAGTTTACCCAGACTCCTGCCATGAAAAAAGTATTCACAAACAAAATGGTAACACATTAAAATGACCAATAAGATAATGGCTGTCGTGGTGTTCCTGAAAATACTACTGAGGGAAGCCAGGGTGAAACAGAGTATGTATATTCCGCCTAAGAAAGCCAGGTCGATGAGGGTTGCCCCTATCCGGTTCACCAATCCTGCCGGCTGGTATGCAATATTGACGTGCTGGGCAGTACGTATAGATATATCCATATAAGTTGAATTTATATTCTATTTTATCTTGCAAACATATGTTTTTTTCTGAAAAAAATATACTTTTATGCTGTTTAACTGAGAGTATGAAAGAAGCCCGGTTTATTTCACGCAATAAAGATAAATGGAAAAATATGGAAAACGGACAGCAACCGGATGCGGAGCATTTGGCTGCTAATTTTATCGAATTGTCCGATGATCTGGCTTATGCCCGTACTTTTTATCCGGGAAGCGAGGTGGAACGCTACCTGAACCAGCTGATTGCCGGTTATCAAACCGATATCAACTCGCGGCCTGTGCGGAAAAATAAACCGATATGGTATTTTTGGAAACAAGAATTGCCTTTACTGTTGGCCAGCGAATACAAAACCTTACTTTTTGCCTTTTTCTTTTTCGTGTTGTCGGCTTTTGTCGGGGTATTTTCAGCTGCTCACGATGAGTCGTTCATCCGCTTGATTTTGGGAGATACTTATGTGAATATGACCATCGATAATATCACTTCCGGTAAACCGATGGGCGTTTATAACCAGGGAGACGAATGGGAGATGTTTTTGCGGATTACGACGAACAATATCCGGGTGTCTTTTATCGCTTTTGCTTTCGGGTTATTTTTTTCGGCCGGAACTTTGTGGATCCTTTTCTCGAACGGGATGATGATCGGTGCTTTCGAATATTTTTTCTATAAATACGGTTTATTGGCCCACTCCGTCATGTCGGTATGGGCACACGGTACTTTCGAGATTACTTCGGTTATTATTGCCGGAGCTGCCGGTCTGATTATGGGGAATAGCTTTTTGTTTCCCGGGACTTATCCCCGTTTGTTTTCTTTCAGGCGGGGAGCTGTTCGTGGGGTGAAGATCGTAGCGGGATTAGTTCCCTTTTTTATTCTGGCCGGCGTGATCGAGAGTTATATTACCCGTTATGCAGATGCTATGCCTGTCGTCGGTGCACTCTGTATCGGGATTTCGGCTGTCGGCGTGATCGGTTATTTTATCGTTTATCCTGTGATCATCGGGCGCAGACAGAAGTTGAACGAAGGAGAAATAGATTGATTGATATTTTAAATATACATGTGAATGGAAAAGATTAATTTTAATCAGGTACGTGGGTTCAGTGATTCGATTACCCTGACTTTTAATTTTATTAAACAGGAATTTAAGCCTTTGCTGAGGTCTTTTGCGGTGATTGCCCTGCCTGTTATTTTTATCGGATTGTTTTTTATGAGCTATTCGGCTCGTGAGAGCTTGATTGCGATCGTACAGCCTGATCAATACGCCGGATCGCCGCTCGATATGCTGACCAATAGCCTGTTGACCAATCTTTCGACGATGGTGATCTATTTCTGGATGGCGCTGATCGGTATCGCTTATATTCGTGTTTATCAGGATAAAGTTGCTGCGGCCGACGAGGCAAGAATCACTCCGGGAGAGGTTTGGCAAGTGATGTGGCGTAATCTGGGTAAATCCCTGTTGTGGGCGGTTATCTATTTGCTGATGGTTGTTTTCGGTACGATACTCTTTATTGCTCCCGGGGTTTATCTGGGAGTCGTTTTTGGTTTCGTATTCTATTATATGATACTGGAAAACCGGTCGATTTCGGCGGGAATGAGCGGTTCGAGAGAGTTGTTGAAGGGAAAGTGGTGGAATTTCTTCGGGTATGTGATCGTTTTACAGTTGATTGTCGGCGGGCTTTCTTATATTTTTTCCATTCCCTACCTGGTATTGACTTTTAAGACTACTTTTACCCAGCAGCTTCCTGGAATTTACGAAACGACTTTTAGTCTTTTGTTCGCAAACCTGGGACAAAGCCTGTTGCAACTGATCTCCGTGGTGGGTATTGCAGTCCGGTTCTTCACTTATCTGGAACAGAAAGAACATACCGGTCTGTTGAGTAAGATCGGACAGATCGGGAATAGGGATAAACAAATGCCGGAGCGTGAAGAAATGCATTGAATATATTGTTTTTGTCGTCGTTCTGCTTGTGGGACGGGGAGAGGGGTATGCTGCTTCGGTTTCGGCGGAGTCGGTATCGGTTTCTGGTCGGATCGCTTATCGGGAACGTACTCCCGGAGAAAACTTTTTACAACAGTACCGTGACGATCCGGCATTCGATTATTCGGTGAAACCGGTTGCCGAAACCGGTGATTGGTGGCAGAGATTGAGGTGGTGGCTCATGCAGCATATCTTCGGTAGTTACACGCATAAAGATATCGTATGGCTGGACTTGTTGCTGAAAGTGCTGGCAGGGCTGATCGTCGTTTTTGGCATTTATAAACTCGTACGCAGTAAGTTTTGGCTGACTGCAAAATCGGAACCGGACTTTCAGAAAACGATGGACCCCTGGATAGGTGAAGCCTGGAACGAACTTTCTTACCGGCAAATGCTGGAACAAGCCGTGGCGGAAAATGATTTCAAATTGGCTATACGCATTCGCTATGGAGGCCTGCTGCATTTGATGGATGAAAAAGGAATGATCCGCTGGGATGCCCATAAAACGAATAGATCCTATTACTATGAATTGAAAGATAAAGCCTTAAGGGATGATTTTGAAAAGCTCGCTTATATTTTCGATTGCGTGTGTTACGGTGATTTTGAGGTGAGTGCTTCTCTGTATGGGCAACTTGAACCGGTGTTCGACGAATTCCGGGATAAACTGAAAAAATGAAGATTAGAAATTTTGTCGGTATTGCATTATTGTTGATCTTATCACTGATCTACACCTGGTATGAGGCAAATCGTCCCCGGCCGGTAGATTGGTCCGAAACGTATTCGCCGAAGGATAAGATCCCTTACGGTACTTACATTACATACCGGAGCTTGCCTGAATTATTCCCGGATTCAAAGATCAGGACTTCGCGCTTGTCGATAGCCGAAGAGTTCGGAAGTGGGCGGGATACATCTGCCGGGACATACATTTTTGTCGGTTCGGACTATCGGATCGATGCCCTTGAATTGAAACATTTGATGCAGTGGGTAGAGAAAGGAAATGATATGTTCGTTGCCGCCGGGTGGATTGCCGACACGCTGTTGAATGCTTTATCCCTGAAGCTGGAACAGAATTTGAACCCCAGCGGCAGTAAATTGCTTTTTGCTCCCGGGCACGTATATCCGTTTTATAAAATCCGGCACGGTAGCTATTTTGTCTTGCCGGCTGATTTTAAAGGCGAACGTTTGGGGATCAGGATCGATAACGATTCCACCGATTTTATCCGCCTACCCTATGGGCGGGGACAGGTATTCCTGAATTTGAATCCCTGGGCTTTCACCAATCGCTGGGTTTTGGATAGTGTCTGTGGCGATTATTATTACAAGGCGTTGTCGTGGTTACCGGATAAAGGTCGAACAGTGATTTGGGACGCCTACCACACGTTGGGAAGGCAGGAAGCACAAACACCTTTGCGGGTGATTTTGCAATACCCTGCCTTAAAATGGGCGCTTTATCTGTTGCTGGCAGGAGCTTTGTGTTATGTGCTGTTCCGCGCACGGAGAGAACAACGTCCGATTCCGGTAATCCACCCTCCGGAAAATAAAATGCTCGAATTTATAGCTACCGTGAGTTCACTTTATTATAAACAGAAAGAACATTCGGCGATTGCTTTAAAACTGACCGACTATTTTCTGGGAGAGGTCAGGACCAGATATCAACTGGCTACCGACCGGCTGGACGAACCCTTTATCCTTGGGTTATCCGCACGCTCCGGGGTAGAGGAGGAAGATACCCGCAGACTGGTGCAGCTGATTACGAAAATCAGGACCAGCCGGCAGGTGAATGAAACCGAATTGCGTAATTTGGTACAGGGAACAGAACTTTTTAACAGGAAATTAAATCAATAAAATATGGATACTGGTTTTGAAACGAGAATAGATTTTTCAGCGTTGAATGAGAAAATTGGTTTGTTAAGAGAACAAATGGCCCGGGTGATTATCGGGCAGCGGCAAGTGGTCGATTTGTTACTGACGGCCTTGCTGGCCGACGGCCATGTTTTGATCGAAGGAGTACCCGGAGTGGCTAAAACATTGATGGCTAAGGTGTTGTCTCATTTGATCGAAGCCGGTTTCTGCCGTATTCAGTTTACCCCCGACCTGATGCCGAGTGATGTCCTCGGGACTTCGGTATTTTTACCTTCTACAGGAAAATTCGAGTTCCGGCAGGGGCCTGTATTTACCAATATTTTATTGGTGGATGAGATCAACCGCTCGCCGGCAAAGACGCAGGCTGCCCTTTTTGAAGTTATGGAAGAAAGACAGATTACCAATGATGGTGTAGAATATGCTATGGAGTTTCCATTTATGGTCGTCGCAACGCAGAATCCGGTAGAACACGAAGGCACTTATCGCCTGCCGGAAGCCCAACTCGACCGGTTTATGTTTAAAATTTTAGTGGATTATCCCAGGAAAGAAGAAGAGATTGAAGTATTGGAATTGCACGATAAAAGATCGTCCGAAAGTTGGAAAGAACAAACACCGGTAGTATCGGTCGGGGAATTGAGCTATTTACGGGAGAAAGTACATGATGTGCATGTCGACGGAAAAATAAAAGCTTTTATCGTAGATATCGTCGGTACAACCCGCGACAATGCCTGGTTGTACCTGGGTGCCTCTCCCCGGGCATCGATCGCTTTGATGAATAGTGCAAAAGCATTTGCTGCCATCAGCGGACGTGATTTTGTCGTTCCTGAGGATGTATTGTATCTGGCTGCTCCGGTATTGCGGCATCGCGTGCAGCTTTCGGCCGAGAAAGAGTTGGAAGGGGTTGTGGTGGATCAGGTCATTCAACAATTGATCGCTAAAGTCGAAATTCCCAGATAATGAAGGAACTCTTTTTGAACCGGCGTTTTTTTATGTTCCTGTGGGGTGGGGTATTCGCTTTACTGCTGACCTTCGTATTTCCTCGGGTATATCCCTGGGTAATTTGGGCTTTGGGATGCGGAGGGGGACTCGTCGTTGTGGATATCACCTTGTTGTATGGATTCGGAAAGGCATGCGGTGCACAACGTATCGTAGGGGATAAATTTTCCAACGGGGAAGAAAATCCGGTACGGATCCGGGTGGAAAACAAGTATCCTTTTGCGGTCCGGGTGCGTGTCGTAGATGAAGCGCCGGTCGAATTTCAGGAAAGAAACAACAGTTTGAATTTTTGTCTGTCCTCCCACGAACACAAAGAAGGTACTTACTTCCTCCGCCCTGTAAAACGGGGGGCTTACCGGTTCGGGCAGATCAGGGTATTCGTGACCTCCCGTTTGTCGCTGGTCGAACGCCGCTATTCCTTCGGAAAAGAAAAGGAAGTGGCGGTTTATCCTTCCTTTGTCTCTATGCGGAAATACGAATTACTGGCATTTACAGGCCGGCAGTCCGGTAACGGGATAAAACGGATACGGGTGGCCGGTATTTCCACTGCTTTCGACCAGATAAAGCCTTATATCCAGGGTGATGATCCCCGTACCGTAAATTGGAAAGCGACCGCCAAATGCAACCGGCTTATGGTCAACTCCTATACCGAAGAACGTTCACAATCCGTGTATTGCGTGATCGATAAAGGACGGACCATGCAAGCTCCTTTTCGGGGAATGACGACTTTGGATTATGCGATCAATGCCACTCTGGCCTTGGCGAATATCATTCTGAAAAAAGGAGATAAAGCCGGATTACTGACTTTCTCTGATAAAGCCGGAGCGTTGATAAAAGCAGATAACCGCCGGTTGCAGCTGAATAGCATCAGCGAGGCGCTTTATAGTCAGCAGACTTATTATCTGGAGTCGGATTTCGAGCAATTGTGCGTCACGGCTTCCCGGCAGATCCATAACCGGAGTCTGCTGATCCTTTTTACAAATTTCGATACCGTCGACGGGATGAAGCGCCGTTTGCCGGCCTTGAAAAGGTTGACGGATAACCATTTGCTGCTGATCGTTTTATTTGAAAACACAGAGATCAACCGGGTGGTGACCGAACCGGCCTTGAGCATCCGGGATATCTATTTCAAAGCTTTAGCCGGAAGTTTTATTACAGAGAAAAGGCGTATCGCCCACGAGCTGAGAAATGCCGGTATTTATACCATTCTGACCGAACCCGAAAAACTGACCGCTACGGTGATCGATGGCTATCTGGAAATGAAGGAAAGGGGACTTGTTTAAATCTGCTCTTCTGCAGCATCGATCCCCGTTGCAATTTCCTGGATAATCCCTTTCCGGATATAGACTTGCCGGGCATGTTTCCGTACCAATGGGCGGTAGTATTCGAAAATAATTCCTCCGAGAGCACAGGAAACACCTGAAATCAGGATGATAGCCGGTAAATCGGTTTGCTTTTCCAGACTGCCCAGAAACATACTCCCCACCGGAGCTATTCCGGTGAAAGTCATTGCCAGATATCCCATGACACGTCCTCTTTTATCTTCATCGGATAACGTTTGTAACAGGGTGTTGATAGAGGCTACCGTACTGATGATGGCAAATCCTGCTGGCAGGCAAATGAATGCTGCAATCCAATAAGTATCGATATACGATAGAATCATTAGGCTGATCCCCAGCAGGAAGGCCGATATCGTGACTACCTTACCCAGGCCGACTACGCTTTTGCGGGCTGCGAGGTAAAGGGCGGCCAGAAAAGAGCCCACTCCGATGCAGGATAGTAAAAATCCCAGCATTTCGCTATCTCCCTGAAGAATATCCTTGACATAAGCCGGAATAAAAGTCATGAGCGGCAAGCCGAAGAAACTAACGGCACTCATTAACAACAACAGGGCCCGTATGGGAATGTTACCGGACACATAGGAGAAACCTTCTTGTATATCTGTGAGCACATTCTGCCGGCGGTGCTGAACGGTAAAAGGAGACAGGCGTATCAGGAAGAGGGCGATGATGACTCCCAGGTAACTGATTCCGTTCAATAGAAAGCAGAGCCCTTCACCGAAGATTCCGATCAGTACTCCTCCGACTGCCGG
Organism: Odoribacter splanchnicus DSM 20712; assembly: GCF_000190535.1. GTDB lineage: Bacteria > Bacteroidota > Bacteroidia > Bacteroidales > Marinifilaceae > Odoribacter > Odoribacter splanchnicus. The sequence goes on from NC_015160.1 coordinate 3,552,202, forward strand.
GCCGATGAGCCGGGAACCATTGATCACAGCCGAATTGAGCGCGATGGCATTGCTGAGATGTTCTTTGGCTACCAAACTCGGATAGAAGGCTTGACGGGTGGGATTGTCCAGGGCGTTGATGCAACCGATCAGCAGGCTTAAAATCAGGATATGCCATACTTCGATCACGCCGCTCAAGGTCAGTGCTGCCATCGAAAGGGCTTGTACCATAGATAAAGATTGGGTCAGGATCAGTATTTTTTGCCGGTCGAAACGATCGACAAAAACACTCATGAGGGGGGTGACCAATAAAATCGGAATTTGGGCCATAAAAGTTACCGTTGCCAGCAAAAATACCGAACCGGTCAGGCGGTATACCAACCAGCTCATCGCAATCTGTTGCATCCAGGTCCCGGTCAGCGACACACACATCCCCGTGAAATACAACCGGAAATTACGCGTCTTCAACGATATCAGAATAGATGAAAAAGCCTTACCGTTATCCGGTAAGATCTCCCGTAATCCTCGAATCACTTTCTTTTTCTTTTAATCCCTGATTTTGTTTCGTTTAAAGCCCCAGTTCCTCTCCGATCAAAATGACTTTGATTCTGCCTGCCGGATAACTCTTTTCTGTAATTGTCCAGACGTTACAAATCCGGTCGGGGCTATTACAATCCATACATACACCGGTCTTGTGGCATGGGGTACGGAAGCCTTCATGGCGTATTGCATTTCGGGGGGCTGCAATGGTCCTGACCCGGTGCATGGCTTCCTCCAGGTTTGCGGTGATTTTATTGATACCGATGAACAATACCACATGTTTAGGCCCGAAAGTGATACCGCCGACCCGGTTACCGATCATATCCAGATTGACCAATTGACCTTTTTGTGTGAGGGCGTTGCTCCCCGTTAGAAACAGGTCGGTTAACAGAGCCTGGCGTCTCCAATAGATCTTTTGTTTCCGGCTCATACCCGGAGCGAAACTATCGATGACCGAGAGTTCCGGATTTTTTTGCAATTCATTCAAAACGCCCGTAGCCTTCATCGTTTCGGAATCGCCCCAGGAAACAGTCTCCACCTGTAGTCCCGGGAAGATATCCCGGAAAAATATCGCACTGGCTTCGGCTGTATTATGGGCAAAAAATGCTTCGAAATGGTTGTGGCGTAAAGCTGCAATAGTTTTGTCGATGATTTCTTTGTTCATATTTTGCTTACTTTTTGTCTGTTTTAACGTATACGACCGATAATTATCCGTGAATCATCGATGCTGTCCGCTGTAGTTACAAAGCCGGTAAAGAGGGTAAAAACAACCTGAAACTCTTGTAACTGAAATGATAGATTAAATGATGGACAAAGATAGGGATTTACTCTTTTTATCTGGAATTTGTTTGTTAATATTTCATTTTATAATTTTACACTCTTAATAACATCGATTATGAAAAGATTGCTCACACATTTAGGTCTTCGGTTTTTTCTGCTTTTTTCCTGTATTTTTCTTTCCTCGTTTTTTATTTCACTTTCTGCTCAGGAGTTTGTAAAAGGGGGGGCGAATGGTTTCGAATGGCGGTTGATAGGCCGTGTATTTTTTGACGGAGGGTATTTTTTTAACGATACCACCGATTTAGGTAGTAGTTTTCAGGTGAACGATATCCGTTTAGGGACCCAGATTCGTTTTCTGGAGCACTGGGAAGCTAAAATAGAATTGGGGTATGGAGACAGTAAGATCAGTATGAAGGATATTTTCCTGACTTACAAATTCGGTGAACAGGCTGTCCGGGTCGGTTATCAATATGAGCCTTTCGGAAATTCCCGGAAATTGGGGGTAGGCTACAGCTATAATCACCAATGGTTTAATTTTATGGGAGGTATATACAGCGACGGAGATGTACAGAAGTCCAAGTCGCTGGATCAGGGCTATTCCCTGGCGGCGAAACTGATCGGCCGGCCTCTGTTGAAAGATAAGAAACTTGTCCATCTTTCTGTCGCACCCCGGTTCAGTAGCGGACAGGAAACGATCACTTTCAATGCCGGTATACCGACCGATTTGTTGACGAAAGACGATAATTCGTATGTAGAGGCAAAAGTGGATCAGGTGATTAATCAATGGAAGCTCGACCTCGAAATGATTTTACTCTACAATAAATGGTATTTCCAGGGGCAATATTTTCTGGCACACCTGAATCGTTTTCAGGCCGGTAATTACAATGGCAAAGGATGGTACGGTCAGATCGGATACATGATTCTGGGAGCAAAGCATAATTATAATGCTGCTACCGGTATGATCGTCAATCCTGCTCCCAAAAGCCTTGAAGTGTTATGCCGCTATAATATGATCGACCTGAATGATGCCGGTATCCGGGGAGGGAGACTGACGGATATTTCTTTGGGAATGAATTATTTTATCAATAAATATGTAGCAGCAAAAATCAATTATACCCATATGATGGTCGGAAATAGTTCGCCCAAGGGAGGTGATGATTTCGACCTGATTCAGGCCCGGCTGCAATTTTCATTTTAGTTTGCAGACGATAAAAATTTCCTTACCTTAGACCGGTCGGAAAAGTCCATAAATTTTCCGGATCGGATGGGCTTATTCTGTCGGAACCGATAGATTTAATTTTAATAATATGAAAAAGATTCTGGTAAGTTTAGCCGTATTGTGGTGTGTGGCACTCGGTGTACAGGCACAGGATAATCAGGAGTATGAGAAGCAAGTTGCCAAGATGTTGGAAATGACTCATACCATGGATGCCATGAAACAAATCTTCCCTCAGATGACAGCTATGTTAAAGCAGCAGTTGCCTCAGGCTCCCGATGAATTTTGGAAAGAGCTGGATGCTTCTATGAATGGGATGTATGACAAGATGATCAAGGCGGTGATCCCGGTGTATAAAAAATACCTTACGCTGGATGATCTGAAAGAGATCATCAAGTTTTATGAAACTCCGGTAGGAAAGAAATTGTCTGAAATGAATCCCAAAGCGACAGCCGAAATATTACCTATCGCCCAACAGATCGGGATGCAGACGATGCAGGAACTGATGCAGAAAGCACAGGAAAAAGGGTATTTGAAACAACAATAAAAAGGGATTCCGACAAGTCGAATTTTCGACTTGTTGGGATTAGTGTCCCATGTAGGGATATACATGGGTATAGGGCTGATTGGCGGGACTTTCGGTTCCGGATTTTAAGCTATTTATTAAAGCTGATCAGCGTGTTCAAAGAATGTACTGATAGATCAGTTGTCGGTCTGTTTACGGCAGAGTGGGCCTTTCTTTCATTAATAGCCCGTTTCCTGTTCTAAAGGCGGGTATCTTATTTTTCTTTTTATACGGTAGTTTTTAGATATAGACCGTTTTCTCTGTTTTTTATTCAATATACCGATCCGAAAGCGGGCCATTAGGGGATTTCTGTTTTGGGAATATATTTATTTAATCTTTTCGGATAACATAAACTTTATCTAAAACTGTATATTTGTTTGTATCTTTTTCTTAATGAATATCGATAAATATTTTTATTATTGATAATTATGTTTAAATTCGTATCGATTAACCTAAAAACTTAAATTTATGAAGCAAAGTTTTTTATTCAGTGTATTCTGTTTCATTTACCATCTTCCCTATTTTAAATAAGATTGAAATAAAGAGTAATAATAAGTGTTATTAAAAGGAGGATAGCGATTATTATTTTGATTGTTTTATTTGTCAAAAATGTTGATGTCAATGAAATGATCAATACAGATGAAAGAATCCATTTTCCTTTTTCTGTCCAAGAGGTAGCTAATAGAATGATTATTATTGTAGCGATGACTAAATAATCTATAATTCCCCATTTTTTTTTCATAGTCCTGAAATATTATAAGGTATACATCCAACCCCGGAAAGTTAATAATAAGTTGTTGTTATAAAAAGTGTGTATACGTTTTTTGTAATATTATATCTTGTCGACTATAATGTTTTTATTTTCATCCAGGCGGATCATTCCGTTAAACGGGTTGCCTTTCGGATCCTTGAAACCGGATATTTTGCCGGTTTGGCCTTTTTGTATTAATGTATCTACTTGTTTTTGGGTGAGTTTCTTGCCTTGTATTTCCATCGGAATCAGAAAATCACAGGATTTCCGGTATAGGGTACATCCCCAGGCGGTTTTTCCCTTCACAATTTCTCCTTGTCCGCATTTGGGGCATTTCAATACAACTGCAATTTTTTCTCCGTTCTCCTTTTTCCCTTTTCCTTTCTCCCTTTCTTTTTTAGTTTTCTTGTCTTCCCCGTCTTTTTCCTCCGGTGTTTCTACAGTGATCGTTTTCGCTGAAGAATAACGTACAAAATGGACGATTTCGTTTACCATCGCCTTCAATTCTTCCATGAAGTCGGCCACCTGATAGGTACCGTCTTCGATCATACGCAACTTCTTTTCCCATTGTCCCGTCAGTTCTGCGGATTTCAGAAGGTCGTTCTGAATGGTGTCGATAAGCTCTATGCCTGTCGTTGTTGCTAAAATCCGTTTTTTGTCTTTGCGGATGTATTGCCGTTTAAACAACGTTTCGATGATATTTGCGCGGGTAGAAGGGCGTCCGATTCCGTTTTCTTTCATCAGATCCCGCAGTTCTTCGTCTTCCACTTGTTTCCCGGCAGTTTCCATGGCCCTCAATAAATCGGCTTCCGTATAGTATTTAGGGGGCTGAGTTTGTTTTTCCTGGATTTCGGGGGTATGCGGGCCGTGTTCTCCTTTTTCGTAAACCGGTAGTACGTTTTCTTCGTTTTGTTTGTCTGTATTATTGCCGAATACCACCCGCCACGCCGGATCGATGATTTGTTTTCCGGTGGCTTTGAAGTCTTCGTCGCCAATTCTGGCCATAACGGTTGTATTGGCTATTTCGCAGTCCGGATAGAAGACGGCAATGAAACGGCGGGCTACCAGATCATATACCCGCTTTTCCTCGGGAGACATATCGTAACTGAATACACCGGTAGGAATGATGGCATGGTGATCCGTAATTTTTTTGTCATTGAAGACTTTGGCTGACTTCCGTATTTTTCCTCCCGATAAGATCGGCTGTGTTAAAGCCTCATAAGGTTTCAGGCCCTGAAGTATTTTGGGGACTTTGGCATATTGGTCGTTCGGTAAAAAGTTGGTATCCACACGGGGATAGGTGGTCAGCTTTTTCTCGTAAAGCGACTGTATGATTTTTAAGGTATTTTCGGCTGTATAGGCGAATTTCCGGTTACATTCCACCTGCAATAGAGTCAGGTCGAACAGTTTCGGCGGATGTTCCATGGCCTTTTTCCGCTCGATACTGAGAATTTCCAGTTCGAGTGGAGTGATCTTTTCCAGAAGGGCTTCGGCTTCCTCTTTTTTATTGAACCGTCCGCGCAAACAGGAGAAAAGTCCTTCCCGGTAATTCGTCCGTATTTCCCAATAAGTTTCCGGTTTAAAGTTCTCGATCGCTTTTTGTCGTTCGACGACCAGGGCCAGGGTAGGGGTCTGCACTCGTCCGATCGAGAGTACGTTTTTTCCTGTCCCGTATTTCAACGTATAAGCCCGCGTGGCATTCATCCCTAACAGCCAGTCGCCGATAGCCCGTGCAGAACCGGCCGCATAGAGAGTATCGAAATCTTGCGATTCCATGAGTTTTTCGAATCCTTCCCGGATGGCTTCTTCTGTCAGCGAAGAAATCCAAAGGCGTTTGATAGGTACCCCGCATTTGGCTTTGGTCAATACCCAGCGTTGAATCAGTTCTCCTTCCTGGCCGGCATCCCCGCAATTGATCACCATTTCAGCTTTCGAGACCAGCTCCTCGATAACGGCAAATTGTTTTTTTATTCCCTCATCTTCGATCAGACGGATCCTGAATTTCGAGGGGATCATCGGCAATACCCCTAAATTCCATTTTTGCCATTTCTCCGTATATTCTCCCGGTTCTTGCAGGGTACATAAGTGTCCGAATGTCCAGGTAACACAATATCCATTCCCTTCCAGATATCCGTTCCGCCGGGTCGTAGCTCCCAGAATATTCGCGATTTCTTTGGCAACACTTGGTTTCTCTGCAATACACATTTTCATAATTCCGCACGACTTGATTCTGCTACAAAGATAATGTAAACCGAAAGCAAAGCCAAGTTTACTTGAACTTTGCTGAGATGTAGCTTATTTTATCGAATGATAATGCAAACCGGGTGCAGAACGAAACGAATTCGTTCATTTCTTCCGTCAGGGGAGACTTATGTTTCTTTTGCCACTGTTCCCAGAAAACGACTTTCCGAAAAAATGTTCCGGTATTTATTTTTGAAAAAAGCAAATAAATGGATCTCTTTACCTCTTTCGGCCGGGAGAGTAAAGGTATATGCTCCTGTAGCCCGTATGGTTTCAAAACCTTCCAGCCAATATATCTCACCGTCGTCTACCCTGGTTTTATCGTAAATGGCTATTTGTAATAAGTCGTCGTCGAAACCCTGATTTTTATACCCGGGATTCCATTCCAGGCGAATAAGATCCGGAGTGGTATATTGCATTCCGAAATAATCCGGGATATAAAGCGGCCCGTAACATATCTTCAGGCCTGAAAATTCGGTAATTTCTCCTGTCTCCGTAAAGCTATGGATATTCTCTTTTATAAAAAGGTTATATCCGCTTATGTTTTGTCCATGCGTAGCATCGCTCCAGGTCATATACATCGGCATTTCCAGTTTATGATAAAATGAAGCCGCCCCTTTAAACCTGTTTTTCTGTGCTTTTTGCTTACTACTTTTCGATTTTCTATACCGTCCCGTTTTGCTCCTTATTCTCAGCTGTCCGTTTACTTCATAAAGGATAACATTTCCGAAACTTCCTTTCAGCTGATTTAATAAGTTAGATCTTGCAGTACCCATAGCCTGTTTTTTTAGTTTGAAAATGAATCAATTTCCCGATAACAGCGATTCCCCGGAGATCCCTTTGAGTATCAGCTTCCATGAAATTAACTAAAAAATGATTAAAATCCAAATAAAAACTGGATTAAAGCTTATTTATTTAGTTATTAATCTGGTAATAAATAGGATTTGTACTGGATTTAATCTGGATTTATCTATACACATATCCTGCTTTGTCCTATGTGGTTAGCATCCTCCGATAGTTATAACTATATAATAAAAAAGGTCCAATTAAATCAGAATTTAATTGGACCTTTTAAGGCAAATTATTTCACTGAATTTATTTAAACTAAACTCAGGGTAAATATAGTTTACTACTTGATTTCTATATGATTATCTTTTAGAAAAGGAACCGATTAGGAACGCTCCGCGGTCCTCAGTGTCATATTTCTACTGAAGAACCGTCTTATTTTCAGCCACAAAAATAGCCTTTTATTTTTCCACTACAAAGGAAAAAAATGCCTTTTCAGTTTTTAGAGAAAGATCTCAGGGGAATATTTTCCAGTTGAAGGTACTTATAAAGTGTGCTTTTACTCTTAATTTCAATTTGTTGGCATATTTGTTTTACAGCAAATCCTTTTTGATACAAGAGAGCTGCTTTTTTACTTTTTGCTGGGTTTCCGGATTCAAGCCCTGAGGTCTTCCGAATTTTTTTCCTCTTTTCCGGGCTGCTTCCCGTCCTTCACGAGTCCTTTCCATAATCACATTCCGTTCGAATTCTGCCAGAGCCGCAAAAATATGCATCGTAAATTTCCCCATATAATCGGTCGTATCAATATTATCCTTGACCGAACGAATCCGTATGTTTTTACTTTCCAGCTCCGAACATATCCGGACAATTTCAGACAGGCTACGGGCCAAACGATCTAATTTATAAACAACTAATACATCACCTTCACGTAATAGTGAAAGGCAATGTTCCAGTTCCGGACGTTTTTTTACCCCGGAAATTTTCTCGCAAAATATTTGTACGCAATCCTGACGCTGTAACACATCCAATTGCATATCCAGATTCTGGTCACGCGTACTCACCCTGGCGTAACCGATGATCCTTCCCTGGAACTCTTTGTTAATAATCGTCATTTCCTCCCAATAATAAAAAACTTTTCACAAAAATATAAATGTTATCCGAATTGTTAAAAGTCCAATTAAATTCTGATTTAATTAGATTAATATGTTTTATTAATTATTTGATTGTATTGTCATCGCTAAAACAAAAAACGCTTTCAGGAGTCCTTTGGAGTTGTGTTGAACGCTTTTCGGTTCAAGGTATTCAGTTTGTCATTATGGTCATAATGGCTAGAATACTTTTGCCTTCTGATTATGGGATGATCGGAATGCTCGCCATATTTATCGCCATAGCACAAACGTTGATAGACAGTGGTTTCTCCAATGCTTTAATTCAGAAAAAAGATAGATCAGAAATTGATTATTCTACTGTATTTTATTTTAATATAGCTGTAGGAATTGTCCTTTACTTTATTCTGTTTTTTTCCTCTCCTTTAATAGCGAGATTTTATAACACGCCCGAACTGACAGGATTAACACGTGTATTAGCCTTGAATCTGTTTATAAATTCTTTAGCTGTCGTTCAACGGGCTATATTGTCTATAAAAATAGATTTTAAGACTCAGGCAAAGGCTTCTTTTAGTGCTGCGATAATATCAGGCATCGTCGGCATAGTCATGGCATATACCGGTTTCGGAGTATGGTCACTTGCTGTTCAGACTGTTTTAAATGCTTTCGTGAATACAGTTTTATTATGGATTTTTTCAAAGTGGATTCCTTTGAAAGTTTTTTCTTTTGAATCTTTCAAAAAACTATTCACTTTTGGTTCCAAACTATTGGCTTCCGGATTATTAGATACAATTTACCGGAATATTTATACTATCGTTATCGGTAAAAAATTTGCTTCCACTGATTTGGGTTATTTTACCCGGGCAGATCAGTTTGCACAATTCCCATCCTCTAATTTAACCGGAATTATTCAACGCGTAACTTTCCCTGTATTAAGTGAAATTCAGGATGATGATGAACGTTTGGCACACGCTTACCGAAAATTTTTAAGATTGTCTGCGTACATGATTTTTCCGTTAATGACAGGATTAGCAGCTGTTGCATATCCATTCATTAATTGCTTATTGACGGAAAAGTGGACCTTTACAGCTTTATTGCTACAAATTCTGTGTTTCTCTTATATGTGGTATCCCGTTCATGCCATTAATCTGAATTTGTTACAAGTGAAAGGACGTTCAGACCTATTTCTGAAATTGGAGATTTATAAAAAAATAATGGGAATAGTTGTGTTAGGTGTTACCATTCCTTTGGGATTGGTGGCAATGTGTTGGGGAACCATTATCGCTTCTTTATTTAGCTTAGTGATAAATACCTATTATACGGGGAAACTGATACACGTCGGTTTATTTAAGCAATTACGGGATTTAAGTCCGGCATTATTCTATTCTTTGACGATGGCGATTGTCGTTTATCTGACTACTTGTTTGTTTGCCGATCAATTGCTACAGCTTTTAATTGGTATTATTACAGGGATAATTTACTATCTTCTTGTTTCTTATGCGACAAAATCCCAGGACCTTAAAGAATTTCTTTTACTGATAAAAAGGAAATAATCTATCATGGATAATGAAAAGCAAATCACGGTAACAAGTCCTTTGTTACCGCCTTTGGACGAATTGATACCCTGCTTGCGTGACATTTGGGAGAGGAAATGGTTGACGAATAACGGGCATTACCATCAGCTGTTGGAAAAGGCTTTGGCTGAATATTTGAAAGTGCCTTATATCAGTTTGTTCACCAACGGGACATTGCCTTTGATTACGGCATTGCAGGCGTTGCGGATTACCGGGGAAGTGATAACGACACCTTACAGTTTTGTGGCAACAACACATTCGCTGTGGTGGAATGGGATTAAGCCGGTATTTGTAGATATAGAACCGGAGACATGCAATATCGATCCGGAGAAAATCGAGGCGGCGATTACGCCAAAAACGACGGCAATAATGCCTGTTCATGTATATGGAAAACCTTGTGATACTGTTCGGATACAAGAGATTGCAGACAAATATGGTTTGAAGGTGATTTATGATGCAGCTCATGCGTTTGGTGTGGAAGTAAATGGAAACTCCGTATTGGAAGCCGGTGATATGTCGACGTTGAGTTTTCATGCGACGAAGGTGTACAACACGGTGGAAGGGGGAGCATTGGTGTGTCATGACGGGCAGACAAAACAACGAATAGATTATTTGAAGAATTTCGGTTTTGCAGGAGAAACGACCGTGATTGCTCCGGGTATCAACGGGAAGATGGACGAGGTGCGGGCTGCGTACGGACTGCTGAATTTGAAACAGGTGGATGCGGCCATTGAAGCACGGAGACAGGTGGCGGTGAGGTATCGGGAGGAATTGAAAGATGTGCCGGGTATCCGGGTAATGGAGGATATGCCGGGTGTGCGGCATAATTACTCTTATTTTCCGATTTTCGTGAATGCAGAACGGTATGGGATGACGCGGGATGAATTGTATACGCGGATGAAGGAAAGGAATGTCTTGGGGCGGCGCTATTTTTACCCGTTGATCAGTGAGTTCTCGACTTACCGCGGTCTGGAATCCGCGAGGCCGGAGAATCTGCCTGTAGCGCACAAGGTGGCGGACAGCGTGATTTGTTTGCCGATGTATAGCGGTTTGGAGCGGGAAGAGGCGGAAAGAGTGTTGGATTGTATAGTAAAATGATGGGTGGGATGAAACAGAAAAAATTATTGTTGTTGGGAGGACTACGTTATTTACTCCCGGTGATAGAGGCTGCCCATAAATTGGGGTATTATGTGATAACGTGTGATTATATTCCCGGTAACATTGCGCATAAGTATTCGGATGAGTATCATAATGTGAGTATTATAGACAAAGAGGCTGTTTTGGCGTTAGCCCGGGAGTTGGAAATAGATGGAATTATGTCGTTTGCGGTAGACCCTGGAGTAGTGACGGCGGCTTATGTACAGGATCAGATGGGATTGCCGGGGAATCCTTATGAGTCAGTGAAGATATTGCAGAATAAAGACCGGTTCCGTCGTTTTTTGTCGGAGTATGGTTTTAATGTGCCTTGGGCATTTGGTTTCTCTTCTGTGGGGGATACTTTGTTAAAATCCGGTGAGTTTACTTATCCTTTAATTGTAAAACCGACAGATTCCGCAGGGAGTAAAGGTGTGACAAGAGTGGACAGGGCGGAGGATCTGGAGGATGCGGTAAAGTATGCTTTGAAGCATTCTATTTCGGAAAGGGTGATTGTGGAGGAGTTTATAGAAAAGGAAGGTTGTTCATCGGATACGGACTGTTTTTCCGTAGATGGGGAGTTGAAGTTTGTTTCTTTTTCGGCGCAACGCTTCGATGAAAAGGCGGCAAATCCTTACACACCTTCTGCATTTAGTTGGCCCTCGACTATGACGAAAGAACAGGAGGCGGAGTTAACTTTCGAGTTGCAGCGGTTGTTGTATTTGTTAGGGATGCGGACATCGATTTATAATGTGGAAACTCGTATAGGGAAGAATGGGAAAACTTACATTATGGAGGTTTCACCACGTGGAGGAGGCAACCGTTTGGCGGAAATGTTACGTTATGCGACAGGGGTAGATTTGATTACCAATGCGGTGAGGGCTGCGGTAGGTGAAGAGGTTGTCGGTGTGGAACAGAAACCTTATCAAGGATACTGGGCGGAGGTGGTACTGCATGCAGATAAGGATGGATGTTTCAACGGATTGGAAATGGATGATGAGTTCCGAAATAAGCATGTGAAAGAAGTTGATTTGTGGGTAGAAAAAGGGGATTCCGTTTCTGCTTTCAGGGGGGCGAATGACGCGATAGGGACGTTGGTGGTGAGGTTTGATACGGATGATGAATTACAGGAATTTATAAAGAGGGGAAAAGACAAGTATCAAATTGTGCTTAAATGAAAGAAATAGGTGGCTATTTTGAATTAGAATTGCATAAGGGTGGACATTATCATCCTGATGCTTTGCATTTAAATACGGGACGGAATTGCTTTGAGTATATTTTGCGGGCCAAAGGATATAAAAAAGTTTATATTCCTTATTACACGTGTGAAGTGATGTTGGAACCTTTACGGAAATGTGGGGTAAAATGGGAGTTTTATCATATTAACGAGGATTTCGAACCATTGACTTCGTACTCTTTGGCTACTGATGAGGCATTTTTATATACGAATTATTGGGGATTAAAACAAGCGTGTGTAAAGAGATCGGCAGAGCGTTATGGAAAACAATTAATTGTAGATAATGCACAAGCTTTTTTTGCTTCTCCGATAGAGGGTGTTGATACCTTTTATTCGGCACGCAAGTTTTTTGGAGTACCGGATGGGGCCTATCTTTATACAGACAAGTTTTTAAATGTAGAGTTAGAACAGGATGTCTCCTGTCAACGTTGTGAACATTTATTAAGGCGGATTGATGAAGGGGCCGAAAGAGGATATGAGGCTTTTAGGCGGAATGATGACGCATTGAATAATCAACCTATTAAAAAGATGTCCCAATTGACGGAATCGATTTTAATGGGTGTGGATTATAAAATTGTCGTGGAACAGAGAAGAGGGAATTTCAACTATTTGCATTCTTTTTTGGGGAAAAGAAATAGATTGAATTTGGAAACATTGAAAGATGAAAAAGTACCAATGATTTATCCTTTCTTTGTGCAAAATATTGATATTAGAAAAAAATTGATTGCTAATAAGATTTTTGTAGCAACTTATTGGCCAAATGTTTTTTCCTGGACAGTTGCAGACTCCGTTGAACATGGATTTGCAGATTACTTAATACCGTTACCGATTGATCAGCGTTATGGTGAAGATGACATAGAACGTATATTAAAAATAATAAATAATTAGATGTCCATAAAATTTAGAGAGTTTGAAAATAGGGATATAGATTTTGTTTATCACTGTAAAAATGACGAAAATCTTTCTCGGTTAATAGTTGGAGAATTTAAGCCCATATCAAAATCTGAAGCAATCCAATGGGTTGAAGGATGTAAAGGGCATCATGATGATTACATTTTTTGGGCAATTTGTAAGGATGATGAATCTGAGGATATAATAGGGTGGGCAAGTTTGGCAAATATTAATAAAGTGAATAAAAGTGCTTCAACTCATAGCATTGTTATCGGAGATAGGGATTACAATGATGGTTTTACTTGGATTGAGACTGTTCGCTTTATGTTTGAATATGCGTTTGAAACACTTAAACTGAATCGTCTCTATGGGGTTTCGTTGGTAGGACATCCTATGAGTAACATAATAGGAGATTTGATGTTTATGGCAAAGGAAGGAGTACTTAGACAGGCGATATTTAAAAATGGAAGATTTTATGATCTCTTGTATAATGCAATCCTTAGAGATGAATATTATATACATAAAGAAAATGGAGATTATGAGATGAGAAAGATTATTAAAAGACTAAGAAATTTACGACATGGATAATGCTTTTATTTTTTCAGGACAAGGAAGTCAAAAAGAAGGTATGGGGAAGTCGTTATATCTCAACTCTCAGGTTGCTAGGAAAATATATGAAGATGCGGATAATATTTTAGGTGAAAGATTCTCTGATTTTATATTTAACGCATCCGAGGAAGTATTAATGGATACAAGATATACGCAGCCGGCCATATTTATCTATGAAGTTGCTGCTGCGTTGGGACAATCAGATTTTAAACCTGATTGTGTGGCCGGTCATTCTTTGGGCGAATATGCCGCACTTGTTGTTTCTGGGACTCTTGATTTTGAGGAAACACTTAAGTTTGTATGGAGAAGAGGACAAATTTTCCATGAAGCATTTCAAAAGCATCCAAGTGCAATGGGGGCTATTATAGGTATCCCTGATGATAAAGTTCTTTCGGTTCTGCAAACTGTTGGGAATGAGGATGGGAATAGCCTTTATATAGCAAATTATAATGGACCGGGGCAATTGGTTATAACTGGTGACAGAACCTCTATAAAAAAAGCATGCAAGATTTTTAAAGATATGGGAGCTAAAAGAGCTGTACTTCTTCCTATGAAAGGAGTTGGACATTCTCCTAATTCTAAAGAGGAGGGTGAAATTCTTGAAAAAGAAATAATGAAACTAAGTTTTAAAACACCAAATATTCCAATATATCAGGATGTTGATGCCTTACCGCATAAAGACCCCGTTAAAATTAAAGAGAATCAAATAAAACTTATGACGAGTCCAGTGCAATGGACGAATATAACTCGGAATATGGTTTCAAATGGAGTTCGTAACTTTTATGAAGTAGGTACAGACGATACTTTACAGAAAATTGTTTCGCGAATGTATCCTGATTTATTAGTGACATCTATTTGGACATGCAATGACTATAGAAATATAAAACCATATAATTTATAATTATGAATATAGATAATTTTATTGAAAATTTTGCAGGAGAATTTGAGGAAACTCCTATAGAGAACTTTTCGATGGATACTGAGTTCAAAAGCCTTGAAGAGTGGAATTCATTAACAGCCCTTTCTATCATTTCGATGATAGATGATAATTATGATAAAACTATTACAGGGGCTGATTTACGGAAATGTGTAACAATTAAAGAGCTTTTTGATCTTGTTTCCTCAAAATGATAGATGATGAACCGTGCATTTTCTCTTGAGGGTAAAACCGTATTTGTAACAGGTGCATCGTCCGGTATAGGTAGAGGTATCGCTGTCGGTTGTGCTCGCGCCGGAGCAAAGCTAATACTCAATGGACGGGATCGAGATAGATTAAAGGAAACTTTATCTATACTTGATGGGGAAGAACATTCTATTATTGTCGGTGATTTGTCGTGTGAGTCGGATATCATTTCTATTGTTGAAAATTTACCAGAAATTCATGGTTGGGTTAATAGTGCTGCAATACCCAAAGTTTGTCCTATAAAGTATTTTGATAAGAACAATATTGAAGAGATATTTAGTGTTAATATTATTTCGACCATGTTGTTAATGTCAAAATTATTAAAAACGAAAAAGATTAAACGAGGGGCATCAATTGTGCTGATTTCAGCCATAACAGGAGCATTTGTTGGTAGTCGAGGCGATACTTCGTATTGTGCGACAAAAGGCGCGGTTAATGGTTTCATGAAAGGCGCTGCATTAGAGTTAGCGTCCTTAGGAATAAGAGTCAATACCGTAAATCCTGGTCTTGTACCGACGAATATCTTAAAGTTATCTGATCAACTTGCAGGTGAATCTCATCATACAGAGTTGATGTTCGACCAATATCCTTTAAAGCGATTAGGTACTCCAGAAGATATTGCTAATGGAGTTATATATCTTCTTTCTGATGCATCTTCATGGGTTACAGGACATGCGCTGGCTGTTGATGGTGGATATCTTCTACAATAGAGAGTCCTAGTATATGGAATCGACTAAGTAGGTCGTGTTATAAAATAATTCTACAATATTAATAAAATGGTAATTAATTTACTTGAACTTTTTGACCTCTCTGTCACAAAAAATGGAGACAAGATTGCAATAGTTGATGGAACTCGTACAATCTCTTTTAACGATCTTGATAAAAAATCCGATATACTTTCTCAAAAGATTCATAACATAGCTGAGTCTGTCAATCGACCTGTTGCTGTCTTTCTTCCCAAATGTATAGAAGCTGTAATTGCAAATATTGCGATTATGAAAAGTGCAAATATATTTATGAATCTAGATGTAAAGACGCCTGGTCAGAGATTAAGTAATATAGTGGACTTGATTGAGCCTGTTTTAATTATAACCGACGTAAAGAATGTTGAGTTAATTAACGAAGTCTCGGGGAAAATTCCTATATTGATAATTGATGATGTAAATTGGGAAGAAAATATCAACAAGGAGACCGTAAAGCAGCAATGGTCATCTGTAATTGATACGGACCCATTTTGTATTATAAACACTTCAGGCTCAACCGGAACTCCCAAAGGTGTGGTGTTGAATCACCTGAGTTTCCTTGATTTCATCTATAGGTCGCATGAAGCTTTCAACATAGGTGAAAATGAAATAATGGGGTCGTTGTCTCCTCTTGTATTTGACATCTATGTCCTCGAATTGTGCATGTTAATGTACCGCTCTGCAACTATTGTACTTCTTCCGGCTCATCTATCTGCTTTCCCGGTAAAAATTCTTAAGATAATGCAGCAACAACACGTGACTTTTATCTTTTGGGTTCCAACAATAATGGTAAATATTGCCAATATGGGACTATTGGAAAAAGAACCACTACCGAGTCTGAAACTTGTATGGTTTGCAGGAGAAGTTTTTCCGACCAAGCAGTTCAATGTATGGCGAAAAGCATTGCCCCATACGAAATTTGCTAACTTATATGGCCCTATTGAAACAGCGGTTGACAGTATCTTCTATATCGTAGACCGGGACATATCAGACAATGAGCCGATTCCAATAGGATATGCATATCGCAATACTGACATTCTTCTTTTAGATCATGAAGACAAAATGGTAACAACGACAGATGTAGAGGGTGAAATATGTGTTCGTGGAAGTTCGCTTGCATTAGGCTATTACAATAACCCTATAAAAACAGCTGCGGTATTCGTACAGAATCCTTTGAATAATCATTATCCGGAACGGATTTATCGTACTGGTGATATTGCGATAATCAATAGCCGAAATGAGATTGTATTTAAAGGGCGAAAGGACAGTCTTATAAAGCATCAAGGTTATAGAATAGAATTAGGAGAGGTAGAGCATGTAATAGTCAATATACTCCAACTCGTTAAAAACGGATGCATTGTGTACAATTTTAATAAAAAAGAGATTACCTTGTTCTATGAAAATTCAGAAGAAATATCTATACCCGATTTCCGAAAGACGTTGTCAACCCAATTGCCAAAGTATATGATACCTTCTTCTTTCTTCAGAGAAAATGAACTTAAACGTAACACTAACGGAAAGATTGACCGACTTTACTATAAGGAATTAGTAAATTAAAGATATCGGAATAGGGGTTTACATAACAACGTGCAATGAGAATATTAAAATTAGAGCAACTCTCCTCAATTAACCAGCTGAATAATACCATCAATGATTTTAAGCGAAACGGACGAAGTTTTTTTACAAATTACATACCGGATCGCACACTTCATGAAAAATGGGTTGAACAAGGCAATGCATTTGTTTTTACATTCGACAATGGAATATATATAGTCTTTGATTGCGAATTTATGCTAAATATAATATTTATTTCTCGTTCAAAGGAAGAAATAAATGATTGTTTGACAGAAATAGGCAAGAAGTATGGGAAGCCAGCCGTCTTGGAATATATACTCCGAGAAGGAAAAGATCAATCATTAGGTTTACCTAACAAAATATTGCGTCGAATGAGTCGTTGTGGTACATTTGCAGATTCGATTTTACCATCAAAATGTGTAAAAAAAGCTATTTTGGATGATATCCCAGCGCTTCTCGCAATTTTCAAGCAGTATTTTGATCCTCTGACTGAACGCATACCCGATAATGATGAATTTATAAAACTTATAAGTAGCAATGGGATTTCAATTATGTGTAAAAATACAGAAATCATTGGAATGGTTATCTACCAAAAAAATACTTTGAGCATTCACCTGCGGTATTGGTGGGTTTCTCCAAATTATAGGGGAAATGGAGTGGGAGCCGATTTGTTAAAAGATTTTTTTCATTCAGGCAGAGGGTGTAAGCGTCAATTCCTTTGGGTTTTTTCGGATAATACTAATGCCATAGAAAGATATAAGCATTATGGATTCTCCTTTGATGGGTTAGCTGATGAAATATACATAGTTAAATAACAAATCAGAAAAAATGAAAGAAAAAATTTTAAACATTCTGAAAGATATTCGGCCAGAATTTGATTTTACAGCAAGTCTCAATTTTATAGAAGATGGAATGCTTGATTCCTTCGATATAGTGACACTCGTAAGCGAGTTGGAAGATAATTTTGATGTGCTGATAGATGGCGAAGATGTTATCCCTGAGAATTTCGACTCTATTGAGTCAATTATGAATATAATTCAAAAATCAAAAAAATAGAAATGTTATTGCAATTTAAAAATAAACGAATTTCATCCATTATTTCCGTAATTCCAGCTAATGAAGTGAATTTTATGGATGAAATTGGTAACTATTCTTTTACCGAAACTCAAATGAAAAAGCTTAAAAAAGTAATGGGTTTTGATAAACGAAGAGTCTCTTTACACGGTGAAACTGTTAGCGATTATGCAATAAAGGGAATTTCGACTCTTATTGAAGAAGGGGTTATTAAAGAAAATGAAATTGGTGCAATAGTAGTAACAACTACATCGCCAGATTATTTCATACCACCAACAAGTAATGTTATTCAAGGGCATTTCCATTTTGATATGGACACAATTTGTATAGATACTTCACAAGGTTGTTGCGGATTTGTTGTCGGGCTTGTCGAAAGTTTTATGCTTCTTGACTCTATGAAAAATAAAAAAGTCCTTCTTATAACAGGAGATATGTTAAGCCATAAAGTCTCACGTCGGGATAGAGCCAGTAGACCAATTACAGGCGATGGTGTCGCGATAAGTGTAATTGAGAATAGTTTAAATACTGGTGATATTTACGCATCGATTAAAAATAATGGGAAAGCGGCTTTTTCAGTTTATATCCCGGCAGGAGGGTCGAAAATTCCTATAACAGAAGAAACTGGTATTGAAAGAGAAGATGAATTTGGCAATTGGCGTAATCTACAACAACTTTGCATGCAGGGTGATCTTGTTTTCAATTTTATAATCAATGATACACCAGTAATGATAGAAGAACTTATGACTGAAGCTAAAGAAATTAAAGAAAATGTTGATTATTTTATCTGTCATCAGTCAAGTGTTTTCACATTAAAAAAATTGAGAGAGCATTTGGGAGTCTCAAAAGAAAAACTTCCAAACGATATTGTGCCAATATATGGGAATTCAAGTAGTGCAACAATTCCTGTGACTTTAACGCACCATTTTTCTGATATGTTTAAGGATAAAAATATTAACAGGATTATGTTTGCGGCATTCGGTACCGGACTTTCATTGGGAGCAGTGTTAATGGACGTTCCTAAATTTGATTATTGTGAATTTATTGAGTATGCCCATTCAAATGCTCAATTGTAAGCCAATAATAAATAGGTTGTTTTCATCTGTAACCTATTTGATTATCTCTAATGAGGGATCTTCGGCTTGGGTTGTTGATCCAGGAGATATGGATAGATTAACCCCGTATCTTAACAATACACATATCTATATTTCTGGAGTCTTATTAACTCATGCTCACTTTGATCATATTTATGGGTTAAACGAAATTATAGCATTATTTCCGACCACAAAGGTTTACACCAATGAGTTCGGGAAGAGAATGCTATTAAACGAAAAGATGAATCTCTCAAAATATCATGATTCACCATTTATTTTTTCAAGGGAAGATTCAATTGAAAGTATTAGCGATGGTAGCAAAATAGAACTGGATAATGAAATCAAGGCACAAGCTATTTACACTCCAGGGCATAATCCAAGCTGTATCACTTGGATTATTAAAGATTGTCTTTTTACAGGAGATTCGTATATACCAGGAATAAAGACTGTTACCAATCTTCCCGCATCAAACAAAGAGCAGGCACGAATAAGTGAGGAGAAGATTAAAAGTTTGGGTAATGATAAATTGATTTATCCCGGTCATTTAATATCTGAGATTCCATGGCATCATTAAAGGATGATACAGTAATTCAACTTCAAAGAATTTCAACAATTTGTAAGTTGAAAGTTCCGGTTGTTGTAGTTTGGTGTATGACTTATAATCATGCTAACTATATAAAGGAGGCGCTTGATGGATTTGTTACTCAAATAGCATCTTTCCCGTTTATTGTGATAGTTCATGATGATGCTTCGTCTGATAAAACATCTGAAATTGTCTGTGAATATGGGGAAAAATACTCTGATATAATTTATCCAATAATCGAAACAGAGAATCAGTATTCTAAACAGGATGGTAGCTTAGACTATATTATGAAAGCTGCAATTAAAGCTACTGGCGCAAAATATATAGCCATGTGTGAGGGAGACGATTATTGGACAGACCCGTTAAAATTGCAGAAGCAGGTAAATGTGCTTGAAAAAAAAATAGAAATAGGAGGAGTATATAGCCGGGTACAATGTTATTTTCAAGGACATAGAAAATTTGAAGGATATATTGGTAAGGATTATATTTCTTTTGAAAATTTATTGAGAGAAAATACAATCCCCACTTTAACCGTATTGATTAGAAAAGAGTTATTGTTAAAATATATAGAAGAGATAAAACCGGAAAGGCAAAACTGGGAAATGGGGGATTATCCGATGTGGCTTTGGATAGCCTATAAGAGTAAATTCTATTTTATGAACGAGATTACAGGTGTATACAGAATATTAAACGAGTCAGTTTCGCATTCTGATTCTGTTGATAGACATATAGAATTTTATAACTCTTGCAGAGATATTCAACACTATTTCATTGATTATTCACATCGGTTTGATTTATTAAATTGGGTCGAAGAATATTACAACAGTAGAATGTATCAATTATGTCTGGAACAAAATTATATTGAAATTAAAAGCTACCGGGACTATTTTAAAACGATAAAGCCGACATCTTTCAAAACAAAAATGTTTAAAATATCTGCTAATTACAGGATTTGTGAATATCTGATGAAAATATGTCTCCAGAATATTTTTATTAGAAAATTATATAATAATATCAATAAATAAAGTTTGTCTAGTAGAAGGCAATAATAGTTTAATGTTTTATGAATATAGTCATTTCTAAAAGTGATTTAAAATTATTATGCCTTGAAGTATTTTTTATTCTATCCTTTGCATATATAACTTATGCTTCTAATATATATATTGTATGGGGAATAATCACATTAATTCCGATTCTATTCTTTACAAAGAGAAATAATATAATCCCTTTTCTTTTTACAATCTGTTTTTTCTTTTTTGTTTGTTTATATTATGTGTTGTATGGAATTGAGGGAGGTTTTAGGATTTTAAAGACATATACGATATGCTTGACGTTCATTATTTTGTCCCAAAGTAAGCAGGAGGCTGAAAAAATTCAAATTTTATTAAAGCCTCTTCATTACTTTATGACTCTGTCGGCTTGGATTGTTTGTATAGATTTTGTATTATATTGGGGGGGCGGACATACAATCATGAATTTTACGAGTAGTGGTCTTATGCCAAGACCTAATGGTCTGATGGAAGATTCCAATTTCTATAGTTATTTGATGGTTTGCTATATTATGTATTTAAAATATACGTATGGCAAATCGACTAAGCTGTTTATTATTTCCATTTTTCTCTCCGGATCTTTTTCGGCTATTATGATTTTGTTATTGCTGTTGTTTTTTTACAAAAGAACAACAATCAACAATTTGTCTCAGCGAATGCAAAAATGGAAAGTTTGGAGGATACTGATTATTATGAGCGTCTTGATTATTCATTTATCCTATTACATGATTTTAGAATATAAAAATCAGATTATAGATTACATTGAGGCCGTAGACATGAATCCATTATTAAAAGTTAAAGCGGCTTCTATGTTCCATCGTTTTGAATCTCAGGAGATTGCAATCCATGAAATTAATAAATCCGGAAAATATTTTTTTGGAGGTGGACCAGGAATAACGAGAACTTTGAATGATAGAGATATGAATTTACATAACACCTATTATCAAATGTATGTAGAAATAGGGGGAGTCATGTTATTTATCGTTGCCTTCTTTTTATTTTACTATATGTTGGATATAAAAAATGTCAGTTTCTTATTGTTATTCGGAATTATGTCCTTGTTTGGCAATATGCTTGAAGTTTTTTATGCTCCGGTTCTTTCTTTTATCTATTTCCTTTACAAATTAAACGGACATGTCACATCCTCTAAAAAGTTTTCAGATAATTTTTCTTATAACATGTACGAATAATGTAAACATTTCAACATGTCTTGAGTCTATATCTAAAAACAATCATTCTTTAAATTGCTTGATATTGCTACTATTACAGAATAATGTCAAGTTATCTTTAGAGTCCTATATAACACCTTATACCTCAATAAAAGTTTTGCATAAAACTCATACGATACCCTTATCTCAAGCACGTAATATTTTACTAAAGTCTGAAAGAATTCATGCTGGTTCTTTTTATATGTTCCCTGATGATGATTCTGTTTTTGACCAACATTTTTTTGAATTTTTTACTAAAATAATTACTGGTAATACTTTAATAGCAGTTAAGGGAACTCAAAGTAAATCAGTATATTTTTTGAAAATGCCGGAAAGGAAATGGGCATTAATATCGGATTTTGATAAAGCAATTAGCGTCAATATGGTGATTAAGGGAACTACTATACAGAAAGTTGGAAACTTTGATGAAAAATTAGGGGTTGGTAACTATTATGGGGCAGGTGAGGATAATGATTATTTTTTACGATGCAATGCTATTGAACAATTTGTTTTCAGTAATGATTTATGGAATTATCACCCTTTACCCTGTAAAAATACATTACAACCAGTTAGTAAGATATTAATTCGTTATAAATCTTATGGACGGGGAGTAGTCTACATGTTATTAAAACATCGAATGATTACAGAGGCAGCTAAAGTGGTAGTTAAGGGGTATCTCGGATGTATAAAAAACTTGATGATGTTGAATTGGAAAATGGCTTATGTATATTTAATTGCTGGTAGCGTGAGGTTTTATACTTTTCTGAAGAATATTAAATAGATATCAAAGTTTGTAAATTAAATTTGAAATCACATATGTTAACAGCTTCTATTGTCTTATATCATCATTCTCCAACAGAAGTAAGTGATATAATAAATTGTGTTTTAAAAAGTTCTGTATCAACTCTTTTTATCGTTGATAATTCTACAAATGATGTTTCCCGAAAATTGGAAAACGTTTCAGATCGAATCTGGTATATTCATAGTGCTAATTTAGGATATGGAGCAGGACATAATATTGCTATTCGTAAAGCTATTGAACAAGGGGCGGATTATCATGTAGTTCTTAATCCGGATATTTATTTTGGAGAAGGGACTTTGGAGAAATTAGAGGCATATATGGAAGTGCATAGTGAGGTTGGGCAAATTATGCCTAAGGTATTTTATCCTAATGGAGAATTACAATATTTGTGCAAATTGGTACCTTCTCCTCTTGATTTGATCTTTAAACGTTTTTTACCTTCTTTTCTGACTAATAAGAAATTATATAAGTTCCAATTACGTTTTTCGGGATATGATAAAATCATGAACATACCATATCTGTCAGGATGCTTTATGTTTTTTAGAATTAGTGTCTTACAACAAATTGGATTGTTTGATGAGCGTTTTTTTATGTATCCGGAAGATATAGATATAACTCGCCGGATACATGAGAAATATAAAACTATTTTTTATCCGGACGTTTCTATTATACATGCTCATGCTGCCGCCTCAAGGAGTAATGCTAAGATGTTGAAGATACATATTATCAATATAATAAAATATTTTAATAAATGGGGTTGGTTCTTTGATTCTAAACGGAGAAGGATTAACAAACAAGTTTTAAAGGAATTGAAAAGTCATGAGTAAAAGGATTGTTTTAATTGGCGGTTCTGGATTTGTTGGCACACGTCTGATTGATTTATTTCAGCAAAAGGATTATGAAATACAAAATATAGACAAACAGCAAAGTCATTTTTTCCCGAATATAACAGCAATCGGGGATGTGAGGGATAAAGCAAAGTTGATGCAATTGTTACATGGAGCAACGGTAGTTGTATTGTTAGCGGCAGAACATCGGGATGATGTTACTCCCATTACAAAATATTATGACGTGAATGTCGGGGGAATGCAGAATGTGTTGGCTGCAATGGAAGCTAATGATGTGAAACACATTGTATTTACTTCTTCAGTAGCTGTCTACGGTTTGAATAAAGAGAATCCCAATGAAGAACATCTGAAGGATCCGTTTAATCACTATGGAAAAAGTAAGTGGTTGGCGGAAATGGAACTTGAAAAATGGTATCGGACTCATCCCGATTGGAATATCAATATTTTACGGCCTACAGTTATTTTTGGAGAAAGGAACCGGGGGAATGTTTATAATCTGTTGAAACAGATTGCCGGAGGAAAATTTGTCATGGTGGGAAAAGGGGAAAATAAAAAATCGATGGCTTATGTCGGGAATATTGTGGCATTTATCAAGTTTTTGATTGAGAATAAGCAGGAAGGATATAATGTCTATAATTATATCGATAAGCCTGATTTTACAATGAATGAGCTGGTAGGACATGTGAGCCAGGTATTGAATAAACATATTCCCATGACGCATTTTCCTTATTGGTTAGGAATGCTGGGAGGATATTGTTTTGATGTATTGGCTTGGATGTTAAGAAAGAAGTTAACCGTTAGTTCTGTCCGTGTGAAGAAGTTTTGTGCAACAACCCAATTCGATGCATCGAAGGTTGGATTATCCGGTTTTAAAGCCCCCTATACTTTAGAAGAAGGGCTTGCACGGACTTTGGAATTCGAATTTGTTCATCCCAGACAAGATGATATAACGTTTAAAAGCGAGTAGTTTGTAAAAGTGAAAAATTTCTTATATTTGTTACAAAAATAAGTTGTTTATGCGTTTGACTCAGGGGGAGATAGATACGATTGTCAGGATTGCAAGGGAGATTTATGGCTGGGGAGTAGAGGTGTTTTTATTTGGTTCGCGTACGGATGACAGTAAGCGGGGTGGGGATATTGATTTGTTGGTTAGAAGCACGGGAGAGAAAAAAGGGATCCTGGAACGGGTGCGAATGGTGACCAGGTTAAAACTGGCATTGGGGGACAGGAAGATAGATGTGATCGGGGATTACGAGGATAATGCGGTTGTGCAGGAGGCGTTGTTACATGGAATACGATTGATATGACAGATAAGCGGCAGGAATTGAAAGATTGGTTGCTTCGGGCATTTGAAATCTGTGATAAACATATAACCCGAATAGAGGAGGCTTTATGTGGATTGAAACCGTATTTCCCATTGGATGAGGAGAAGTATTTGAATCTGAATAGCGAGGCGGTGATGCGTTTGGATCAGTTTATATTTCGCTTTTCCAGGTTGCAAGACGTTATTGGGGCAAAGATATTCAGATATGTACTGGCGTGGTTGTATGAGGAGGAAGAGACAATGTCCATGCGGGATGTTCTGGATCGTTTGGAACGCCTGGGGGTGATTGATAGTGTTGAAAGTTGGGGCTATATGCGGGAGTTGAGAAATACGATAGCACATGATTATCCGTTAGATACTCAAGAGGTGGTGCTTTCATTAAATGAATTGGTCGGAAGTACGGAAACGTTGAAAGTTGTATATGAACGTTTAAGAGGAAGGTTTTTTGCTTGATATATTAAATGGACGATGGATTGGAGGGGGAGAAAATCTTTTCGATAGAAATACATAATCACAAAATTTTTTATTTATGAAAGGTATAGTGCTTGCCGGAGGTTCCGGTACGCGGCTTTATCCTATTACGAAAGGGGTGAGCAAGCAATTGCTACCCATTTTCGATAAGCCGATGATTTATTATCCGGTGTCGGTGCTGATGTTGGCAGGGATTCGGGAGATATTGATTATTTCAACCCCTCAGGATTTACCCGGATTCCGGCGGTTGCTGGGGGACGGATCGGATTACGGGGTGCGTTTCGAGTATGCGGAGCAGCCGAGTCCGGACGGGCTGGCACAGGCGTTTATCATCGGGGAGAAATTTATTGGGGAAGATTCGGCTTGTCTGGTACTGGGCGATAATATATTTTATGGTCAGAGTTTTACACGGATGCTGCTGGAGGCGGTGAGGACGGCAGAGGAAGAACAAAAGGCGACGGTTTTCGGTTATTGGGTGAATGACCCGGAACGGTATGGTGTGGCGGAGTTCGACAAGGAAGGGAATGTGTTGAGTATCGAAGAGAAACCTGCACAGCCGAAATCCAATTATGCAGTGGTGGGGTTGTATTTTTATCCCAATAAGGTGGTGGATGTGGCGAAGCATATCAAGCCGTCGGCACGCGGAGAACTGGAGATTACAACGGTGAACCAGCGTTTCCTGCAGGATCAGGAGTTGAAAGTGCAGTTGCTGGGCCGGGGATTTGCGTGGCTGGATACCGGAACGCATGATTCATTGAGTGAGGCGTCGACTTTTGTGGAGGTGATTGAAAAACGGCAGGGGTTGAAACTTGCCTGTCTGGAAGGGATTGCTTTGCGGCAAGGCTGGATTACACCGGAGAAAATGCGGGAACTGGCACAACCTATGATTAAAAATCAATATGGACAATATCTTCTGAAATTGGCGGCTGAATTTGCCAGAAAGGAGAAAAAATAAAAATCGTTTGGGCTTTGCCCGGGAATTTGCTATTTTTGCTAAAAAGAATCAGAATATGAAAGTGGCTTATAAAACAATGCTGGAGTTGATCAAGCAGAATGTGCACGAGGTGGATGCTACGGCACAGGTTTGGTTGTATGGGTCACGGGTACGGGGAGAAGCCCGGGAGGATTCTGATTGGGATATCCTGGTGCTTTCGCAGAAGGATACATTGTCTTTTAAAGAAGAAGAGCGTTTCATGGATCATATTTGTGAGTTGATGGTGAAGACCGGGCAGGTCATTCAGTTGTTTGCCTACGGAATGAAAGACTGGCATTCGCGTCATGCCATT
This sequence comes from Odoribacter splanchnicus DSM 20712, assembly GCF_000190535.1. Taxonomy (GTDB): domain Bacteria; phylum Bacteroidota; class Bacteroidia; order Bacteroidales; family Marinifilaceae; genus Odoribacter; species Odoribacter splanchnicus. The sequence goes on from NC_015160.1 coordinate 3,578,848, forward strand.
ACTCCTTTTTATCAAAGTGTACAATCTGAGGCTGTTTTGTTATGACAGAATGTGACGATAGTATGCTTGCTTATGTCCGTTATAGACTGGAAAAATCTCTGGAGGTTTATAAGGCAGCATGCGTATTGTATGATGCCGCACAGTGGAATTCTGTGATAAACCGTTTATACTATGCTTGTTTTTATTCTGCTTCCGCTTTATTGCTTTATAAACATATTATTGCAAAATCCCATTCCGGCGTAATTGGACAATTTTCAGAAAATATGGTAAGAACCGGGATTTTTTCTGTAGATGAATTTCGCGTGTATGCGAAATTATTGAATTGGCGTTCTAAAGGTGACTATAATGATTTTTTCGATTTTTCGAAAGAGGATGTTGATTCAATGATGAGGCCAACTAAGCATTTTATTGATAAGGTAGTAGCTCTGATAGAACTTTAAAGGTATTATTCCCTGGCAGGTTGTTTTTTCTTGAAACACATTGTGTGATATTATCAATTAAAATATGGAACTGATTGAAACCTGTATACCGGGTGTTGTCATCGTGCAACCCCGTATTTTCGGTGATGAACGCGGCTATTTTTTTGAGTCGTTTTCACAGCGGGATTTCGAACGGCAGGTATGTAAAACCGTTTTTGTCCAGGATAATGAGTCGAAATCGTGTTACGGTGTGGTGAGGGGGTTGCATTTCCAGAAACCTCCGTATGCCCAATCCAAACTGGTGCGGGTGGTGAAAGGTCGTGTACTGGATGTAGCGGTGGATATCCGGAAGGGATCACCTACGTTCGGGAAGTATGTTTCCGTTGAATTAACGGAGGAGAATAAACGGCAGTTTTTCATTCCGCGGGGATTTGCCCATGGGTTTGCGGTATTGAGTACGGAAGCTGTTTTCCAGTATAAATGCGATAATTTTTATGCACCGGAAAGTGAGGGGGCTTTGGCCTGGGACGATCCGGATTTGGGAATCGACTGGCGGATTCCGGCCGCTAAGGTGATCCTTTCTGAAAAGGACAGACACCATCCATGCCTGAAAGATGCCTGTGATTGGTTTGACTATAATGTGAATCTCTATGAATAGGATATTGGTGACCGGAGCCAACGGACAGTTGGGGAATGAGATGAGGCGGCTGGCTGTATTCTGCTTTCGGGAATAATTTTGTAAAGACCATACAGCGTTTGACAGTGGAAAGGGAGCAGTTGAATGTCGTATTTGACCAGGTGGGAACGCCGACTTATGCCGCCGACCTGGCCGCTTTGATCGTTCATGTCCTTGAAACAGGAAAATACAGGCAACATCAGGGAATTTACCATTTTTCCAATGAGGGCGTGTGTTCGTGGTATGATTTTGCTAAAGAGATCGTTGCTTTATCGGGAAATACTTGTGACATCCGGCCGTGCCATTCGGATGAGTTTCCGGGTAAAGTAAAACGTCCGGCTTTCTCAGTGCTGGATAAAACAAAAGTGAAACGGGATTTTGATTGTACCATTCCTTACTGGAAGGATTCACTTGTGAAATGTATAAATGAATTAAAACGGAAATAATGGATTTTAAAAGGAATATATTGATTACCGGTGGTGCCGGTTTTATCGGCTCGCATGTAGTGCGTCTGTTTGTGACGAAATATCCGGAATATCATATCATTAATCTGGATAAGCTGACTTATGCGGGGAATCTGGCCAATCTGGCAGACATCGAACAGCAGCCGAATTATACTTTTGTAAAAGCAGATATCTGTGATTTTGAAAAGATACTGGAATTGTTCCGGCAGCACAGTATCGACGGAGTGATCCATCTGGCAGCGGAAAGCCATGTAGACCGTTCGATCAAAGATCCGTTTACCTTTGCTCAGACGAATGTGATGGGGACCCTGTCTTTGTTGCAAGCCGCTAAAGTAAGCTGGGACGGACAATATGACGGGAAACGTTTCTATCATATCTCTACCGATGAGGTGTACGGGGCCCTGAAGTTTGACGGCACCTTTTTTACGGAGACCACGAAATATGATCCGCATTCCCCCTACTCGGCTTCGAAAGCTTCTTCCGATCATTTCGTGAGAGCCTTTCATGATACCTTCGGTATGCCTACCCTTGTAACCAATTGCAGTAATAACTACGGTCCTTACCAATTCCCGGAAAAACTAATCCCTTTGTTTATCAATAATATCCGTCACAATAAACCTTTGCCCGTTTACGGAAAGGGGGAAAATGTGCGTGACTGGTTGTATGTGGTGGATCATGCCCGGGCCATCGATCTTATTTTCCATAATGGAAAGGTTGCCGAAACATATAATATCGGTGGCTTTAACGAATGGAAAAATATCGATTTGATCCGGGTTCTGATCAAGACGGTAGATCGCTTACTGGGACGCCCTGAAGGAGCATCGGAGAAGCTGATCACATACGTGACAGACCGGGCCGGACATGATTTGCGCTATGCTATCGATTCGACGAAACTGAAAAATGAATTGGGCTGGGAACCTTCTTTACAGTTCGAGGAGGGTATAGAGAAAACGGTGAAATGGTATCTGGATAATCAGGAGTGGCTGGATCAGGTGACGAGCGGAGATTATCAGGGATACTATGAAAGGATGTATGGCAATAGATAGGCAAAAAACGGAAACGGTTCATTGGCACGCTGTCTTCACCGCCTCCCGTGCGGAGAAGAAGGTGCGTGACCGGTTGGAGGAGCTGGGTGTGGAGTGTTTTTTGCCGGTACAGACGGTGTTGAGGCAGTGGACGTACCGGAAGTCGCGGGTGGTGGTGCCGGTGATTGCGGGGTTGGTTTTTGTGCGGGTAGGCCGTCAGGAGCAGGTGAAGGTGCTGCAGACGAAAGGGGTGGTGGCTTTTCTGAGGCTGAAGGGAGAGGCGGGGGCTGCTGTGATTCCGGATAAGCAGATGGAGGACTTCCGTTTTTTGTTGGATTTCTCTGAGGAAGCGGTGGAAATGACCAATGAAAATATAAAGGCCGGTGATTTGGTCAGGGTGGTGAAAGGTTCGCTGAGGGGGATGGAAGGTGAACTGATCAGACACAAGGGAGTAACGAAGGTGTTGGTACGTATTGATATGCTGGGGTGTGCCATGGTTAATATTCCGGCGAGCTTTGTAGAAAAATTAAATAAGTAATGATCGGCAATGAAAGAGTTTTCTGTTTGTTATGATCGTTTTTGCCTGGGGAATTATACCCTGGTTTGTGATGGTTCGGATACCGTTCAGGCGACCGCGGATCTGGGGGCTTTCGAGATGTATGTCCTGGGCATGTGGAACGATGGGCTGGTGGTGACGATGAAGGCATACGATGAGGTTTGTGGTGAAAATCAGTTTGTCCTGCTTGTACCGGACGGCAGCGAGCAGTTGATGAGTTTCTCCCCGGGTAGAGGTTTTGTGGTCCGGCCATACCGGGCGGCACGTCAAGGCCGTTTTGCCTATTTGCTTGATTTCTTATGCGGTTTGAAATACAAAGGTTATCAGGGTTATGAGGAGTATGACGAGGAAGAAAAGATGATTTTCGGTATTGTGCGGGTCGGTGAAAAATCCCTGACCTATGGAGGAAAAAATTTGCAGGAAGTGAAATCTGATTTCATTCAAAAAATCGAACAAGAAACTGCGTCAAGGGATAATAAAATAACAAATTCAGAAATTTAGAAATTGAAACCGATTGATTAAAAGAATTATTACGGTTTCAAAAGTGACAAAGGTTACAGTGGTTCAGTCTGACTTCTGTAACCTTTGTCACTTTTGTAATTCTGCTAACCGATAGAGGTGCCCCTAATTCACTTCCAACGAGGGTGTCCAAAAAGTATTTGGCACCCTCGATTTATTCGTATCCCTATTGGAGACTGAAATCAAATATCCGATTCTACAAGGGGGTATTTTGCCTTTTTGGACACCCTCGTTTTGTTTATAACCGGAAACCGGTTCCGTAAACCGTTTTTATCCACAAAGCAAAAAGACGGTCTGTGAGAGAATACGTCTTATTGATTTCTGTGATAAAATCTTTATCCAGCAACTTCTTTATAGCCGATTGTACAGCGCTGGCCGAAGCCAGCCGATGACGTTTAATAAAAGCAGAAGAAGTGACTTGACGGGCTTCTCCATCTTTTGCAATGGCGTACAACACTTCTTTCTGACGTTCCGGTATATGGGAAAGGATTTCCCGGAATATGGTGTCGTTGTCACTTAGTAGCCTATCGATACTTTGTTGAAGAATACTAATCGTACACTCCTTATTGTTTTCAGTATCTGCAAAACCTTCATTAAAAGTTTTTTGAATATAATAAGTATGCCCCTGAAACAAGGCGTATACCCGTTTGGCCGTGTCTTCGGAAATAGATTTTCCGAATTTATTGAAATTACCGACAATGAAGGGAATATATTTCTCGTCGGGGATAGCACTTAGTTCGAGCATATCTGCACTATGGTAAAATGGACGTGAAGCAGATACGAACATATTTTGCATCATATGCCGTTCACTTCCTGCAAAAATGAAATGGCAATTATTTATTTTTTGAATATGTGTCCGCAACAAAGCCTCGATATTCTTTTCCGGATATTTAGCGATCTGCTGAAATTCGTCGATGGCAATAATACAGGGTTTATCGGCTTTGGCAAGATAAACGAAAATTTCATCCAACGTATATTCGGGTCGGTCGATATCCCCTAACTCCAAACTAAAAGTCGGGGTATTCGACAGCGGATCGAAACCGAATTTCCCGCTAATTGATTTCAGTGTCTGCATAAAAAGTTGAGTCATTCTTTTACTCCGGGGCAGCAACGTTTCATAAATCTCTTTCCCCAGCGTATAGGTAAACTCCCTCAGACTGGAAGTATGTAAGATGTCGATGAAAAAAGTGTAGTACGTTTTTTTCCATTCCGGTTTTTCATAACAAAACTGAATTAATCCCGTCTTTCCCATCCTTCTCGGGGAAATAATCACCAAATTATTCCCGTTATCCAACGACCGGATCAAACGGGCCGATTCTTCTTCCCGATCACAAAAATAGGCCGGATCGATTTTCCCCGTCACAATAAAAGGGTTCACTATTTTCCTCATAACTCCATTTTTATACAAATATAATTATATTATCCGAATTATGCAAATCACATAATATTCTATGTAAAAATTGCATTCCAATCGTTTTTTATCTCATATTAAACAAAACTCCCTGATCCGATAACAGATCAGGGAGTTTTGTTTAATATCCTATATGTAATGGGAACTGGTTTAATTAAATTCTGATTTAATTGAACTCTTTTTATTGGCATTTTGGAGGTACCTTCATCTAAAATAGTCGTTAATAATTCTTGTTTAAAATCTGATAACAATGAAAGCATGCTTTATGGGATTGGGTTATATAGGCCTGCCTACAGCTATAATTGCTGCTAAACACGGTATAGAAGTGATTGGGGTAGACATTAATCCCCAAGTTGTAGAGATGACTAATCAAGGGAAATTACATATCGTAGAGCCTGGCTTGGAAGCTTATCTGGAGGAAGTGATCTCTTCCGGCCAGATGAAAGCTGCTGTGAAGCCGGAGATCAGCGAGGCTTACTTTATAGTTGTGCCTACTCCTTTTAAAGGGAATCATGAACCGGATATATCCTATGTCGAGGCTGCTACTCGTGTTGTTATCCCTTTTTTGAAAGTGGGAGATTTATTTGTTATAGAGTCGACTTCTCCGATAGGAACGACGGAAATGATGACAAAACTTATTTTTGATGAGCGTCCTGAATTGGAAGGGAATATTTATATTGCTTACTGTCCGGAGCGTGTTTTGCCTGGAAATGTAATATATGAACTGGTGCATAATGATCGGGTAATTGGTGGTATAAATCCTGAATCTACTGAAAAGGCAATTGCATTCTACAGTCAATTTGTACAGGGAAAATTGCATCGAACAAATAGTCGTACGGCCGAAATGTGTAAATTAACGGAGAATTCTTCCCGGGATGTACAAATTGCTTTTGCAAATGAATTGTCATTGATTTGTGACAAAGCTGGGATTAACGTATGGGAATTAATTGAGTTGGCGAATAAACATCCGCGTGTCAACATTCTACAGCCGGGATGTGGAGTGGGGGGCCATTGCATAGCTGTCGATCCTTATTTTATTACGGCGGATTTTCCGATGGAATCCCAGATTATATCTAAAGCTCGTGAGATTAATAACTATAAATCGTTTTGGTGTGCAGAAAAAGTACAAAACGAGATGTTGAAGTTTGAATTGGTTCATCATCGTCAACCGATTGTCGCAATGATGGGACTTGCCTTCAAACCCAATATCGATGATCTTCGTGAATCTCCAGCGAAATATATTACGACAAAAGTATTGCAGAGCTGTAATAACGCCGATATTTTAGTGGTGGAGCCCAATGTGTCTGAACATAAAGTGTTTAAGCTGGCGGACTATGCTGAAGCTTATGAGAAGGCAGATATTGTGGTATTTTTGGTAGCACATAAAGAGTTTAAGACACTTCCTTATCGGGATGATAAAGTAATATTGGATTTTTGTGGTATTTACAAGAAGAATTGATCCGGTTGTGAAAAAAGTAATGCTTGTTTTCGGGACTCGTCCTGAAGCCATTAAAATGGCACCGCTGGTAAAAGAATTCCAGAAATATCCTGAGCAATTCCAGACTATTGTATGTGTAACAGGGCAGCATCGTGAGATGTTGGATCAGGTACTTCAGTTATTTGAGATTGTTCCTGATTATGACTTGAATATTATGAAACAAGGTCAGGATTTGTATGATGTTACTGCCCGGGTGTTGACGGGGATGCGGGATGTATTGAAAGGAACGCAGCCTGATATAGTTCTTGTACATGGGGATACCACTACCTCGACTTCGGCAGCTTTGGCTGCATTCTATCAGCAAATTCCGGTAGGACATGTAGAGGCGGGTTTGCGTACACATAATATATACAGTCCCTGGCCGGAAGAAATGAATCGGTTGATTACCGGTCGTATTGCCAGCTACCATTTCTCTCCCACACCACTGAGCCGTCAGAATTTATTGGACGAAGGGATAAAAGAAGAAGCGATTACAGTGACCGGTAATACGGTGATCGATGCTTTATATATGGTTGTGGACAAAATCAAACATGATAAGTCTTTGGATATACAGCTGGAAGTTTCTCTGAAAAAAGCCGGATATAATGTGAAACGTTTGAATGAGGATCGGAGTCTTGTTTTAATTACAGGACACCGTCGGGAGAATTTTGGGAATGGATTCATTCACATGTGTCAAGCTATTAAAACTTTAACCGAAAAATATCCTCAGGTGGATTTCGTTTATCCGATGCATCTGAATCCCAATGTGCGGCAACCAATCTATGAAGTCTTCGGTGCTGCCCGACTGTCCAATATGTTTTTTATCGAACCTTTGGAATATCTTTCTTTTATCTATCTGATGGAGAAAAGTACAATTGTATTGACAGACAGCGGTGGTATTCAGGAAGAAGCTCCGGGATTGGGTAAGCCTGTGTTAGTTATGCGCAATACAACTGAACGACCGGAGGCTTTGGAGGCGGGGACGGTTAAATTGGTTGGCACAGATTATCATAAAATAGTCAATGAGGTTTCTGCTTTATTAGATGAACCGGAATATTATGATCGGATGAGCAAAGCTGTAAATCCTTATGGAGACGGGGAAGCATGTAAAAGAATAATAAATACAATCCAATATGTTTAAAAATAAAGTGTTGATGATTACCGGAGGAACCGGTTCGTTTGGTAATGCTGTTTTGAAACATTTTTTAAATTCGGATTTAAAAGAAATCCGGATTTTTAGCCGTGATGAGAAGAAACAGGAAGATATGCGTATCGAATATAAAAATGATAGGTTGAATTTTATCATTGGTAATGTCCGGGACTTTGATTCGATCAATAATGCCATGTTAGGTGTGGATTATGTTTTTCATGCGGCAGCTTTAAAACAGGTGCCTTCTTGTGAATTTTATCCTATGCAGGCGATACGGACCAATTTATATGGAGCGGAAAATGTATTGGAGGCTGCTGCCAGGAATAATGTGAAGAAGGTGGTGGTTTTAAGTACTGATAAAGCAGCTTATCCAATTAATGCTATGGGAATGACAAAGGCTCTGATGGAGAAACTGGCAGTTTCTAAAGCACGGGATTCCAGGGTGATGCAAAATGGAGGGGTGATTTGTGCTACTCGTTATGGCAATGTGATGTGTTCCAGGGGCTCTATTATTCCTTTATTTATTAAGCAGATCAAAGAGGGTGTGCCTATGACGGTAACGATTCCTGAGATGACCCGTTTTATGATGTCTTTGGATGATGCGGTTAATTTGGTGTTATACGCATTTGAACATGCGGAACCAGGAGATTTGTTTGTCCAGAAAGCACCTGCGGCTACAATAATCGATTTGGCAACAGCTGTCCGTGAATTGTTTCATGCCAATAATGAAATAAAAATAATCGGTGCCCGGCATGGTGAGAAGATGTATGAGACACTGTGTACCAAGGAAGAGATGTCCAAAGCTTTCGATTTGGGTGATTTTTATCGTGTCCCTGCGGATTTCAGGGATTTGAATTATACAAAATATATACAAAAGGATGGTCCGAAATTGATTGAAGATGAGTATAATTCCGCCAATACGAGGAGATTATCAGTCGATGAGTTAAAACAGTTGTTGTTATCCCTGGATTATGTCCGGGATGAATTAAAAAATTACTGAAAAGGATTATGATGATTCCATTAGTTAAACCGTATATTCCCGAGCGTGAAGTTTTGATGCCTGAATTGGAGAAAATCCTTTACAGTGGTTATATCGCAGAGGGAGAGGCTGTATATCAATTTGAAGCTCAGTTTAGTAAATTTATAGGGAATCCTTTTTCGCTGGCAGTTCATGCGGGGACAGATGCGCTTCATCTGGCTTTGTTACTGGCCGGAGTGAAGCCCGGAGATGAAGTTATCAGTACGGCGATGACAGCAGAACCAACGAATACGGCGATTGCCATGACCGGAGCCAGGGTTGTTTGGGGGGATGTGAATCCGCGGAATGGTTTGTTGGATCCTTTTTCGGTTCGTTCGCTTATTAATGAGAGAACAAAGGCTATTGTTGTTGTGCATTATGCCGGAATGGTGTGTGATATGGAGGAATTCAACCGGATTGCCCATGATTTTAAGATTCCAGTAATAGAAGATGCCGCCCATGCTTTGGGAGCTAAATTTAACGGGCAATTGATAGGCAGTAATTCTCCTTATACTTTATTTTCTTTGCAGGCAATTAAGCATGTGACGACAGTTGACGGTGGTTTTTTGTGTGTCGGAAATCAGAAGGATTATGAGAAGGCGCGGTTGAAAAGATGGTTTGGACTGGATAAAACAAAGTCCCGTTTGGAGAATGATATTCAGGAAGTTGGGTTTAAATACGGGATGAATAATGTAACTGCAACGATTGGTCTGGTGCAGATGAGGTATCTGGAGGAGGTTTTAGGCCGGTTTATTTCAAATGGAAAGTATTATGATGAACATTTGAAAAATATTTCAGGAGTTGAACTGGTTGAGTATTCTAAAAATACAGAAGCTTCTTACTGGCTGTACACGATGAAAGTGGAACGCCGGGAGGATTTTATAAAGATGATGGAGTCTGAGGGAATAACTGTATCCCCTCTTCATCACCGGAATGATACGCACAGTATTTTTGCTGCTTCCCGCCGGGAGTTGCCGGGATTGGAGGAATTTTATTCCCGTTTGATTCATATTCCCTGCGGTTGGTGGGTTAGTGGAGAAGAGAGGGAAAGAATTGTCAGTTGTATAAAGAGGGGGTGGTGATGATTCCATTGTATAAACCTTATATGCCGGATGAATTGCCCTGTCTGGAAGAAATTTTGCATAGCGGAGCGTTGGCTTATGGCAAATGGGGGAGGAGTTTTGAAGATGCTTTACAGAAGTATTTACATTGTCTGCAAGTACCTGTGACTGTAAATAGTTTTACGGCTGCAATACATGTCATGCTGGCGGCTTTGGGAGTTAAAAGGGGGGATGAAATCATTGCTTCGCCGCAATCCTGTCTGGCTTCCACTATGCCTTTGCTTTCTTACGGGGCGAAAGTTGTCTGGGCAGATGTTGATCCCAAGCGGGGAACGTTGTGCCCTGAAAGCGTGGAAGGAAAAATTTCACCTGCGACTAAGGCTATATTTCACAATCATCATTGCGGTTATCCGGGGTATATTGATGAGATAAATGAAATAGGCCGGAGAAAAGGGTTGTTTGTGATTGATGATTGTATTGAAGCTTTCGGTGCGCATTATAAAGGAAAGCTACTGGGTACGCTGGAAGCCGATGCCACTTTATTGTCGTTTCAGACTGTCCGTTTACCAAATACCATAGATGGGGGAGCTGTGATTTTCAGATGTAAGGAACATGTGCAGAAGGCTATACGAATAAGGGATTTGGGAGTCGATCGCTCAACTTTCCGTGACGCTGCCGGTGAAATCAATCCAAACAGTGATGTATCCTTTCCCGGATATGGGGTTACTATGAATGAAGTTGCTTCCTATATTGGTTGTTTGCAGGTGGGGCAATTGGATGAGTTGCTGGAAAAGCAAAGGCAAAACGCGTTTGATTGGCAAGTTGTTTTGTCAGATAAAATGCCGGGTTTATGTTTTTTAGATACAGAAAATATAAATCCTAATTATTGGGTTTTTGGAATATTGGCCAAAGATAAAGCTGCCACTTTGAAAGATTTTAAAGCAAGGGGGTATTCTTGTTCAGGAGTTCATCTGCCTAATAGTTATTACAGTGTTTTCGGAGAGCAGGGAGTATATCCGGGGGTTCGGGAGTTTCATTCCCATTTTGTTGCTTTGCCTTGTGGCTGGTGGTTTAAAAGATGTGGTAATGAATAGCAGATCAGCCCGGTTGTCTGAGATTGCCAAATTGGCGGATACCGATTTCATCGGGGAGGATGTCGTTATTCAAGGGTTGGGTTTGTGTAACCGGAGTTCAGTTTATAACTCGGTGCTGTCTTATGTTGCTTCTGTTGGTTTCATTGAGAAAGCAAGAAATAATCCGGTTGTTCAGGCATTAATAATTACTCCGGATTTGTATAAGACGCTTACCGGAGAACGGTTTAGTTATATTCTTTCTTCGTTTCCTGAAGAGTTATTTTATCAGATCCATCATGTCCTTTTGGAACAGACTGATTTTTATAGATTACCGGGCGACTCTGTCCAGGTAGGCCGGGGATGTGATATTCATCCTTCGGTGGTAATTGAAGGACCTGTTGTTATTGGTGACGGTGTTTCGATAGGGCCGTATACGGTTGTGAAGCCAAATACTGTGATAGGTGACTATTCGGTCATTGGCTGTCACTGTGTGATTGGGTGTGAGGGATTTCAGGTGTTGAGGGATCATTGTAAAGTACCTTATAAAGTGAAACATGCCGGAGGTACGGTTATCGGTCGTGATGTTCATATTGGTGACCAGGTGACTGTCGCTAATGCACTTTTTGAAGGGGCTGTGACTATTGGTGATCATTGTATGATTGATAATTTTTGTTATATCGCCCACAATTGTGTGGTCGGGCGCAATTGTATTTTAACTGCCGGGGTACGTTTGATGGGGTCATCTTCTTTGGAGGATTCTGTTTATGTAGCTCCGCAAGCAGTGGTTTTGAATAAAGTGGTTGTTCATGAGGAAGCACTTGTAGGAACGGCTGCGATGGTGAATAAAGATGTGCCGGCCGGCCGGACTGTTGTCGGTTGTCCGGCAGAATTGAAGGAGGATTATACAGCTTTGAGGGAACGGCTGAAATCGTTGTTGTTATAACTGAGTATTATTTTTGATGTTTTATAATAAATGAAATACTGTATTACAATTTTCTGGGGGGAGCTGTTTTTGTTATTGACTTTGTCAACTTCCGGATGTCATGATGGGGATAAAGGTTCACTATGGGATGAAAATATAGTGAGATTTCAGGTTGATGTTGAAACTGATCCGAATGGACGTGGTGGTTATAATGTTGAGCCGGACTGGTGTGTGTTGATGTTACCGGAAAATAATCGGATCATGCAGGATATTCCTCTTGTTATCTATTGCCATAGCGGGGGTGGGACGGTAAGCAGTTCGGGGAGTGAACCGGAAAATAATGATTTTACAAGATATTTTGTATCCAGAGGATGTGCCGTATTGTGTACTGCCGGAATGCCTGAATCCTATTCTGAACGTTTGCAGGTGGATCATACCCGATGTTTGGGTAATCCGGTTTCTGTCCGTTCTGTTATTAAAGCTTATGATTATATTAAAGAACATTTTAATAATATTGACTTTTCCGGATGTGTGGTATATTGTAATTCAAACGGGGGGCTTACGGCTTCCAGTTTAGTGAATCATACCTCTATTCCTATTCTGGCGCAAGGGGGATTATGTCCTTTGATCAGTATAGAAAAAAATGTCTGGGAAAAACTGGGGTATAAGACAGGTCTTATTCGTTTGTTTGGGATGAAATCAGGTTCTTATGAAAAAGATAAAGTTGGGAAATATGATCCGTATGTATATAATACGCATTCGGAGGTACCCTATAGATGTCCCTATTTGATCATTCAGCCGAAAAGGGATCGTTTTGTGTCTTATGATATAGCTGTTCAGTTTGCGGACATTATGAATAAGAAAGGTTCGGAAATTATTGTTATTGATACGGATGAGGTCGGGGGACACAATGTTGTACCCCAGCCGGTTATTATTGGTAGTTATAGTTATATGGGGAAGAATTATCCGTTGAATAAGACGGTGGATGACATGTATTTGTTTTTTTGCAAGTATCTGAGGAGAACAGATGCAGAGTAATGAGAGTTCATATAGGTCTATTTTTAAATCCACTTTTCTGTTTGGATTTGTGCAGGTTTTTAATATTGTGATGAAAGCTGCTATTAATAAGGCTGTTGCGATATTGTTGGGGACGGAGGGTATGGGAGTGATCAGTCTCTATAATTCAGCGGTCAATATGTTAAGGACAGTAGCTGGTTTAGGAATTCCCCAGAGTGCAGTGAGGGATGTTGCTGAGGCAAATGCGACTTGTGAGATTGAAAAATTAAATCGGATTATAACCGTTACCAAAAAAATTGTCTGGTTTACAGCTTTGCTGGGGGCTGTAGTAACGATCGTATTTGCCAGAGTATTAAGCGATGTTTCGTTTAATAACCGTGACCATATCGTTGCCTTTATTTTTTTATCCATGGCTGTATTTCTTTCTATTGTTAGTGAAGGTGAGTTAGCTATATTAAAAGGAATGAGGCGGTTGCGGGATTTGGCAAAAGCTTCCGTGTATGGAAGTTCGCTGGGATTATTAATATCTGTACCCCTGTACTATTTTTGGGGATTTGCAGGTATTGTTCCTTCATTGATTTTGGCAGCCGGTTTTTCTGCGTTGATAGCGTGGCTTTATGTCCGTAAAGTGAATTATGTGAGGTTGGTGATGGAGAACAGGACAGTTTTTACGGATGGCAAGGGGATGATAAAGATGGGACTGGCATTTATGTATTTGTCTTTATTTGGCATGTTGTCCGATTTTATTATTCGTGCTTTTATTAGCCATCAGTCAGGATTGGATGAAGTAGGAATATTTCAGGCAGGCAGTACAATTGTGGTTGCTTATTTTGGTATTATAACAACTGCTTTGACAACTGATTACTATCCGCGAATATCTGCTATACATTCGGATAATCAGGCATTGGTGATTGAAGTGAACAGACAGGCGGAGGTTGGGTTACTTTTGATGGGGCCTTTGGTTGTCTTGTTTATGTTTGCTATGCCATTATTTATCAGGATTTTATATACGGAAATGTTTTTGCAATCCATGGAATATATTCAATATGCGATTTTCAGTATATTGATTACTATTTATTCAAATACAATGGGTATGATTTTGTTGGCTAAACAGAAGTCATCGATTTTTGTTTATACAACAACCATTATGAATGTCCTTTCAATAGTTTTTAATTTGGTTGCTTATTATTATTGGGGATTAACGGGATTGGGCATATCGTCTATTATTGTTGCTGTATGTCATTTATTACTGATGTGCGGCATTATGAAAAAAGTATATCATATTGTTTTTAAAACCAGGGCAGTAAAGATTTTTATTTTTACTTGTGCTTTTTGTCTTTTAAGTTTTTTTGTAAAGGATCTCAATCATCTTTTTTTGAGGTATGGTTTGGGGATGGTTATTTTCGGATGTAGTTTTTTTTACTCCCTGTGTTTGATGAGGTCGGTAATCAATTTAAGTTTAGCTGGTTTATTATCTAAATTTTGGGGAAGAAAGCCCGGTAAATAAGCTTTGTTCGTATGAGAGAGTATATAAAAAGAATCCTTCGTCATATTTATCATTTTTTCAGGTTACTGTGGCTTGTAAATTGGAGGGCAACCATAAGATTGAATTTTAGAAAATTACCTTTTAGCACGGCTTGTAAACTTCCCATATTGGTTTACGGTAAGCTGAAGATATACGATTTGAGTGGAAGAATCATAATACGCGGACCTGTTTGCCGGGGATTGGTAAAAGTTGGCCGGAATGTTGACAGTCATTATTCTACTTGTCTTCCGGGACAGTGGACGATAAGTCAGGATCTTATTTTCAACGGGCATATTATGATTAGCGGGGGTGTTACTATCGAGACTTATAAAGGTCCTCTGGAGCTGGGCAGGTGTTGTGTGATTGGAAGCGGAACAATGCTGAAAAGCCAATATGGGATAATAATAGGTGATTTCACAAGAATAGCCTATGGATGTGTTATTATGGATACTAATATGCATTTTATAAAGGATATAGAAACAGGTAGGATAGGGAAAGTGACCGGACCTATTGTAATTGGACAACGTTGCTGGCTTAATCCGGGAACTGTGGTTTCTAAAAATGCTGTTGTACCGGATTACACCATTACCGGAAGAAATAGCTTGGTTAATAAGGATTATTCGGAACAATATACTTCCCATGCATTTATAGCAGGGGCACCTGCAAAGCCGGTTAGCTATCATGTGCAGCGAATATTTAGTAATCAGATGGAGGGAGATTTGAGGAGATATTTTGAAGAAAACGGAACCCGGATTGTGTTTCAGGGAGTGAAAGGTGAGGAAGAGGATCCATACGAAGAGATTGTTGGAATGTTCTGTTATAATTATTAGCTGAAATAAGTCAATTGGTTTATTCTCTGCTTGAGCGGAAATTTAAAGATGACTTTACGGATAGAAAAATTTGTACCATTCCGGTTTTGTAAGAGGCAATTGGAGCTGACCGGATTGTCTGCTCTGACAGGTAAGAACTGGCGTTATAGCAGTAGCGGAAAAGCCTCTCTGTATCATTGTTTGAAATCTTTGAATATTCAGGGAAAGTTGTTGATGCCTGTTTATATGTGCAGCTCTGTTAAGCCCGTGTTGAGGCGTCTGAAGATTAGTCCCATATATTATGATTTATCAGAAACTGATCTGAATGCTGATGTTGAGGATATAAAAAAGAAAATTTTACAACATCCTGATGTTTCCGGTATTTTAGTGGCAGGTTTGTATGGAAATCCGGTCGATTATCCTGGAATTGAAAAAATATGTAAGGACTTTGGTATTAAGTTGATTGATGATGCTGCACAGAGTTTTGGAGCCAAGCTGAATGGACGTTTGGCGGGAACTTGGGGAGATGCCGGTTTTTTTTCCTTTTCTCCCGGGAAATCCACACCGGGCCATTTGGGATCTTTTTTTTGGACATCGAATAGAAATTATTCTTTTAGAAGAAAGAATCACTGGGGGATGCATGTATTGGCTTATCTGAATTATTATTTTAACAGGTATGAGATATATACTTATAAGAGATACAGGATTTTTGTATTATTTTCCTATTTATATTTCTATTTACAAAAACGGGTAGATATGGTATTTGATTCTATGAATCGTTTTGAGAGTAGAATTTTAGGTGGTATTCTATATGCGAATTTTAAGCAGACTTTTCGTTGTGAGTTTTCACAGTTGATTCATAAAGCGTTTGAAAACAGCCATTTTTTCAGGATAATAACCCGGGGGGCGGAAGGAACCAATAACCATAAAATTGTTCTGGTTGCCCGGGATGAAGATGTGGCAACGGAAATGGTGAGTTTTCTGACCGGAGCCGGAATTTATGTTGCTTCCGGATATGATTTGATGGAGTATTCTGCAGATGTCCCTACTGCAAAGAGATTGTATAAAAGGGTATTGGAGTTGCCGTTGGAGAATGATCGGAGTAAGTTGGATTATACAATAGAAAATTTGAGGTTATATGAATGTAGCTGCCATAACAATCACTTATAATGATGATTATAAGTTCACCGAATGGCTTGGACATTATCAGGAATACAAGGATGAGTTGTATTTGCATATTGTAGTTGATAATCATTCGTGTGAGGAATATGCAAGTAAATTAAGGACTTTTTTTCCTTGCTCTAAGATTATCAGGCGTAGCTCTAACGGAGGCTGTACGTATGCATATAATGATGGGATAAAGGTGGCTTTAGCTGATAAAAATGTGGATGCCATTTTGTTAATCGGTAATGATATTCGGTTACCGGCAGGAGAATTGACAAAATTGTATCATTTTTTGTATCGTGATGAGGGATTGGGAATGGTAGCTCCTGTAGTTTTGAAGAAGGATTCGGAAGTGATTGAGAGTGTCGGATGTTTTATTAGCAGATATTTGTTTTTGAAAGAACCTTATGTCGGTTCAGTCTGTGATGCTCTTGGTTTTAACAGTTTTGTTTGTGAAACAGTTGCGGGCGGAATGAATTTAGCGCGGAGGGAATTTTATGAGCAGGTTGGTTTACAGGATAATTTGCTTTTTATGTATTCCGATGAGGTTGATATGGGGTTAAGAGCTAAGAAATTGGGAGTCAATTTGGCGGTTACAACTGAAGCTAAAGCCTGGCACCAACATCTCAATGCCGGAGGGGGAAAACATCGGATGTTTTATACCTCTTATCTGATGGGGCGTAATAAGGTGTATCTGGCTAAAAAGCATTTTGGTTTTTGGCGGAGTGCGGAGCAATTGGCATTTCATTCTTTTTTATTTTTCAAAGGTGTTGTCGGAAATGTTTTTCATAAAGAGAAACTGATGCATCAACTTTATTTTATCAGAGGCTCATGGAATGGTTTTACGGGGGATATGGAATTAGGAAAAATAATTAAAGATTTTAAGCCTGATGAGGATAACAAAGGATTATAGCGAAATCGCAGAAATTACGGGTGGTGAGGTGTTGGCTACTCCTGAATATTTGCAAGCCCAGGAGGTTGAGGATTGGGGGTATATCGTGCATGATTCGTTTGTACTCCCTTTTTACATCAAAAAGAAATTGTTTTTCAGGTATTTATTGTTTACTCTGGGAGATTCCGGAGTTACAACGGAGGACAGGATAAGTTACCTTTTGAATGAAGTTACCGGATTTATCAAAAAGAATTTACCGGTAGATTTTATTCTGACACAACATGTCACAGCTTTGTTCAGTTGTTGTCCTCAAGGTTCGGTAAATTGTTTTTTTGGTTCTTACGTGGTGGACTTATCTTTGGATGAGGATGCGTTGTTTGCCAATTTACATACGAAACATCGTAATGTTATAAAAAAAGCTGAAAAAGATGGCGTAAGGGTGAGTTGTGGGGTAGAAAACCGGGGTGTTTGTGAAGCTTTGATACAGTCAACCTTGGAACGCCAGCATATCGGGCTTCTCAGTCAAGGTATGCTGGAGGGTTTATCAAGAGTGAAACATATTGATTATTGGGTTGCGAGTTTTGAGGGAGAACTTCAGGGGGCTGCAATTCTGTTATGGAGTGAAAATCGTTCTGCCTATTATATGTTTGGCGGCTCTGCCGTTAAGCCGCATGCCGGTGCCATGAATTTATTGCATTGGTCTGCCATGAAGCTTATGAAGGAACGCGGTGTGAAGTATTATGATTTTGTCGGGGCGCGTATCAATCCGGATGAAGGAAGTAAATATGAAGGAATACAGCGTTTTAAGAGCCGTTTCGGAGGAGAATTGAAAAAAGGGTATCTCTGGAAGATGCCGCTAAATAAATTCAAATATAAGCTATTTTGTTGGTTGGTTGCTGCTAAACAGGGCAGGAATTATTGTGGGGATGTCATAGATCAGGAACGGAAAAGGGGTAATTATTGATTGGTATGGCTGATTGTCTGCTGACTTTGGATTATGAGCTTTTTTTTCAGAAAAGTGGTGATGCTTCTGTTTCTCTTTTGAAGCCGACGGCTGAGCTGTTGGAGGTGTTGGAAAGGATTGGTGGGAAAGCTGTTTTTTTTGTTGATACGATTTATTTGAATCTGCTTAAAAAATCGGAGATACCTCAGGATGCGGAGTTGTATGGGAAATTTGAAAGCCAGCTTCAGGAAATTGTAATCCGTGGACACCGGATTGAGTTACATCTCCATCCTCATTGGCTGGATGTCCGTAAGGAAAATAATGAATGGGTATTTCAGTCCTATAAGCATTATAAACTGAATAGTTTGACCGAAGAAAAGATTATTGAGTTGTTTCAGGAAGGGGTGGAGCTTCTGAATCATATTGCACGGAAAGCTGTTCCCGATTATGCAGTTTGTGCCTTTCGTGCCGGGGGATGGTGTGTTGAGCCATTTGAAAAATTGCGTTCTGCTTTTCAGATTTGTGGAATAAAAGTCGATTCTTCGGTGGTTCCCGGAATGCGATTAGACGGAGAAGTGCATGCTTTGGATTATTCCGGACTAAAGTCTAACGCATTTTACAGGTTTTCGGATGATGTGCGGATTCCTGATAAAAATGGAAAGACAATAGAGTTGCCTGTCAATGGTTATTATATGTCACGGTGGGAAAAAATAGCATTTGCACTGGGACGCAAAATGAACCGGAAAAATGCTGAAATATTTGGTGATGGAAAAGGCATAAGTGTTATTGCTGCTGTTTCTGTCCGGAAGCGTTTCATGTCTTTCCTGCAAAAAGGGAAATATTTTAATCAGTTTATGCTGGACGGATATATAAATTCGGTCCTGATTGAAAGAAAAGTATCCCAAAGCGAATTACCGTTTGTCAGTATAGTAGCCCATCCTAAAACATTAACTCTTTCTTCATTGCGTGCTGTAGAATATTTAGCTGCAAAGGGCCATCATTTTCGTTCTCTTACGGAGATTTTGGAGAAATATGAAATTTAGTACGAAAATAAGTTATAGCGGCTGGATTCGGAATTTAGTTTTTCTGGCGGTTATAGTTTTGTTTGCTTTCGATGTAAGGACATTTTTGGGGAATGTGCTTCCTATCAGTGTTATAACGTCCGGGGTTTTTCTGATATTAACAGCGTGTTTTTACTTCCTTTTTTTATTTCCTTACCGGGATCAGATAGCTAAGGTCAACATCGGGAATCTGGACATTTTGATGTATGTTTTTATGTTTTGGTATGGGATGAGAATGGTCTATAATATATATCTGGAACAGATAGAACAGACGACATTTGCCAATCGGAGTACGTATATTATATATTATATTTTCTTGTGTATACTTCCTTATTTGCTTTGCCGTTGGATTAATTGGAGGCTTGTCAATTTAAAAAAGATGCTTTGGACACTTTTTTCCCTTTTTGGTCTCGGTTTATTGGTTTCTTTGAAGGCAGTGATAGCTTTGGTGATGAGTGGGGAAAATGCTTTTGAAGGTAGGTTTGAGGCTAATCAGCTTTTAGATACAATCGGATATGGACATCTGGCTTTAACTTTTGTATTGATTTGTTTTAGCCTGATGGGTTTTTATTCCGGGAAATGGCGCTGGTTGTTAGTGATACCTTTAAGTTTTGGGCTATTTTCAATGGGAATTGCTAATTCAAGAAGTCCGTTTGTTGCCCTTTTTGCTATTCTTGGTATTTTTTGTTTTATGCGGATTAACTTGAAGACAATCCTGGGGATTTGTATCGTAGCTCTCTTGCTTATTTTGAATATTGGACATATTGATCTTTTTTTTCAGGAATATTTGAATAGTAATTTTATTTCCCGACTGATGACGATTTTCACATTTGACGTAGAAAATGCGTCAGGAAGAGGAGCTTTTTATCAGGAAGGAATCCGGATGTTTATGGAACATCCGGTTTTCGGAAGGTCTATATTGTTGATGGGTGATTTGCGGGGAGGTTATGTTCACAATATGATTATAGAGGTGTTCATGGCTATCGGGTTACTCGGTGGAGTACTATTCCTGTATATTAATTTTAAAGTTTTCCAGTATGCTTACAGGTTACTGAAACTGAATAGCAGATACAGCTTTTTTGCCTTGATTTTTATTCAATATTTTATATTTCTTCAATTTTCAAGAAGTATCTCTCTTTTACCTGTCTATTGGACTGCGCTTGCCTGTGTTTATTCCGGTTATTTATTAGAAAAATATAATGAAAATAGCGATAGTCACAGCTTACTATGAGCCAATACCTGCTCCGAGAGCTTTCCGTGCGGCCGAGTTGGCCCGGGAATTTGTACGACGGGGGTATGAGGTCAGTGTTTTTAATACGACTTCTGTTATCAGGGACGGCGTGAATGTATCCCGGGCTACGGGAGGGGTTAAATTGGTAAATCTGGATATAATCAGGATGCAACAGGATTCTCCAAAAGCCGGAAATAGAACAAAAGAGAAATGGTATAAATCTGAATTCAGAAAATATCTTTTTTATTTTACAACCAATACCTGGTTGAAGATTTTATTCGGATTAAAACGGAAACTCGTTTTTAATGAACAGTATGATCTGCTTATTTCAATTGGCTTACCTTTTACTGTTCATTGGGGAGTCAGTTCTAAAATAAAGGACCGGCAGGTTGCGCGGTGTTATGTTGCTGATTATGGTGATCCTTTTTCGAGGTTTAATCATAGTATAAAAGTAGCTAAATATTTTCAATGGATTGAAAAAAGAGTACTTCGCAGGTTTGACTACGTCACTGTTCCAACCAGCCGGGCTGTGTCCTCTTATCTTTGGTTAAAGGAGGAAAAGAGCATAAAAGTTATTCCGCAAGGGTTTAATTTTGACGATATACGTTTGGCCGAATATCAAAGGAATCCGATTCCGACTTTTGGGTATGCCGGTTTATTTTATTCAGATATACGAAATCCCAAAAATTTGTTTGAATTTTTATGTTCCTTGGATTTTGATTTCCGTTTTGTCATCTATACTAATTTATCCAGTGCTGACAGCTATTCTTGTCTGGAACCATATGTCCGGAAGTTGGGTGCTAAGTTGGAATTAAGGCATAGTATTCCGCGTTTAGATTTGATCTATTGTTTAAGTTCAATGGATTTTATCGTTAATGTAAACAATGCTTCTGAAAATCAGATTCCCAGTAAGTTGGTTGATTATAAATTGAGCGGACGTCCTATTTTTTCTTTGTCCCAAAATAATTTTGATTCTCAAAAATTTGTCCGCTTTTGTGCCCATGAATTTACCGGAGAAGAAAAGATCGATATTTCCGGTTTCGATATTAGAAATGTGGCCAGTCAATTTGAAGAATTGGTAAAATAAAATTTTTACATCATAATGATTATTGAAGCTTCTCAGATTAATTCTAACGGCGGAATTGTCTTATTGGAACTTTTGCTAAGGCATTTAAGCTGTTGTAATACGAAAGTCTTGGTATATATTGCTTATGAGGCTGTTTATGAAAGATTGAAGAAGTATCAGTCAGATTCAATAATCCTCCAACGTACCAGCCCTTGGGCTACTTTCTTCAGATATATGCGGAAACGGGATAAGGTGTTGTATTTTTGTAATTTACCTCCTTTTGTGAGAAACCGGGATTCTGTTTTTTATATTCATAATCTTTTTTTTGTAAATAAACCCCGATGGACTAAGGATGACAGTACGTTAAGTCTGAATTTGCGGAAGTTTGTTTATTATCTCTGGATTAAATTATTCATCAATAAGGTTACTGTGACCGGATGTCAAACAGTAGAAATGCAGAGGTTGTTGAATGAGAATTTTGGAAAGCCGGCTTTGTTGTTACCATTTTATGAGGAAGTAAAGGTGGTAGAAAATACCCGTGAAAAGGAATTTGACTTTTTTTATCCCGGTTCATCGGATAATCATAAAAATAATGTTCGTTTACTGGATGCAGTAGCCAAGGCCCTTGAACAGGTGAAGTTCAGGATAGCCCTGACCCTTGATGACAGAAATCCGAAATTACTGGAGATGATAACCAGAATAAATTCTTTGTATGATTTTCATCCTGTAGTCAATTTGGGCAAAATTTCACATGATGAGGTCTTCGAAATTTACGGAAGGTCGAAAGCATTATTATTTCCTTCATTAAAAGAATCCTTGGGTTTACCTTTAATTGAAGCTAATCAGTTAGGATTAAAAGTATTAGTATCTAATCTGCCTTTTGCTAATGATATTTTAGTGAACCCCATCACTTTTGATCCTAAAAGTTCAGACTCTATAGCAACTGTTATAATGAATTTTTTACAAGGCACTTACGATGAAGTTGTTCAATCTCTGAAGCTTTCAAATAAAATAAAAGAATTATTGGATTTTTTGAGATAAGTTATTTTAAATATATTCTTAATGTTGGTTACGGCTTCAATTGTTGTTTATAAGACAAATGTGTTCGAATTAGAAAAGGTTTTGAAAAGTACTATTTCTTCTATCGTTAATATTATATATCTTGTGGATAATTCTCCTTTAAATGAATCTTTGGACAGTTTTAGAAATTTTTCTCCCAAAATATGTTATATTTCTAATCCTATAAATACCGGTTTTGGAGCAGGGCATAATTTGGCTATACAGAGAGCGTTGGAAATTAATTCAGATTATCATATTGTGATAAATCCAGATATTTATTTTGAATGTGGGGTGATAGAGAAGTTGACGCTTTTTATGAATTCTTATGAAGATGTAGGTTTAGTAATGCCTAAAGTATTGTATCCTAACGGAGAATTGCAATATTTGTGCAAGTTATTACCAACTCCATTTGATTTATTAGGAAGACGCTTTTTACCCTGTAAAAAATATATTAGATATAGAAATGAAAGATATGAACTACGGTTTTTGGGATATGATAAGGAGATGGAAGTTCCTTCATTGTCCGGTTGCTTTATGTTCATACGAGTTTCTGTATTAAAACAGATTGGTGGATTTGATGAACGTTTTTTTATGTATGCGGAAGATCTGGACCTTTGCCGTCGGATAGGACAAGTGTCGAAAACAATGTATTATCCGGGAGTCTGTGTATTTCATGGGTATGCCAAAGGGTCTTATAAAAATAAGAAATTGCTTAAATATCATATTTGTTCTATTATAAAATATTTTAATAAATGGGGATGGTTTTTTGATTCTAAAAGAAGGAAAATCAATAGAGGTATATTAACACAATATGATAAACGATGAAAGGCATCGTTTTAGCCGGAGGGTCTGGGATCCGCTTATATCCTATTACAAAAGGGGGAAGCAATTACTTCCGATTTTCGATAAGCCGATGATTTATTATCCGGTGTCGGTGCTGATGTTGGCAGGGATTCGGGAGATCTTGATTATTTCAACCCCTCAGGATTTACCCGGATTCCGGCGGTTGCTGGGAGACGGGGCGGATTACGGGGTGCGTTTCGAGTATGCGGAGCAGCCGAGTCCGGACGGGCTGGCACAGGCGTTTATCATCGGGGAGAAATTTATAGGGGAAGATTCGGCTTGTCTGGTACTGGGCGATAATATATTTTATGGTCAGAGTTTTACACGGATGCTGCTGGAGGCGGTGAGGACGGCAGAGGAAGAACAAAAGGCGACGGTTTTCGGTTATTGGGTGAATGACCCGGAACGGTATGGTGTGGCGGAGTTCGACAAGGAAGGGAATGTGTTGAGTATCGAAGAGAAACCTGCACAGCCGAAATCCAACTATGCAGTGGTGGGGTTGTATTTTTATCCCAAAATAAAAATCGTTTGGGCTTTACCTGAGAATTCGTGTGATATTATCAATTAAAATATGGAACTGATTGAAACCTGTATACCGGGTGTTGTCATCGTGCAACCCCGTATTTTCGGTGATGAACGCGGCTATTTTTTTGAGTCGTTTTCACAGCGTGATTTCGAACGGCAGGTATGTAAAACCGTTTTTGTCCAGGATAATGAGTCGAAATCGTGTTACGGTGTGGTGAGGGGATTGCATTTCCAGCAACCTCCGTATGCCCAATCCAAACTGGTGCGGGTGGTGAAAGGTCGTGTACTGGATGTGGCGGTGGATATCCGTAAGGGATCGCCTACATTCGGGAAGCATGTTTCCGTTGAATTAACGGAGGAGAATAAACGGCAGTTTTTCGTTCCGCGGGGATTTGCCCATGGATTTGCGGTATTGAGTGCGGAGGCCGTGTTTCAGTATAAATGCGATAATTTTTATGCACCGGAAAGTGAGGGGGCTTTAGCCTGGGATGATCCGGATTTGGGAATAGACTGGCGGATTCCGGCTGCTAAGATGATCCTTTCGGAGAAAGATAAGCGACATCCCCGGTTAAAAGAGGTTGACTGGCTATTTGATTATAAAGATAATCTTTATGAATAAAATTGGGTGTTTATCAATGAATAATCAAGTTTTAGGAAACCTATACAGTGTTTATGGCTGGATCAGGTGACGAGCGGAGATTATCAGGGATGCTATGAAAGGATGTATGGCAATAGATAGGCAAAAAACGGAAACGGTTCATTGGCACGCCGTCTTCACCGCCTCGCGTGCGGAGAAGAAGGTGCGTGACCGGTTGGAGGAGCTGGGTGTGGAGTGTTTTTTGCCGGTACAGACGGTGTTGAGGCAGTGGACGTACCGGAAGTCGCGGGTGGTGGTGCCGGTGATTGCCGGGTTGGTTTTTGTGCGGGTAGGCCGTCAGGAGCAGGTGAAGGTGCTGCAGACGAAGGGGGTGGTGGCTTTTCTGAGGCTGAAGGGAGAGGCGGGGGCTGCTGTGATTCCGGATAAGCAGATGGAGGACTTCCGTTTTTTGCTGGATTTCTCGGAAGAGGCAGTGGAAATGACCAATGAAAATATAAAGGCCGGTGATTTGGTCAGGGTGGTGAAAGGTTCGCTGAGGGGGATGGAAGGTGAACTGATCAGACACAAGGGAGTGACGAAGGTGTTGGTACGTATCGATATGCTGGGGTGTGCCATGGTTAATATTCCGGCGAGCTTTGTAGAAAAATTAAATAAGTAATGATCGGCGATGAAAGAGTTTTCTGTTTGTTATGATCGTTTTTGCCTGGGGAATTATACCCTGGTTTGTGATGTCTCGGATACCGTTCAGGCGACCGCGGATCTGGGGGCTTTCGAGATGTATGTCCTGGGCATGTGGAACGATGGGCTGGTGGTGACGATGAAGGCATACGATGAGGTTTGTGGTGAAAATCAGTTTGTCCTGCTTGTACCGGACGGCAGCGAGCAGTTGATGAGTTTCTCCCCGGGTAGAGGTTTTGTGGTCCGGCCATACCGGGCGGCACGTCAAGGCCGTTTTGCCTATTTGCTTGATTTCTTATGTGGCTTGAAATACAAAGGTTATCAGGGTTATGAGGAGTATGACGAGGAAGAAAAGATGATTTTCGGTATTGTGCGGGTCGGTGAAAAATCCCTGACCTATGGAGGAAAAAATTTGCAGGAAGTGAAAATGGATTTTAAAAGAGTAATCGAAGAAGCTATAAGTTAGCGGTAGGAAAGAAAAGCTAAAAAAGGGGTTCCCTTGTCCGGTGACGGATAAGGGAATTTTTTGTCGATGATTTTCCAAACCTTATTGATAAAAAATGCGAATACTAGTGAAAAAACGAATCTTTCTAACCTGGAAAATTTATGAGACAAGAAATGGAGAAAACGGTTTTGAAAGGAAGACACGGAGGTTGGTCGATATGGCTATCTGTAGCTTTCGGAATGGTATGGCTTTTATTGCTCCCCGGACAGTCGGTGGCTAGGGTTCCGGGCAGTAGGGACAAACAACAAACTGCGGAAACGTTGCGGGTTGTTCACGGTAAGGTAACGGATGAAAACGGAGCTCCGATTGTGGGGGCGAATGTTTGGATAAAGGGGACTATGGTAGGAGTGGCTACCGATGTCAACGGAGATTATACCTTGCGGATAAACCCTGAGGCGAAGACGTTGAGTGCTTCATTTATCGGTTATTCAGAGGCGGAGAAGACGATTATGCCGGGAATCGGGGTTTATAATTTTACTTTAAAGCCGGAAGCCAGGAAGCTGGACGAGGTTGTGGTGGTCGGGTACGGTACTACCCGGCTCAGGGATTTAACCGGTTCGGTATCTTCTGTCGGGGCTGCTGATCTGGAAAAGGAACCGGTGATGAATGTCGCTTCTGCCTTGCAGGGGAAAGCGCCGGGGGTTCAGGTGTCTATGGCTTCGGCGAAACCCGGTGAACCGGTGAAGATCCGGGTGAGGGGATCCACTTCGTTGGAAGGTACCAATGAACCTTTGTATGTGATCGACGGTATTCCGGCCGAACAAGCCGATATGATCGCCATAAACCCGGACGATATTCAGTCGATCGATATATTGAAGGATGCTTCGGCAGCGGCTATTTATGGGTCGAGGGCCGCTAATGGCGTGGTATTGATTACAACCAAACGGGGGATACAGAATGAAAAGCCTCAGCTGAATCTGAAGTATTTTACCAATTTCGATACCCAGATAGAGAATTTCAGCATATTGAATGCGAATGAATTCCGGAATGTCATGATGGATGCTGCAATCAATACGTTAAAAGTGGATCCGACCAATGAGACGGCTTTGAGTATTAAAGAAGGGACTATCCTGAAGGATGCCGATACAGATTGGTATAAACTATTGTCACAGAAAGCTTCAACGAACAGTGTGGAGCTTTCGGTGAGGGGAGGAAGTTCAAGACTGAAATATTTTACTTCCTTCGGGATGAGTTTCCAAAATGGAGTATTGAAAGGGGATGACCTGAAACGGTATACCGGGCGGATCAACCTGGACTGGGATGTGACTTCGGTATTGAAATTCGGTACCAATGTAAGTTTGGCGTATACCGATCAATCCCAGGAAGGACAAGGGTTGTGGCAGATCAAACAGTTTCGTCCGGATGTCCCGGTTTATGCAGAGGACGGTAGTTATTATAAGATCGGTACGACAGATAATCCGGTGGCCAAAACGAAGATTACCAACCGGAACGATGTTTATCGGTTTAATGGGACGGTATTCGGGGAGGCCCAGATTATTCCGGGACTTCGTTTTCGTTCAACTTTCTCTGTAGCTAAGAACTTTAATTTCACCCACCAATATTATCCCAGTTTTTTACAGGAAGGTAATTATTATAACAATTATACCGGTAAAGCTGTACGGGGAAGTAACGAATCGGTACGTACCCTTTGGGATAATACATTGAAATATGAGGGGACATTTAAGGAGATACATGCTTTGGATGCTTTGTTCGGAGTCTCGTTCGAGCGTTACAAGGCTGGTGATTTCAGTGCTACCGGTGTCGATTTTCCGATGGACAAAATCTTGAATAACCTGAGTAGTGCTACAACTCCTTACGATGTAAGCGGGAATTCGTCCGGAAACGGACTGATTTCGGTCTTCGGACGGTTTAACTACCAATTGATGGAAAAATATCTTTTCACTTTTACGGCTCGTTTCGACGGTTCGTCGAAATTCGGTTCGCACAATAAATACGGTTTTTTCCCCTCGGGGGCTTTTGCCTGGAAAATCGATCAGGAACCTTTCATGAAGGATATTGAAGAAGTGAACGAATTGAAATTAAGGCTTTCGGCCGGAGTGACGGGAACACAGAATATCGGTAATTATAACAATAAGGATCTTTATGGCCCGAACGATTTTCTGGGAAAACCGGGAATTATCCCGACAACCCTGGGAAATAACGATTTACGCTGGGAACGGACCAAGCAATTCGATATCGCTGTCGATTATGCTTTGCTGGATTACCGGTTGAGCGGATCTATCGGCTGGTATTATAAGAACACCAACGACCTGTTGTGGTATATCGATTTTCCGACTTCACTGCAACCCTTCAGCGGGATGTATAAAAATGTCGGACGGGTACAGAATAAGGGATTCGAGTGGATCGTCGATGCAAAAATTTTCAGGGAGACGGAGGTGAAATGGGACGTTACTTTTAATCTGGCCGTTAACCGCAATAAGGTGAAATCTTTGGTATCCGAAGGGGCACAGGATTGGGCCGGTAAAGGTGTGGTACAGGGAAGCGGTACCGAAGTACTGGCCGAAGGACATCCGGTGGGAGCTGTTCTGGGGTACCAGACCGACGGTATATTCCAGTCCTGGACACAGATCGAGGAATATAATAAAAAGGCACAGGAGCTGAGTAACGGGACTGCCACTTATTATTATAGCAGCGAGACCAAACCGGGACAGATTATTTACCGGGATGTGAATGGAGACGGGCATATCAGCGTGAAAGACCGGGTCATCATTGCTAATCCGGAACCGAAATTTCAGGGGGGATTTTCTTCCAATGTGTCCTGGAAAGATTTATCCCTGTATCTGATGTTCAATTATTCGGTAGGTGCAGAACGCTTGTATAACAATACTTTGCAAAATATTTCCGGTTCGTTGAACAACCTGATCGATTATAACCTTTACAACCGTTGGTCCGAACAGAATACGTCTTCCCGTTTACCGGCTTTGTATGTCGACGATCCGGTTCCGGCGACGAATAATCTGGAAGTACACAAAGCTTCTTATTTGAAGCTGTCGCATTTGCGGATCCAGTACAATTTGCCGGTATTGTGGGATGCCAGGTATTACAAAGGGGGACAGGTATATTTCGCTATCGCCAATCTTTTCACTATCACCCGCTATCCGGGAATCGATCCGGCGACGGTAGGTAGTGCTACGGCTAACTACGGAGGAAATTACGATAGTGATATTTATCCGGGTGTCCGTTCTTATACAATCGGGTTACGACTTAATTTTTAATTATTAGCACGAATGCTTATGAAAAAGATATTTATCCTTTTGATGGTCGGTAGTCTGCTGTTTTCCTGCCAGATTACGGACGTCCTGAACCAGGAGCCTCCGCATAATCTGACTCCTGATAATGCGATTACGGATGAAAAGTCGGCAGAAACCGCTTTGACCGGTATTTATGGTGAACAGATCGGGTATGAGTCTTATATGTCGATCGGAAATCATGCAATGACTGCCGGTATTTTGCAAAGAAACGACAATCCCGGCGTGGTTGTGAGTATTTATTATATCGAAAACCGTTTGCCGGAACTGAATCTGGTGGGGGCGGCATATACTCCTTTTTGGGATGCTTTTAATACGATTATCAATTCGTCGACGAAATTACTGGCTGTTTTGGAAGGAATGAGCGATAATCTGTTTACCGATGGACGGAAAACCACCATGATGGGAGAGATCCGGTTTCTGCGGGGGTGGTATATGTTCGATTTGTTGAGGATGTTCGGGGAATATGATAAATTGGACAGTAAATATGGGATGATCATCCGGGAGACTCCCCCTACTTCCGATGATGTTTATAAAGCCCGTTCGACGGTTCAGCAGACGTATGATTTTATCCTGAAGGATATCGAGTATGCTATATCGAACGCCCCGGATTTTACTTCTTCGGATTTTGCGTCGAAAATGGCTGCCAAGGCTCTTAAAGTGAAAGTACTTTTCTATATGGGGAAATACAGTGAGGCTTTAGAGGCTGCCAATACGTTTATCGGTGACGGAGAACGGGCATTGGTGGCCCCCTATTCGGCTGTTTTTACCGATTTTTCTAATCAGGAGCTGATCTATACCCGGGGATTTGCAGGGACAGATGAAGTGAAATATCAGGCCACGCGGGTACAGGCGTATTATAATGAGGGGAAATGGGGACCTACGGAGTCTTTTATGGAACTGGTCGGGGACGATCCCCGGAAAACGGTTATCCTGAAAAATGGAGTCGGGGATGTTTTCGGACCTCAGCAGACGATTCGGAAAGCTTCGAATGCAGAAGGAACAATGCCCACTTACCTGATGCGTTATTCAGAGATTTATATGATGAAAGCCGAATGTGAAGCCCGTACCGGGAAAGGAGATCCTTTGGCTACCCTGAATGCTTTACGTTCCGGTCATGGATTACCGGCTATTACGGGAGTGACCGATATATTACAGACGATCTATCAGGAATGGATACTGGAAATGGGGTTCGAGAATGGGCATGAATGGTACGCTACCTGGCGGATGGGAGTGGATCAACTTCTGGAAACCAATCGGGCTGTGGCTGAAAAAATGGCTACTGCCGCCGATCCTGAATTGTATAAAGCCAATTTGCCTTATAAACGGATTTATCCGATCCCTTCGAGCGAAATCAATGCCAATAAGTTGATGGAACAAAATCCGGGGAATAATTGATGGCCTGATTCAGGACTGAGTTTTTGTGGTTGAAGAGAGAATCGTGATAAAGTGGATTTTATTGCGATTCTCTTTTTTGTCGGAAAATAGCCCGGTACCCCCGTCTCCGTCCTTTATTGTTAAATATTATACAGTTGTTGGAAGGAAAGTTTACTCAAACGTTTCCCTTTAAAATTTTCACGTTTCTTTAACAAACCGGCCGGTTTTCGTATATTAATTCTTAATATTGTACCTGAAAATATGAAAGACAGAAACCTATGATGACTGTAATGATGAAGTTGACGGACAATAATTTTAAACGTAAAGTTACGTTGCGGGCTTCTGTTGGCATAGGGGAAAATATAATAGAATAAAGAAGCTCGCTGAAAGGCGGGCTTTTTTTTGCGATAAAAGTGAAGAGGTTCGAACTGACCGGTTTTGTCATGAAAAAAAGAGTAGAAATTAAAACCATACAATGAAAATCAAAGGAGAACCGAGGGCATTTCTGAGTAATGAGGCCCGACAATTACTGAATCTTTACGAATCGTTAGGGGAACGGGCAGAGATTTTTTTGCCGCGTCATATTTATGACAATCTGACCAGTTTTGTGAAGCTTTGTTTTGAAGAACCCGATGACCCGGCTGTCCAGCAGTCGGAGATCAACCGTTATTTGTTGAAGTTCCGGGAAGATATTCCGGGATATACGGATGTTGCTTTGATGCTTTGTCCGCATCATCCTTCCAAAGCTTTCGAATTGAGTGGAAGGCGGGGAGAGTTTATGAAGAAGATCGATGAGTTCCTGGATACCGAAGCAGTAAGTCCTGATTCCAGAGTTCTCTTGAAAAATATTAAAGACACTCATGATTTTTCGGTAGGAACTCCTCCTGTGCGCAGTAGCCATATCGAGTTTATCTCCCAGGTACAATTGGGCGGGCAGGTACGCGATTTGCGGAAATACCGGGATGTGATCGGGGTGACCGGTGACCTGAACGAAGCGCATTGGAATTATTTGATGGATACTTTGGAGCAGATGATCGGCCAGAGTACCCATTATACAACCGGGGCTGAGAAGGCCGACTTTCTCAACCGGATGCGTTGGGCGGTGAATTTCAAGGGACTGAACGGTATGATTACGACGGTGGTTTCGGGAAATGCCGATAAAGCGGTCAGTCTGCTCCGGGGAGAAGTATTCGGTAAGAATAGTGTACAAGTGTTGGAGAATCCTTCTACCGAAGAATTGTTCGAACAGATGAGGGTGGATACAACCTCGGTCTTTGTG
Source organism: Odoribacter splanchnicus DSM 20712 (assembly GCF_000190535.1). Lineage (GTDB taxonomy): Bacteria > Bacteroidota > Bacteroidia > Bacteroidales > Marinifilaceae > Odoribacter > Odoribacter splanchnicus. The sequence continues at coordinate 3,610,460 of NC_015160.1, forward strand.
GTGAAAGCCCGGCATATGCGGGTGAATCCTTTCTCCGGTGAAAAATGGTTTCCTCTGCTGACCCGTCTGGTGATTGTCGACGATTCGCGGGAATCGAGGAGTTCCAATACCTCTCTGGTGTTCTGTTTTCATAACGGGATTATCCATACACTGAATAAGGTACATACCAAGAAATTGGGTTCTCCGGCCAATACGCAATTGAACTTGCGGTTGATTCTGGAAAATGTGAATCCCTCTTTCCTGTCAGAATTCCGGGAAAAAATCGAGCTGCAAATCAAAGCCTACGAGAAAGAGATCAATCAGATTCTGACCGAACAGATCGGGACTACCGGGGATGCGGTGAAACGGTTGAATGTGTTTAAACTGGATATGTTCTCCAGGAAGATCGTTCAGGATAAATATTCCCTGGAAAAATTACGGGATTTTATTTATTTTCTGGAGAATTGCCATAAAGAAGAAAAACGGCAGGCACAAACCCGTGAATTGATCGATGAATTCGAAAGCCGGATCCGGCAATACTTTTATTCGGATTGCCCCCAGATTCAGGTGTTGAGTGTATTGGAAGGCGGCGGACGCAACCAGATCCGTACTTATGGACGTTATCTGTTGCAAAAGCCTTTGCACCGACTGGAAGATAAGGTGTATAAAGCTTGCCGGTTGATCCTGAATATTATCCCCAGCAATTATGAACGTACCCTGAAGAATCACTTTCATAAGAATTTCGGCATCAACCTGTTTTTAGAGAAATATCAGGCTTATATCACGAAGATAGATAATGATGCTAACAATAAAGGCCGTTACGATAATTTCCTCAATGACCTGGGGATCCGGGAAAAATACCGGGCCTTGCCTGTGGAGGATCAGCAAATCGTGAAAGAATTCTTATCGGCTTTAGGCAATCTGGAACAGACTTCGGTTTCCGATTCGGTACAGATGATTATCCGGGATCTGTTGTTTCATCCCAATGGAAAGCCGAAACCTTATATTATTTACAATGCGATGCAGGCTTGGGAATATAAGGATTTGCTGCCTGACGATACTTTCGATATCAATCCTTTCGATATCGAAATCGAGAATTTGCCTGACGGGCGTTTAGCCTATGAACGGCTGACGGATAAATTACTCCGTATCAAATCGACGCTGGCTTTATTCGACGATAGTGGCAGCCTTTGGGATTTGTTTTGTGAGAATACGACGATTCTGATCAACGATCCGAATAATCCGACCGGTTATACGGATTTCAATACCGAAGCTTTGAATGCGTTCCTGAAACTGATGAATACTTGTAAGATTACTCTTTTTCTCGACGAAGCTTATGCCGACAGTGTGAAGGTTACGGATAAACATATGCCGAAATGGCGTACGATCTCGCGGTATATCATCAATAATATCAATGCCCAGGCCAATATCCGGGCGGTATCATCGTTATCGACCACCAAGAATTTGTCGGCTACGGGCGATCGGTTAGGGGCTTTGGCGGTGACCCCTCAGGCTGCTGCGGTCGCTGCTTTTGTGCGTCAGCTGAATTCCTGTTCGCACGGCAATAACAACTCTTTACTGATGTTGAATAATTTGCTGGAGACGGCACAGGTAGCTAAAAAAATAAAAGATACGCTGGAAAGCGAGTTACCGAAAAATGCTTCCCGCTTTAAGATCAAAGAGACACTGATCCGGTTTATCAATGAACAGATCGGACGGATTGAAAAATCGAACGCCAATAGTGTTGCAAACCGTCAGTTGCATAAGACCGCCGGATTTGAAGGTAGCCCGTTGTACCTGTTCCTGCTGGATGAGCTGGTAGCTTTGGATAAACTGGATATATTGGCCCTGCCGGACGATTTTAAATACCATAACGAACCTTTCTTCGTTTATTACCAGAGACGGTTGGTGGAAAATCTGAACCGTTTCCGGGTGAATAAGAATTTCCGTTCAGAATCGATGTTACGGATGAGTTGGGCAAAAGAGGTGGCTCAACGGGTTGTAGCTGAATTCGAAGGGACGGAAGTCAGTTGGTTGCCTTCGGATGGTTCTTATTTGTTTAACTTCCGGGTGGGGGAAGGGTTTTCTTATGCCGATCTGCTTTGTTTCTGCCAATATCTGGCGTTACACCGGGGGATTGCTGCTGTGCCCTATCCTACCGGTTTGGTCCGCTTTGCTATCGGAGGTTTTCTTGCCGATACCGAGGAGAGTAAGCAAGTGTTTAAATATGAACTGGAAGACGGTTTTACCATTTTTATGAAATATTGGACACTGTTTGCGGCTAAGCGGTTGGATGCGGCTTATAAGGAGGTGGAAAGCCATACGATTTTGGATGAGATTTTCGCTTATACTAAAATTCAGGAATTGATCGATGCGATTATCGGCGATTATCCTTTATCCGCTAAATACCGGAAAGACAAAGCGCCTTCTTTGCAGATCCGTGATATCCGGACCTTGTACCATGCCTCTCCCGAGCGTAGCGGAGTGAGCATTACGACGATCGACCGGTCGGTAAATTCGGTCATCGAATTACATGGCGACAAGATCGGTTCTTGCCGGGATGTATTCGAGTTTATCCGGAGTGCTGCTTTTACGAAGGTATATGAAAATTTACTGGCACAGATTTATAAGCAAGTGCCGGCCATTGCCGACCTGGATTTCAATACGGTAAGTTCGAAATACAGTAAGGCGGTGATCCTGAAATATATCACTAATAAGAAGACGTTCCAGCCCAACTATAATGTACTGGACGATCCGATGGAGAAAAATGTGATGCGGGAAATTCTGATTGAAATGGAGCATCTTCTGTTCTCGGATAGTAAAGTGAAGATTTTAGCTATCGATGCAACCGGAAATCCGGAGTTGGATAAATCGAAATTGGAAGGAATCAATGTGATTATCAAGAAATATATCCGGGAAATTTTATTGCATTTCAATCTGCCGTTTGAAAAAGACAGCCTCGAACCCAGCCGCAAGGAGATTGTCCGGGTAGCCGGAGAAACATTCGAGGAAATCACCGGTATTCGGTTGAGTGACCTGAACCTGCAAATCTGGGTAGATGAATTTATCAACCGTCTCCGCGCTCTGCCCGAATTTAAAGAGACGTTGCTGGCTCAGAAGTGTATGGGGTATATGATGGATTCGATCGCTTCGGGGATGAACAAAGAAAATTTGCCGGTAACCGATAAGATCCTGTTTCTGTATTTATTACATAACGATCATTCTTTCTATCGGCTGGTATCGGCCAAATTGAAGTATTTCAGCGATAAGATCGGAGCTTGTGCGGACAGGGAGGTGAAGATGTTTACAGAGGAGTTTATCACCGAGATATTACCCACCCAATTGAAGGAAATCAACGATTATATCATGCGGCGCCGGGATATTAAGGTGGCTGAGAAAGAGATCCACCGGGTGAGCCGGAAAGTGGTGTTGTTCTATATCAGCATGATCAAGCGGACAAAAGGAACCGATTATTACAAGCGCTATACCCATACGATGGTCCGGCTGGTGGAGACGGCTTTTATGAAACAAAATTCCAGTGTCAACGAGATGGTACAGCACGGTATTTCTATTTATAAAGATTTTGAAATGGAGAATAAGGTGCTGGAGACTTTCGAAGATGGACGGATCGCCTGGATCAACGAACTGATGCAGAAATGCGGTGTCATTTCTTCCGAGCAGCCGGTGCAGGAGCATACCCGTATCGTTACGGATGCTAAGAAACGGGAATATCCGTTCCACAAAGTGGATCGTCCGGGGACTATTTCGAAAAAGCGGCTTGGGGAGGCAGGACCGAACGATTATTTGAAGCTATTGGATTTGCGGCCCGATTCGTCTTTTTTTATCGGTCGTTTGGCCCGGTTTATCGCCAATATGGATTCGGACGATTATCGCTGTAAGGTGGTGAAACATGGCATGGTGAAGGAGCTGGTGATTTTCCAGAAGGGATATATGAAATACCTGACCGATAACTACCGGCTGAATTATACCGAAGACATTCCGATCGAAGATATCACCCGGTTCGTCCCGGATGTGATCAGTTTCCTGGGGGCTCCCGAAAAGCTGATTTCTTTCCCGCAGATCGGGTATTTCGATATACCGGGGCCGAACGGGAACATCAAGACGATCGTTACGCCGTTGAAACAGAAGGTAGATTATTTCGGGGATGTCAAGAAACCACGTCTGACGGTGATCAATGAGAAAATTAAAGAGATCGGCGGTAATCCGCGTCACGGTTCTTTGTTTGCCGTGGAAGAAAACGACGGTAGTATCTTTGTTATCGAGATCAATGGGGATAGTGGGGTAGGGAAGTCGGAAATGATCGCCGCTTTTATCCTGAAATGGTTGCGGAATAACCTCGAGGGGGTCCGTTCGGTAAAACTGATTGCGGGCGATATGTTCCATGAGTTTCAGGATGCCGAAGGTAATCTGTATGGGATCGGTACAGAGGTCGGTGATTTCTCGCGGACGACGGATTTCGACCCGGATTATATCAAGTATTATAAGTATCTGTTCGAAAGTAGTGCCGACAGTAATGTCGAAGATCTCAATTCCCGGAGCACGGTGAGCGGTATGTGTGATATCACGATGCCTTATAAGATCGATATCATGCTGAGTGCCGGAAACTATTCGAAGGAGGAAGCAGGTATAACCCGGGTGGACAATCCTGAAAATTTCCTGTTGTATATGGATGCCCATGGGGAGAGGAAAGAGAAAGCGACCAGTCAGGATGGTCCTAATTTCCAGCGTACCTTGAAGCGTTATACGGCAGATAAGAATATTGTAGATGTGATTGCCCGTCATGGTAATTATCTGGATGATATTTTAGATTGGGATTATGTAGAAAATGAAAAGCAATATTATCTGGCTTCTTCGTTCAAATTATTGGATAAGATCGATATTACGGAAGTAGTCGGTCAGATTTTCGGCGGTAAGCAGTTTAAACGGGACGGGGTTGGGTATACCATCCAAACGGTCTCTTTCGATATGATACAGAACCGGTTTATTGCTACCGTATCGTATGGGGAAAGAGAAAGCCGGGAAATGATGATCGACCGGAAGATGTTCAGTGCGATTTTCGATTCTCTGGCCAGTACTCCGGGAGGGCAACCGTTTATTGCTGAGGAAGGACAGTTGGAATCGGTGATGAACCTGGTGAAAATCATGCGCGGAGGGAGCGACGGTAAGGGGAAAGCCCGGAATATTCAATGTGGTATGCTTTCAACGGAGATCGGCAAGAAAGGCCGGGAGATTACCGGACCTCAGAAAGCCGCTATGGAGCTGAAACGGATGATTCAAGAGGTACGGATTACCCGCCCGGAAATCAATGAAGGGAAAATTTGCGTGAAACGCCTGCTGAACGAGAAATATCGTCCTATTTTCAAAGGAGAAATGAATAGTTCGGAATTGTGGCGATATAATTTCTTTATCTATCAGCTGGAGAACATGAAGAAAGCCGACTATCGCCGGATGGACGATATCGACCGTAAGGTAGATATGAGTAATCTGGTGGATTTTGTACCTGTAGACCCGAAGAAAGAATTCAGTCCTTTGTTGGTGAATCCCAATCTGAATATCGAACTGAGTAGTTTCAGCGAGACGTTCGAGGAATTGATGAGTTTGCCGAATTATCCGGAATTTGCGTGTGAATTCGCCGAACATATGGAACAGTTGTATGTCGCAGAGGGATATAGTGAAGAAACGAATATCAATAATATGATCGTACAGTTATTGCTTCTGGAGGGATATTGTACGACCGAGGACGTGGCTCGTGGTAGTGTCATTGAAAAAGTGAACCGGGAGACGATTGCCGCTGCCAAGTATGCGGTGGTTCGGTATTTGGAAGGCGAACGGGTGAAACGCGCTTCATCCGGTAAACCTGTCGAAAAGATCGCGGCTACCGGTACAGGTAAAAAGGTTGCTACGAAGGGGATACGTAAAAAGTAAAGTATCGGGATTTTGATTTGGGAAGCCGCTTCTTTCCGGGGAGCGGCTTTTTTGTTGTTGTTATTTGTTGAAACCTGAAAACATTTTTTATCTTTGTATTATAATGAAGAATGTTTTGTTTTGTATATTAATGATTTATGTGGTTTGTGGCTGTCGGTCACAGCAACCGCAAGAGATTGTTCGGCTTGCTGTGAAAAGCTTGGATGAACTACAGTCTGTGTCGGCTGTCCTGGTCAGTAATGCTGCTTTTGACGGTGCGGAGTTGTCGGATGAGCTGGCCAGTCGGATACCTTTTCTCTTTAAACAGGTAGTACGGGATTCGGGTACTTATTTTTTTACCTTCGAACAAATCGATAACCGGGTTTTCTACCGGAACGATCAGCCTTATATGGCTTGTGTATATCTGGATATGTTACTTGGTACGCGTATTCCTGTTGAACCCGGTGCGAAAAGGTATGATTATTTTGCCCGGATCCAGGAGGAGCTCGATTTGATGCAGCAAATCCTGGATGGTAAGAAACTGCGTGAAGTTGCTTCCGATTCTTCCCGGATCGTCGATGTATGGGTGGAGCGGGCGCCGGATACGCTTTTTAACGGGCAGGATTGTTATGTACTCAAACGGCATAATGATGTCACGCTTATTCCCTCGAAAAGTAATAATGAGTCATGGAAAGCCAATGTAAGATATAAAGTGATGCATAGTTATAATACGTATGCTTTATTTATAGAAAAACATACAGGTTTGCCTGTTTACTGGTCTTATACCAATTCGGGAGATCAGGACGGCAGGAAAATTCCGGGAAACCGGAATACGGAATTTTTGGAAAATATGGAGCTGAAGGATATTCCGGACAGTTGTTTTTATCCTGCTCAGGCAGATAAAATTCGCTATGTCGCTTCTTTCGACGAGTTCGTGCAGGAGGTGAAGGTGGGTGATGAGGCTCCTGCTTATGAATTGACGGATGTCATGACCGGGAAAGTGTATTCCAACGCATCGCTGCAAGGCAAGATCGTGGTGATGCAATTTACTTCTACCGGGTGTGTCGGATGTGTATTGGCCCAGCCGTGGATGAATAAATTATATGATCGCTGGAAAGAGCAGCCGGAGCTGGTTTTTCTGTGTGCCGGTCTGCTCAGTGAAAAGGATGCTAAGATTCAGGTTGAAAAATATGAGTTCGCTTATCCGATGACCACTTGTAATCAGGCTTTTTTCTGGTCGTTCGGAGTGCAGGCCATACCTTCTTATTATGTGATCGGAAAAGATAATCAGGTGCTTGCCAGACCACAATCACACATCGGTTTGAAGAATTTTTTAGACAGTTATTTTAATAAATAATTGCGGGGAGCCGGGTTTGTTATCAGGAAGAATGGTAGGCCACAGGAAATAGAACGGAAATTTTTGGTCAAGGGAGATTTCAAGTCACAGGCTTTTCAATCGGTACGGCTTATGATTTTGAAATGAAGAATAGGGTACTGGAGATTTTTAAAGATGGACAGGTCGCCTGGATTAACGAACTGATGCAGAAATGCGGTGTCATTTCCTCCGAACAGCCGGTGCAGGAACATACCTGTATCGTTACGGATGCTAAGAAACGGGAATATCCGGATCGTCCGGGAACTATTCCGGAAAAGCTGCTTGAAGAGACTGTTTCTGGAGGGATATGGCACAACCGAGGATGTGGCCTGTGGTAGTGTCATTGAAAAAGTGAATATCGTCATTATTTCGTCATATTTTTTTAATGTCGGCGTAACATTGGGTTCATAGCTTTGTCACAGTTAAAGACAAGACTATGAATTTTTCTTTTATCCGGGATCGTAGATCATTTTCAGATTTTATTTTTATTCTGTGGGCAGGAGGAGCGGCCCTGCTTTCTTATTCGTTAGTATATGCATTGCGTAAACCTTTTACGGCTGCTACATTTGATGGGCTGAGTATTTGGGGAATGGATTATAAGGTTGTAGTGACTATTACTCAGATTTTAGGTTATTTGTTGGCCAAGTTTATCGGCATTAAATTGATTTCTGAGTTAAAGGGACAACATCGTTTAAAATTTATTTTGGGGGCGATTGTTTTAGCTGAGTTGGCTTTAGTCGGTTTTGCTATCCTGCCGTCTCCGGGTAATATCTTTGCTATGTTTTTTAATGGGCTGGCTTTGGGATGTATGTGGGGAGTGATTTTCAGTTTTATAGAAGGGCGGCGGGTAACGGATATGCTAGCCAGTTTATTGGGGATTAGCATGGTGATTGGTTCAGGTGCAGCGAAATCCCTGGGATTGTTTGTGATGGACCATTGGCAGGTCAGTGAGTTTTGGATGCCTGCCCTGATCGGTGGTTGTGCTTTGCCATGCCTGGCTTTATTGGGATATGTGTTGCAATCTCTGCCAAAACCTTCCGAAGAAGACAGGGCTTTGAAAGCAGAGCGGATGACTTTGGATGGAAGGCAACGCTGGGCTTTATTCAAAAAATTATATGCCTTTTCTCTCTATTATTTTAGTCGCTAATTTTTTGTTGGTGGCTTTACGGGATATAAAGGAAGATTTTCTGGTGAAAATATTTGATGTTGCGGGGAGTGGTTATTCTTCATGGATATTCGCTCAATTGGACAGTATCGTTACTTTGATTATCCTGATCATCTTCGGATTAATGGTTTTTGTCCGTAATAATATGCGGGTTTTATTGATTTTATTGAGTTTGGTGATTTTGGGCATGCTGACCATGTCTTTTATTTCGTTGAGATATGAGGCATTGCAACTAAGTCCGGTAGTTTGGTTATTTATTCAAAGTCTCTGTTTATATCTGGCTTATTTGTGTTTTCAGACTATTTTCTTTGATCGTTTTATAGCTTGTTTCCGTATCCGGGGGAATGTCGGTTTTTTTATTGTATTGATTGATTTCATCGGTTATTTAGGAACGGTGATTGTCTTAGCCGTAAAGGAATTTTTAAATCCGGATATCAATTGGTTATCGTTTTATAACCAATTGGCGGGTTATGTGGGTTTGGGATGCAGTGTATTGTTTGTCGGTGCTTGGGTTTATCTGTACCGGCAGGCAAAACGAAGAGCGTCTGAAAAGGTGATGCCTCTGGAAGCTGCTCATGCTTATTGATTGGTTTTATTCTAATTACAGTAATATTTGATTTAAGGACATGAAAAAAGTTAGTTGTGTCATTATGGATTGGGCCGGAACGGCTGTCGATTTTGGGTGTTTTGCTCCATTGAATGCTTTTTTGAGGGTGTTTCAGGAGCAGGGTGTGACGATCACTTACCGGCAAGCCCGTGAACCGATGGGATTATTAAAGATTGAACATATAAAGGCTATTTTGAAAATGCCTGAAGTGAGTGAAAGATTTCGTACAGCACATGGACGGGAATGGAATCAGAATGATGTCGCAATCATGTATCAGAGTTTTGAGAAACATTTGTTTGCTTCACTTCAGGATTTTACGACTCCTGTTCCGGGAGTTATAGAGACAATGGAACAATTACGTCGTGAAGGGATCCGTATTGGTTCAACGACAGGGTATACCGACGCTATGATGAAAATTGTACAACCCGGAGCTGCTGCTCAGGGATATACTGTAGATTGTCTGGTAACTCCGGATCATTTGCCTGCCGGACGCCCGGCTCCTTATATGATTTACCGGAACATGACAGAGCTGGCGATTCCTTCTGTTGACGAGGTGGTTAAAGTTGGAGATACTATCGCCGATATCCGGGAAGGATTGAATGCAAAAGTATGTTCTGTCGGAGTAATTACAGGTAGTAATGAGTTGGGGTTGACCGAGGAGGAATACAAAACTATGCCTGAACCGGAGTTATATACTTTGAAACAAGAGGTCAGAGAGCGGATGATGGCAGCCGGTGCACATTATGTGCTGGATAATATCCGTGAATTGCCGGACCTGATACATAATTTAATGAATAAAAAATAATAGGTGTATGAGAAATTATTTACTGTTGACCCCTGGACCGTTGAGTACTTCTGAGACGGTGAAAGAAGCCATGTTACAGGATTGGTGTACCTGGGATAAAGATTACAATGAAGGAATAGTTACTGTGATCCGGAAAGAATTGCTGGAGGTGGCAGGACTGGATGAGAAGGAATATACAACTGTGTTGTTACAAGGAAGTGGGACTTATGGCGTAGAGGCAACTTTGGGAGCTGTCGTGAAACCTACCGACAGGTTACTGATTATAGCGAATGGTGCTTATGGCAAACGGATGTCGGCCATTGCTGATTATTATAAACTGGATTATGTCATGGTGGCTTTGAAAGAAACGGAGCTGATTACCCCCGCAATCGTGGAGGAGGCTTTGAAAAATCATCCTGGAATCAGCCATTTGTCTTTGGTCCATAGTGAAACAACGACGGGTTTATTGAATCCGATTGAAGAAATTGCAGAGGTGTTGCGTGGACGCGGGATCACCTGAATCGTTGATGCCATGAGTAGTTTTGGAGGGATTCCTATCGATATGAAAAAACTGGGTATTGATTTTCTGGTTAGTAGTGCCAATAAGTGTATACAGGGAGTTCCGGGCTTTACCTTTGTTCTCGCTTCTCGGGAAAAATTGCTGAAATGCAAAGGAGTTGCCCGTTCTTTGTCCCTGGATATTTATGCCCAATGGGAAGAAATGGAAAAAGGGCATGGAAAATGGCGGTTTACCTCACCGACTCATGTTGTACGGGCATTTTTTCAAGCTTTGAAAGAGTTGAAAGCAGAGGGAGGTATAGAAGCCCGTTACCGCCGTTATTGCCGGAATCATGAGGTATTAGTGGAAGGAATGCGGGCTATTGGTTTTTCCACCTTGCTGGAACCGGAAAAGCAGTCTCCGATTATTACTTCTTTTCTTTATCCGGAGCCGGGTTTTTCGTTTACAGAGTTTTATGGGTTGCTGAAACAACAGGGTTTTGTCATTTATCCCGGAAAGGTTTCGGATGCTGATACATTCCGGATTGGTACTATTGGAGATGTATTCCCGGAGGATTTTGAAAGATTGACACAAGCTGTTGCGGCTATCAGACAGGTAAATTAAACAGGGCTGCCCGGACAAGTTTGACTTTTTTTAGTTTTTTGGCTGTTTAAGTGTTTCTTTTGCTTTAATTTTGTTGTAAAAGAAATCAATATGCCACAAGAGATAGAAAGAAAGTTTTTGGTCCGGGGAGACTTTAAAGCATATGCTTGCCAATCCTTTCGGATTGTACAGGGCTATTTGTCCTCCGTACCGGAAAGGACGGTCAGGATACGGGTGAAAGGTGAACAGGGCTATCTTACTGTAAAAGGTAAAAGTGATGTTCATGGAGTTACCCGCTATGAATGGGAAAAAGAGATTGCCAGGGAAGATGCAGAAGAACTCCTGAAATTGTGCGAGCCTGGGGTGGTTGACAAAATTCGTTATTTAGTGAAAGTAGGGGGGCATATTTTCGAGGTAGACGAGTTTCTGGGGGAGAATAAAGGGTTATTGCTGGCTGAAGTTGAATTAAAGCAGGAGGATGAACTTTTTGAAAAGCCGGAATGGTTGGGAGAAGAAGTGACCGGAGATCTGCGTTATTATAATGCAATGCTGGCACACCGCCCCTATCGAAGTTGGAAGTAATTCCGGATTTATGCATGCTTAACAGTTTGAGAGTTCGGTTATTCCATTGTCTGAAACTCTGATTGAAACAATAGAGTAACCGAACGATTCGAATCTGTATTTATTTCATTTTTTCTTCTAATTCGGTACTGAGGGGCAGGTGGTCCTGGAAGTGGACCGTGACATGGGTACCGTCGCAATAGGGTTTATTAGCGGATGCTCCGCAACGGCATAGGGTGACCCGGTTACGTTGTTCGTATTCGGTGCCGTTAGGTCCATTCACAGGAATACCTCCTTTGACCCAGAGCGGACCACTACATTCTTCCTGTGGGTCTTCGATCAGGCCTAAAGCCGGTTTTAAGGGGGGCTCATAAAATTTTTCCTCTTCTTTGTCCCAAAGTTTTAACCGGCCGGAGGGGCAGTACATGCTTTCGTGTACGGCCAGATCATGGGCTTCGGTGTTGTCGGAATCTTCCGTCAACTGCCAAACCGTTCCTCTGGCCATACAAAAACGGGCATGTACACAATATTCGGTGTTGTCGGCCAACTGAACTCCAGGACCGTCATACAGATCGGCATTCTCTAAAAGAGGGATATTGCCGGCGGTTAGCGTCGGATCCCAATCGGCATGGTGATGGGAACCGTCGCAATACGGATGATTTTTGGACTGACCACAGCGGCATAAAGCAGTGGGTTCGTTGTCGGTCGGGTATTTATGCCCTTTGGCATATTCCCAGGGGATTTGTTCTTTATTTAAAACGAAGATCTCTTGTTGAAGAGGGGGATTTCCATATACCAGATAGGGGCCGTCTGCTGTAATTTCAAGGTGATATTTCGGGTCAGGAGTAGGTGTACCCGGTTCGATTTTACGAGTGTTTTTTTCCATAATTAAACGTTTTAATGATACTTGTTATACTTAAATTCGGATGGAAAGTTCCGGGTTGACTGGGAGAATTTTCACCGGTATAAGTTTTGGAATAGAATTTGTTATAAATGTATTGTTTGGTTTATTGAAATATTTTACTTAATTTTACATAAAATATTGGATTCCTTTTGAAGGAATAAGTTATGAAAGTTTTGAAAATATTTAAATCGTTGTTATACAGGATTCTAATTCTTGTTTTGATAGGTCCTTTGGGAGCTTGTTCGGAGGAGTGTGGTTATGATTCTCATGCTGGTTATCAGTTAGGTAAACAAAATTTCGATTATTTGGAAGGTAATATGGCTTCTATTTTGTCGTTTTGGGATCTTGCTTTGAGAATGAACACGTATTTGACGGCCTTGGATGAGGAAGGAGAAGACCGGGTAGAAGAACTTTTTCCGGACTATCGTCTTCAACAAGTGAATGAACACGAATGGATCGGATGGAAGGGACAGGATTCGGTTTTTAAGGTTGTAACAGACGATCTGGCATTGACCACTGAGACAGCTCATTGGGAAATTGTGGGCTGCCGGGCTCCGTATGAGGGACAGCTCACCGTTTTGTGTTCCGGTTTAAGGACCTGGGTGTTTCATGTTTCCGCTTTGCAAAACCGGAAATGGATATCCGATGCCAGTCTGAAAATTAATTATAACGGAGAACAAACGCCCCGGAATTTTAACGATGGGGATTGGATTGTTTCCGGTGTGGGGAAGAGTATGACCGATGAGGAAGAAATACTGAATTTTGAAGTTGCAGAATCGCTGATCCGTTATGCGGAGAGTCATTATCTTTTCGATAAAGGACTATTGTATCTGCGGTTGAAAAATAGGTTTTCTCCGAAAGAAGAGATTGTTAAAGCTGAGATGAAGACACTTCCGGGAAGTGACCGCTCTCTGCAAATCACCTATAAAGGGGAGGTTTACTCTTATTGATGGTTACAGAGGTTTCCCCCGGCAACATCGGTGGCCGGGGGAGTAGGTAAAATCAGTATAGTTCCTGTAAAACAGCATCCAGGGCGGCTCCCCGCATTTCGGTTTTAAAGATACGGCCTTCTTTATCGAGAAGGATACAAGTGGGGACTCCTGTGATATTGTATTTTTGGGCGACAGGTCCGTTAAAACCGTTGGGATCACACAGTTGTTTCCAAACCATTTTTTCTTCTTTCATCGCCTTGTCCCAGTCGGTTTTCTTTTCGTCGATAGAAATACTGATGATTTCAAAGCCTTTGTCTTTATAATCCTGATATACATGACGAAGGTGTGGAATCTCGCCCCGGCAGGGACCACACCAGGATGCCCAGAATTCCAGCATCACATATTTTCCTTCGGGTACACAGGAAGAAAGCTTGACCATTTCCCCTTCCGGATTCATCAGTTCGATATCCTGATATTTTTCGCCGATAGCCATCGTTTTGGCTTTGTCAGCTATGGTTTTGAAGTTTTCGGCCATTGGGGGAATATTCGCCCAGGCTTTGGTGATGAGTGCTGTCAATTGTTCGAGCTGAGGGACGGTTAAATTGACATACATGCCTTGTAGGAATTGAAGGGCTAAATCATATCCTACTATGCTTTCGGGATGTTCTTCGATAAATTTCCATTGGGCGATGTTTAATTTCTTGTTGATCTCGTTTTCTTGTTTGATTAACGCGATTCCCTCTTCTGTATTGAATATGCCGTCCATTGCCGGCCGATGATATACTTCCAGATATTTTTCATTTATGGTTCCGGATTGTTTTCTGAGATCGGCGATACTTTTCAAATACCGGTCGTACAAATCCTGGGAGGCGGAGCCCTTTATTACCGGATCTTTCCGGAAGGTTTCATCGCTCCAATAATAAGTACGCAAGCTGTCGACATGACCGGAATAACTGATAACCGAATTTTCCAGGTAAAACCGGCTGGCTAACATTTGGGACGGGTCATCCTGGCCGGTTTTGTCGATGATTAATTGATACATACCGGGACGGTCGACTTTACCTTTCAATTGGAACCTGCCGTTTTTAATAACCGTGCTGTCGATGGTGACCGGAGGATAGACGGCTTCGTTTACTAACTGTACTTTCATGCCTTCACTGTTTCCCCCGATGTTACCGTTGAGGATATAACCGTCATATTTAGTTTGGCAAGCGACTAAACTACTGCTGCATAAAAAAGCTAAAAATATTTTTTTCATCGTATTAAGGAATTAATTGTTCTAATGCGGCATCCAGGTATGCGCCCCGCATATTGGTTTTGAATATTTTACCTTCTTTGTCCAACAGAATACAATGGGGTACTCCGGTCACATTATATACTTGTATGGCCGGTCCGTTTTCTCCTTGCGGATCATTTAATTGTATCCAGGGCATCTTTTCTTCTTTCATGGCTTTTTGCCAATCTTTATTCTTTTGATCGATCGAGACACTGATGATCTCGAATCCTTTGTCTTTGTAATTCTGGTAGACGTGTTTCAGATGAGGAATTTCACCCCGGCAGGGGCCGCACCAGGATGCCCAGAATTCGAGCATCACATATTTTCCGGTTGGAAGGCATTCGGATAATTTTACTTTTTTCCCTTCCGGATCGGTGAGTTCGATGTCTTGAAACGGGGCTCCTATAGCGATTTTTTTGGCCATCTCTGCTTTTTCCTTGAATTCGGTCATACGGGGACAATTTCCCCAAACCCCGGAAAGTGTATTTTGCAGATCTTCGATCTGACCGGAGGTTAAGTCGATCTCTCCGAGCAGGAAATAACCGGCTTGATCGAGAGCCACTACAGAAGCCGGATTTTGTTTGATAAATCGGATCGTGGCCTGAATGATCTGCCGATCCAGTTCGGAGATCCGGCGGGCCAGGCGAATGCCCTCCTCGGTATTGAAGATGTTGTCTAATGCCGGACGGTGATATTGCTCGAGGTATTCGCCGTCTGCCTGATTTCTGGCTTTACTCAGTTCTTGGATAGAAGTTTTGAATGACTGATACAGATCTTCTGTCTCCGAACCCTGGATTATCATCTTACCTTTACGTTCCGGATTCCAGTAATAAGTGGGTAAAGTATGGATATCTCCCTGGAAAGTGATATCCGAATTTTCCAAATAGAAATTGCCGGCCAACCAGTTGGCTTCCGAGGATTTTTTCCCTACGGGAGTCGTATCGATGATCCAACGATAAAAGCCGGGTGCCGGAATTTCCCCGGTCAATTCGAAACAATGATCTTTAATGACCGTTGTTGCAATTGTTTGAGGAGGATAGCTATTATCCAACAGTTTGAAAACCATCCCTTCACATGGGCCTTGGATAGAGCCGGTGATGTGAAAAGATTTATTTTGTGCCTGGCAATACTGAATTGCCAGAACAAGGAATAGCACAGTTAACAGATTTTTCATTTTTGGGGATTTTAAGGGTTTTCGATGAGTAAGTTGTTACCTGCTTTGGCCGATTGCGGGATGGGTAGGATCAATTGTTTATCCGACTTTATATTCGGGCGTATGGTGGTGATGTCTAAATCGCCGTGTTTATAATACCTGATCATATCGTACCACTCTTCCTGGTTTTCAAAAAGCAGGTCGATCCATTTGTGCTGGCGGATCATTTCTAAAAGCTGGTTGTCAGGAATAGTACTCACGTCATATACTCCCGGGACATGGGCATCCAAAACGGTTTGCAGACTGGTACGGGCTGCCGCAAGATGATTGCCTCCCTGCCGGGCTTCCGCTTCTGCATGGATATAATATACTTCTCCCAAACGCAGGAAGTAGTAGGTATTGCTCTTGCCGTCATCATTGGTACTGTGAGGATATTTCCCGTTTTTGAAAGAAGTTGTGATGACGTCCGGTGTAAGAAACGGGGCGGCAAAACGGGGATCGTAACCTTCTCCTGTTTCTTTGTTCCCTGGAGTGGGATCCATCGCATCGGCTATTTTTTGAGAATAAGAACTATAAGTTGTCCGGTCTAAAATGAAACTACATTGTTCTTCATAGTTGGAGACATAAGGAGCGAACAGCACTTCAGGAGAATCGAACATATCGCTGAAGATACTCATAAAGTCAACCAGCCCGTATCCGTAGTTGCCGGCTGTTTGAATCACTTCATCGGCCAGTAGGGCTGCATTTACGTAATCTCCTTTACTTAGTAATACTTTTGCTTTCAGGGCTTGTGCGGTTGTTTTTCCGGCCTGCGCATGAGTGGGCGTATAATTACTCATAGGCATGTCCGGAGCATATAATATAGCTGAATCGAGATCCGATTCGATAAATTTATAGCTTTCAGCTACAGTCGAGCGGGCCTTTGCTAACGGTTCCCGGTAAGGTTTGTCGGACAGGACGATACCATATGGAGAATCGGTATCGTAAAATTGCCCGAAATAGCGTAACAACATAAAGTGAGCCATGGCCCGGTTGAAATAGCCTTCGCCTAATATTTCCATACGTCTCGCAGGGTCCAGGTCTTTTACCGTATTGTTTTCCAAAAATTCGATCATAAAGTTGGCCGCGTTGATTACATCATATAAATTATTATAGACATTTCCGATGATACTATTGTCTTCCAGTACATTGTTGTCGGTGAAACCGGTTTCTCCTGCCAATCCACCACTACCCGAGAGTGCTAATGAACCGGCGAGCAGGCCGATATGGCTTCGGAAGTTACAAAGACTCATGGCCCTCCATTGGGTATATACCCCGCGTAACACCTGTTCTGCACTCTGGGCATTCCGTATTGCGGTTTGGTCTTCCAGTTTATAATAAGGTTTTACTTTATCTACGTCTCCCATCAGGTCACATGCCCAAATCAATACAGAGAGAAATAAGGTAGAAATAATATATGTTGTTTTCATAGTATGAGATTTTATCGTTAAAATTCAACTTTAACACCTAAGGTAAATGTTTTACTCAATGGATAGGGATCTTCATTCAGGGTCATCTGTGAAGTAGTGAAACTACTGATCAGTTCCGGATCGATACCCGGCCATTGGGTCACGGTCCAGATATTAGAGCCGCTGACAAATAACATGGCCGATTGTACATTGATTTTCTTCAGGAAATTCTGTGGTAAATTATAAGAGAAAGTAATATTCTTTAAGCGTAAATACGATGTTTCGTAAATGTAACGATCGGAGAAACGAGAGTTTTTGGAAGGATCGGTATAAACCAGACGTGCATAACGAGCATCGGGATTTTCGGGACTCCAGGTTTTCCCATAGAGTTCGGGATAGATGTTATTTCCAATATACCCATACATATCGCTCATCATATTATAAACAGCAGCTTTAGCTCCTTGGGAGAATTGGAAAACGAACGACAAATTGAAATTTTTGTAATTGACCGAATTGAAAAATCCTCCGAAGAATTTAGGCTGAGGAGTAGCAATAACTTCCCGGTCTTTACTGTCGATATAACCGTTCCCATCCAGGTCCTTGTATTTGAAGTCACCCATACCGGTCGACTTTTCCTGGTAATAATTCGCTCCACGAGCTACGGCTGTTTTATTTAGAGTAACTACTTCATCGTCGTTTTGGAATATTTTTTCGACGATATATCCTTTTAAAACGCCGGCAGGCTGACCTTCTATATAGGTATCGACATCGTTACTGGAAAGCTCGGCTCCATTGAGTTTTTCGATTTTGTTCCGGTTCAGGGCTATATTGAATTTCGAGGTCCAGGTCCAGTCGGCTGTACGGATAATATCCCCGCCGATTTCAATCTCAACGCCTTTGTTGGAGAGGTCGATTAAGTTGGACGTATAGGAAGTGGAACCTGATTCGAGCGGATAGGGGGAAGGAGCCAATGCACCTTTGGTGTAACGATAGTATCCGTCGATGCTACCGAACAGGCGGTGGTTGAAGAAAGCGTAATCTAATCCACCGTTGAATTCGGATGTTCTTTCCCATTTGATATCCGGATTAGGTAATAAACCGGGAGTCAGAGTCGATTGTCCTATATAAGGATTGCCTTTTTCATAAAATTGTCTGTAGACGAAATCGTCGATGTTGGTAGAACCGGTTTGTCCCCAACTGAAACGTAATTTCAGATCGTCGACTTTTTCTGTATCGGCCATGAAATTTTCGCTGCTCATCCGCCATCCCAGGGATATAGAAGGGAAATAACCTCTTTGATTACCGGGGCCGAATTTGGAAGAGGCATCGGAACGGAAATTGATTTCTGCCAGATATTTGTCGAGATAATTATAGCTGGCACGGGCATAAATGGAATTGAGGGCACTTTTGGACTTTGCGTCTCCGATGCAGTGTGTTTCTGTTGCAGACCCCGCATTATTCAGGACTTCATCATCCGGGAAGCCCATGTAGTAATGCGAAGTATATTCACTAAAAGAACGGTCCCAACCATAGC
Organism: Odoribacter splanchnicus DSM 20712; assembly: GCF_000190535.1. Lineage (GTDB taxonomy): Bacteria > Bacteroidota > Bacteroidia > Bacteroidales > Marinifilaceae > Odoribacter > Odoribacter splanchnicus. The sequence goes on from NC_015160.1 coordinate 3,629,205, forward strand.
CGACCATAAAGCTGAAATAATGGTCTTCTATCTGGAAATTATAGTCGGCCCTGAAGTTGATCGAAGTATTGGCGGCTTTGCTGCGGTCGTCCTGAAGGGTGGACATGCCTCCGCCTCCCCGATCGTCTTGGGCGACCAGCGGGTTGTAATTACTATACTGATCCTGAAACATAGAGATATTGATATCTCCTCTGATTTTCAAACCGTTGAAGATTTTGTATTCCAGATAACTGTTTCCCAGGAATTGATAAGATTCTTTTTTGTTTTTATTTTGCCGGTTTGCGACTGGATTGGCTAAACCTACGGGGAAACCCCAGGTCGGAGTTCCGTCGATGCGGTATAATTCTCCCGTTTCATCGTATACGGGTACATCGGGTCTGACATTCCATTCTCGGGTAATACCCATTTCTTCGCCTGCAGCTCCGCTATGGCGTTTGGTCATTGTATAACCCAGGGCTGCTCCTACTTTGAAGCGTTTCGAGACATCCGAGTCAAAGGACAGACGACTGTTGTAACGTTGCATATCGTCGTTGATAAACAAACCTTCCTGGTCGATTGCATTGAAAGAAAAGGAGTAATTGGATAATTTTCCACCTCCGCGGATAGCCAGATTATACATGTGAGTCAGTGCATTCTTATTATTGGTCTCATCTACCCAATTGGTATTTTCTTCACCGAAAGCCTCGTCTTTTAATCCGTCGAATATCATATTTCCGTAATTATCATAGGAAGTATTGGCCATATAATCGATTGCAGGATAGATTTGGCCGTATATGATATTATCGTCTGTGATTTGTGCTTTGTTGATGGCTCCGAGTGTATTTTTAATGATTAATTCCTGGAGATTTTTAAATTTAGTTGTGTTTAATGGTTTGAATTTTTTAATTTGGTTACCGACACTCAAGGTATATCCCAGACTGATTTTCATTTGTTCGTTGCGGTGACCGTCCTTGGTTTTGATGATGACTACTCCGTTGGCTCCTCTGGAACCATAAATGGCTGTTGCGGCAGCGTCTTTCAATACGTCGATACTTTCGATGTCGTTGGGGGAAAGAGTTGAAAGCGGATTCAGCATATTCAGGCTGCGCTTGACAAAGAAAGGTACACCGTCGACGACATACAAGGGTTCATTATTGTTTTGCGATTTTAACGGGGAAGTGATTCCCCGGATGTTTAAAGTTGCTTTGGCACCTGGTTCTCCTGAGTTTTGATTGACCAATACCCCCTTCACTGCTCCACCTGGCATGTTGTCGAAAGTCGTGGCTCCGTTGGCATATTTTTCCAGGTCTTTCGCTTTGACCGACGATACGGAACTGGTCAGGTTTCTTGCCGACTTGCTTCCGTAACCGATAACTACAACGTCTTGCAATTCAACCTGATCTTCTTCCATGACGACATTATGACGGACATCTTCCGTTGCCGGAAAGTTATAGGTGACTTTTTTCATTCCGATAAAAGAATAGACGATTTCCACCGCATTACCTTTGAGGATGGCAAGCTGATAGTTACCATTGATATCGGAAGAAGTACCAATGTCCGAGTTACCGATGAAGACCGTTACTCCCGGTAAAACATTTCCGTTTTTGTCCTTGATATTACCGGAAAGTTTCACTCTTTCCTGTTTGACTTGAGGAAGATCGCCTACCGGACGAGGGGTGATATAAATAACGTCGCTTTCATAAGCACACTGATAAGGCGTGTTTTTGAAGATATGGTCTAAAATTTCGTCTACTTGCTTCTGTTGGGCGTTAACGTCAAAGCGTTTTAGTCGGGCGACATCCTGTTCGTTATAAACGAACCGCAACCCGGTTTGTTTCCAGATTTCCTGTAATAGCGTATTGACGTCACATTGCTTTAAATTCAAAGTGACGACTTGCTTTTGAGAGTATCCGGAAGCAAAACCTCCCAAGGTGAATACCAGCATAAAAATTGAGAATAACTTCATAATCCTGACAATTTTTAATCTTTTTAAGTCCGAAAGGACAAAGATTCGTTTACATTCCATAAATTTGTATTTTAAGGTAAAACAATCCGACAGCCTACAGTTAGCTTTGTCCGCTGTCTTTTTATCTGATTGCAGCTGGGAATGGTGGTACATTCCCGGCTGTTTATTTTGAATAAACGAACATTTATTTTACCGTCACGGTCCGGCCTTTGATGATGAAACGGGCGGTGGAAATTTTTTCAAAATAGTGGAAAAGTTCCGATACCTCTTTATATCTGGTCATCATACCTGACAGGTGAATATTTTTAGTTTGCTCGTTGAGGTAGAATACGTCCAGATCGTACCATCTGGCTAATTTATTCATGACCGATTCCAAGGACTCGTTTTGGAACATGAAATTTCCGTCTTTCCAGGTGATATAAGGTAAAACATCCACTTCTTCAATCGTTAGTTTCCCGGAGGAGGTATAGGCTGCCTTTTGGGAAGGGTTTAGGTGAGTCTCCTGGTCGTGGTGGCGGATACTGACGCTACCGCTGACCAGAACGGTTTCGATGTTGTCTTTATTTTGAGTACTGATATTGAATTGGGTACCATATACTTTGACTTCAATATCGCCGACTTCGACAATAAAAGGCTGTTTTTCATTTTTAGCAACTTTAAAATAGCCTTCTCCCTGAAGTTTTACTCTTCTTTCCAGGCCTGAGAAAACCGTTGGGTATCGGAGTTCTGTCTCTGCATTCAACCATATTTCGGTCCCGTCTGCCAGTTTGATTTTGAATTCTCCACCTCTGGGGATTTCGAGTCGGTTTATCAGGTTTGCAGTCGAAATGTTGGCTGATTCTGCGTAATTCAAGACTCCTTCATTGGAAATACGGATTAGTGTTCCATCTTTTTCCTTTAACTCCTGCGAAGTGGTGTTTACGGGAATCGCAGTTCCGGAAGAAAGATGCAGAATCGCCTTTGACGAACCCGGATGAATCGGAACTTCGGCTAAAGTCGGAATCAGTGAAGGGGTATGGATCAGGTAAAAGGAAAGTCCGCCTCCGAGCAGAATCAGGGCGATGGCTGCAACTCGGATAAAAAGACGGCGGATATGACGCCGTTTCAGACGGGATGCAAATTCAATATATTGACCTTGAATACGGCCGGATTGGATAGCAGCCTGAAGGTGAATGTGATGCCGACGGAATCTTTCGAAGTACCTTTGATGTTCAGGATCGTGTCCCAACCATTCTTTCAGAAGCTGTTCTTCCTCTACGGCGTTTTCCTGTAAGAGATGCTTTAAAAGTAATTGATCGATGTTGTCTTTATTTAGCATATCGGTTGCATTTGTCCATAGTACGGGAAAATATTAATTTTCATTGAATGGAAAAGACAACTTTTTTTGAAATAGTTGAAAAAATAATTATAATGAATTGGAATTTAATCTTTTGTGTTTTTGGTTTTTTATCTTTTTTTGTCGGATAAAAGCAAAAACAGGATGATATTTTGGGTTATATCGGGATAGGCCTGACGAATTTTTTTGAGGGCGTTGACTAAAAGCGTATTCACCGTAGCGATAGAAATGCCTAGTTTAGCTGCAGTTTCTTTATAATGTAATCCTTGTAAATAGATACATTGCATGATTTGACGGCTTCTTTCGGGAAGCTTATCGATTTCGTTTTTGACCCGGGCCAATACTTCTTCTTCCAGGGTATCGTATTCTTCCCAGGCTTTGTCGGAAGACTTCAGATCGGTAGCATGGCGCAGGGGATCTTTTTTTTCCATCCGGTCGAATGCCAGATTGCGTACAGAAGTGTAAAGAAAAGATTTAAAGGTGGTTGCTTGTAGTGAGGTTTGGGTCCTTTTTTCCCATAAACGGATAAAAAAGTCCTGTACCAGATCTTCCGACTGGGGAATGTTGTTCAGGAAAGAAGCCGCCCATAGTACCAAAGGCTTGTAATATCTGGTAAACAAATATTCCATGCCTTTCTCCTCGCCTTGATTGAGGAGTGAACATATGGTACTGTCCGGTATTTGCATTATCTGTATTTATCGTTTTACCAGCTTCCACTGGCCCCGCCACCGCCGAAACTCCCTCCGCCGAAACCTCCGAAGCTTCCGCTACCTCCGCTGAAAGAACCGAAATTGCTGCCGCCACCGCCGAAACCTCCGAAAAATATGGGAGGGATTCCTCCACTTCCATGGCTACCTGTGGTATACCCTTTTTTTCTTCGGAAAAACAGAGGCAGGAGAAATAGGATCAAGATAGGAATGATGATCACTTCGGCACTGCCATTTCCGTTTTTGCGGGCATATTGTTCGGCTGTAAATTCCCCACCGGCAAGCTGCATGAGTACATCTGTCGCTTTGTTAATTCCCCGGTAATAATTGTTTTGTTGAAATTCAGGTATAATTTCGTTCCGGATGATTCTCGAAGCGATGGCATCCGGAATGACTCCTTCCAATCCATATCCGACGGCAATGGCTACTTGTCCTTTTTCTGTCCTGCTCTTGGGCTTGATCAGAAGTAAGACTCCGTTGTCTTTTCCTTTTTGGCCGACTCCCCATTTTTCAGCTAAACGCTGGGCATAATCGCTGGGGGCGTAGCCTTGTAGGGTGGGTACGGTTACTATTGCGATCTGGGTGGAAGAAGTGTCGTTAAAATTTCTCAACTTTTGCTCCAATGCTTGTTGTTGCTGTGGACTGAACAGCTGAGTGAAATCATTGACTATCCGTTTGGGGCGCATCGGTTCGGGTAGATCCTGAGCCTGTAAAAAGGAAGTAATGCATATAAAGAAAATAAGGACTGATCGTTTCATGTTTAATTTTTAAATGAGATATCGTCCGACAGTTCGTTGACATCGTCTGCCTGATAGGGAAAAAAAGCTTTTAGCTGCTGTCCTGCAGTCAGGACAGCTTCGCAAACTCCCTCGCAAATCTGTCCTGATTTGAATTTTTCTATCATATTGTTTTTTATGTCATCCCAAAAATGGTCCGGCACTTTCGCATTGATCCCTGCATCTCCCAATATCGCCAATTGTTTATCTTCTAATGCGACGTAAATCAGTACACCGTTCCGCAAGGCTGTCTTATGCATTTTCAAGTCGGCAAAGACCTGGGCTGCACGGTCGAGTACATTCTTCCGGCAATGATTTTCGAAATGGATCCGGATTTCGCCGGAAGTATCTTTTTCTGCTTGCCGGATGGCGGCAACCATAGCGGTCTTCTGAGCCGGGGTGAAAAAATCGGATGGTTTCATTGCTCAAAATTCTACTTTAGGAGCATTTTCAGCTCCTGCATTGGCTTCAAAATAGGGTTTGGAGGTGAATCCGAACATTCCGGCTACCAGGTTTCTGGGGAATTGCAGGATGAAAGCATTGTAGCTGCGGGCGACATCGTTGAATTTCCGGCGTTCTACTGCTATCCGGTTTTCCGTTCCTTCGAGCTGGGCTTGCAAATCAAGAAAGTTTTGGTTAGCCTTCAGATCCGGATAATTTTCAGAAATAGCCATCAATCGGGATAAAGCGGAGGATAATTCCCCTTGTATGTTACTTAATTTTTTTAGGGCCGCTTCGTCGAGCTGGTCGATATTCAGCTGCATCTGAGTGGCTTTTGCCCGGGCATTGACTACTTCGGTCAGTGTATTTTCTTCGTGTGAAGCATACCCTTTCACTGTATTGACCAGATTGGGGATCAGATCCAGGCGCCGTTGATATTGGTTTTCCACATTCGACCATTGGGCCGATACGGCTTCGCGCATATTGACCATGCCGTTGTAAGCTCCTTTAAACCAAAAGAAAATACTCAATACAACTACAGCGATAACGATTAAAACAATGTATCCCTTTTTCATATGTTTATAAATTTTGTCAAAAAAATTTGTGTTTTTTTTAAAACAATTATTTCTCACAGATACAAAGTTAATGATTTCTGTGATTCGCCTGTGAAGATAGGACGAGAAATATTTCTATTGTTTTATAAAGAGGAGGATTTTAGATTTAAAACGACGATTACCGGATTAGCATCTTCGGTCAGGTTACGAAGGGCGGGGATAGCTGCAAGTTGTTCCGGTTGGATAAAATGAAAGAAAACCGGGGCCGGTAAAACCATCAAACCTTGATTTTGTACCATCTCCCGGGGAATGTAGGGAATCGTGTGATCGATATCGTTGACGAGGGTATCGCATACCGTGGCGGTCCGATGGGTTAAGTCCAGTTGAATCATGTATTGTTTCTGGCCGATAACGATGAGGTCCAGGACGGTTTTACCTAAGGAAATGAAATTGTGAAAATAAGGGAAGGTGATCGGTTTCGAAAGCGATTTTTTGAATTGTTCCGGGCTTTGATTATGACCGTAATCCAGGGATATTTTACGGGTAATACCGCTTTTACCCAAAAAATAGAGGGTGTCACTACCGGGACAACTGAATATAACCTCCTGGCTGGAGAAATCGGATAAATAATTGCTCGTACCGAAAGAGATAGAATCGAAAGGACTGATCCGAATTTCGTTTTCCAATTTCCCTTGTTTGTCATATAGGGAGACGGTTCGCCCATCCGAAATGATGATACCATTTTCCAGTACGTTAAATTCCATATTGAAGGATCGGTTTTGTATCAATGTTTTCAGGTAGTTTCCGTTCTTGTCGTAAGCCATGACGATGTGGCCTTTACCGTTATCGCCCGATACATAGATCACAGAATCACCGATGGAACTTTTTACTTTGAAGATACTGCTGTATTCGTTTGCTCCCCGTCCCCGGTTGTTATGCTGGGAGAGGTATTGCCCGTGGCGGTTGAAAACATAAAGGGTGTTTTCGGCGATAAGATAATAACGGCCGTTATGATAAGTGACCGATTGTACGTTGGCTATCAAAGCGGTATCTGGAGTTTCCAAAGGAATATAACGGATCCTGTCGAATAGTTCGGATAATTGTAATATCTTGTTATTGCTGAGATCGGTGTGAATATCGGCCGGGCTTTGGGGACGAGGTGAGCAAGACAGATACAGAACGATCATGAATAGGAGATATACGATAGGGGTTTTCATAACGGTATAAAAAAACATGCCGGTCTTTTATGATACGATCAATAAAGTCAGATAGGTGATATACAGGGTTAAAAATAAGGCACCCTCCCAGCGGTTGATCTGTCTTCCCTTGCCGGTGAAAACAAAAATAAACAGCAGGACGGAAACTCCGATATTGACCCATAAATCGGTTACACTATCCGTTGTTACCTTCAGAGGGGATATGCCGGCCGAAGCTCCCAGGATCAGGAAGGTATTGAAGATATTCGAACCCACGACATTTCCGATGGCTATATCTGCGTTTTTCTTGCGGGCAGCGATCAAGGAAGTGGCTAATTCCGGCAGGGAGGTTCCGATAGAGATAATGGTCAATCCGATGATTCGTTCCGAAATACCTGCCATCTGAGCCAGACTGACTGCTCCGTCAACCAATAAGCGTCCTCCTCCGACGAGGCCGGCTAGACCTAACAAAATAAAAAGTACGGATTTCTTCAGGCTGTAGGGTTTTATATTTACTTCTTCGGTTTCCTGACCACCCCGTTTGGCAATAAATAAGGTGTAGGCGATAAAAACGGCAAAAAAGCAAAGTAAACAAAATCCTTCTGCCCGGGTGATGATACCTGCCGGCTCACCGTTCGCCAATATCAGGATAAGAACTGCTGCCAGTACAGCCAGCGGAATTTCAATCCATGTTGTGGATCTTTTGATTCCGATAGGGACGAATAAGGCGGTTACTCCCAGGATTGCCATGATGTTGAATATGTTGCTTCCCAGAACATTACCTAATGCCAGCGCGGAACTTCCTTCGATCGATGAAATGATATTCACTACAAGTTCCGGAGTCGAGGTACCGAAGGCTACTACCGTCAGACCGATAACGATATTCGGTACTTTCAGCCGATGGGCCAGTGCTGCACCACCGTCGACCAGCAAATTGGCTCCATACACTAAAATAATAAACCCTGCTAATAAGTAAATGATATTTAGTAACATAAATCAATAAAAAGTTAATCTTTGGTCCAAATACGCAGATTCAGGTTTAAATCATGAATAATTTGAAATAGATTGACCAAGGTCCCGAATTCCCGTTTCAGTTTATCCGTATTCAACTGGCATTCCCAAATGTTGGTTTCAAAATGATTCGTTTGATCGGGAATGGCGATAATGACAGAAGAATCCCTGAAACTTACCGTTATTTTCCCCGGAAACCTGGAATCGAGTTCGAGTAATCTTTCCATTAAATTAGGAGTGAGGATGTATCGGGCTTCTACCTGATCTGTAGAGAATACGTCGAACTGCTTTTCAAAGTTCGGATTTTCCAGTTTTACTCTCTGTTTGCCCAGGTTGAGTTTGAACCAGGAGTTACGGAAAACAACCGTTTGGCCCTGAAAGTTTTTGTTGAAGTCGGCTATAAAAAAGAAACCTCTGAAAATATCTATCCAGTGTTCCTGCCTGCGGCCTTTGGAATCGGTCGTGACCCGTTTTTCTTCGGCTATAATTTCCGAACAGATAAAACTGGTTTTATCGATTTTTCCGCAAATCAGATCTTCACTGCGATAACGGTCGGGAGAGGTGCTGAATAACCGGCTGTTCATAAAGACCGATTCTGCGATTCCGCTTTCCGGCCGGTAACTTGCTTCCTGGCAAAGATAGGAAATAATGGACGAGATGATATTTTCTTTATAATAAGCACATAATTCTCCCGACTTGGACTGAATACAAGAAAATAGTACGATCAAGCCGAGCATACATGCTATAAGGATACCCGGCCATCCCCCTCCGATAATCAGGCTGACGACAACTCCTGCCACAAGGGTAATACCCCCCGCTATCAGCCCGTTTTTCGTTCCTTTCGCTTTTAATTGCAGTCTCTTGTCTTCTGCTTGTCGGATTCGGGATTGCAATTGTTCATAAATATCCTGAAAGTTTTGTTCCATAACTGTGGATTAAGATCGGAACAATTTTTTTACATCCGGATTCACTTTTTCCTCCTCCGGAATAGCGAATACTTCTTTTTTGGTAAAACTGAACAGGTTGGCAATGATGTTGGATGGAAAGGTCATCACCGAATTGTTGTAATCCGTAACAGCTGCATTATAGGTCCGGCGGGAAGCCGAAAGTTGTTCTTCTGTCTCGTTCAGTGTTTTTTGAAGTTGCATGAAATTTTCCGAAGACCGTAAGGCCGGATAGTTTTCAGCTACCATAAAGAAATTATTTTTAGCAGCAGTGAATGTTTTGTCAAAATCTGCTTTTTCTTCAGCTGTGAGGGAGTCGTAACTCTTCGTCCGTAAATTTGTGATTTTAGTAAATGTCTCTTCTTCGTGTTTCGCGTATTGCTGTACAGTAGCGACTAAATTGGGAATAAGGTCGAATCTTTTTTTCAGCATGACATCGATCGAACCGAAAGCGTTGTCGACATTGTTTCTTTTTCGGGTCAGCGTATTGTAAGATATAATGGCATACAGGAAAATAATACCCAGGATAATCAGTGAAATCATGATCGATGGATTTTAATGGTTATTGATTAAATTATTCTCACAAAATTAATTTTTTTTGATTATTAGCATTAATTTTAGCTGAAAATAATTAGAATCTGATTTATAGTTATGAACCTTTGGGGATTTATTAGTGCGGCAGTGCTGCTGACTTTGATGCCGGGACCGGATATACTTTTTGTGATTACACAGAGTATCACCCGGGGACGAAAGGCCGGGATGGTCTTTGCCGCCGGATTGTGTACCGGCTTGATCGCTCATGTAACGGCTGTCAGTCTGGGTGTTTCGATTTTGCTGATGAGTTCTCCTGTAGCTTTTACGATGTTGAAGTTTGCCGGTGCTGCTTATTTGTTGTATCTTGGAGTAAAAGCTTTTCTGGCCCGTCGGGAGAATCATTTCGAGTTGTCGGGAGACGCTGCTGTCAGTGGAAAACTATACCGGAAAGGGATACTGATGAATATATTGAATCCTAAGGTAATCTTGTTTTTTCTGGCTTTTTTTCCGCAATTTATAGATAAAGGGATAGAAAATCCCATTCCTCAGATGTTATTGTTAGGGCTTGTTTTTATGGTTCAGGCTTTCCTGATTTTTTCAATGGTAGCTGCTGTGGCGGATCGGTTAGCTCGTCGCTTGATGCAAAACCCTAAGGTGGCTTTGGCGGTGAATGTGGCAGAATCTTTGATTTATTGTGTCATCGGAGTCAGCATATTGTTTGTAAGATAAAAGGTTTTATTTTACATCGTGTCCGAAAGGAGTGAGTGCCAGTCCGGCTAATTTGAAATGTTGCATTCCGAATGGGATACCGATAATCGTGATGCAAAACAGGACTCCCCAAAAAATGTGCGATAGGAAAATCCAGATTCCGCCTATAAAAAACCAGATGATGTTCATCAGGGTAGAGAGGCATCCGTGGGGCGATTGTTTATGTACGATCTCGCTTCCGAAGGGCCATAATGCCAATATACCGAGTTTGACTGTCTGGAGCCCGAAGGGAATACCGATGATTGTGATAAATAATCCGATACTGGCGATGAAATATTCGACGGCGACGAAGATTCCTCCGAATAGTAACCAAATGATATTTCCTAAAATTTTCATGTTCCAAAGATAAGCATTGTTTTTTTAATTTCAATCGGAAAAAAGTATAGCGATTGATCAAAACTATGAAAAATTTGTATATTTGAAGTGGTTAAATTTTAAATATGCACTAAGATGATGATCGTATCTCAATTTCGTCAGTTAAATCTTTCTGTTGTGAATGTCCGGACCTATTTGTTTGCGGTCCTTTTTGTCGGAGGAAATATGCTGCTTCCCCAATTGTGCCATTTAATGCCGGATGGAGGTAAAATATTTTTACCGATCTATTTTTTTACTTTGATCGCTTCTTATAAATTCGGTTTGAAAGTGGGTATACTGACTGCTGTATTGTCACCTTTGTGTAATCACCTCTTATTCGGGATGCCGCCGGCAGGGATGTTACCTGTTTTGTTGGTAAAATCTACGTTACTGGCTTTGGTGGGAGCTATTGTAGCCGACAGAAGTCAACGGGTTTCTTTATTGCATGTCGCTGCGGTGGTGGTGGCCTATCAGGTGCTCGGTGGTATAGCCGAATGGTTGATCGCTTCGGATTTGTCTGCTGCATTGCAAGATTTTAAAATCGGATTCCCGGGAATGTTGTTGCAAGTGGTGCTTGGCTGGGTAATCCTGAAAGGGTTGGCTAAATATGAATGTTAAGACTTTTGAGGAAGTAAGACAGCGTTTTCTGGAGATTACTTTCGAAGAACGATTCGATTTGATTGTTGCTGTTGCGAATGGAGGTATTATTCCGGCAGCGATGCTGAATCAGCGTTTGAATCTGGATATGCAGTTGCTGAAATTGCATTTAAGGGATGCCGATCAAAAACAATTGTACGACCGGCCCCGGTTGTTAGAGGAAATCCGGTTCGAGGTAAAAGGGAAAAAAATATTATTGGTAGAGGACCGGGTAAAAACCGGAACAACCTTGAATTATGCCCGACAGTTGTTGCTCGGTGCGGGGGCTGCTGTAGTGAAGACTTTTGCTGTCAATGGGAATGCCGACTATTGCCTGTATAATGAAATGTGTTTTCGTTTTCCATGGCGGACGGATTAAGGAGTTGTTCGTGCGTATGATGGGCCTTATAACTTTACGAACTTTATAAACAGACTTTATGGATCGTCGAGAATTTTTAAAGACACTAGCCTTGACAGGGGCTGCTGTGACAATGAAGTGGGATGGGGTGATGGATATCATGGCACAAAATACTTCTCAGGCCGGGGGATGCGATTTGGTCGCCGTAATGGGTGGTGAACCGGCAGAAATGTTCCGGAAAGCAATCGCTGAATTCGGAGGTATGGGGAAATTTGTCAAAGCCGGACAAAAAGTGGTTGTCAAACCGAATATCGGTTGGGATAAAGTGCCCGAATTGGCAGGAAATACCAATCCTGAATTGGTATCTGAAATTATTAAGCAATGTTTCGATGCCGGTGCAAAGGAGGTGGTTGTGTTCGATCATACTTGCGATGACTGGCGGAAATGTTATAAAAACAGCGGAATCGAAGAGGCTGCCAAAGCGGCCGGTGCTAAGGTGATGCCGGCACATGAGGAATCTTATTACCGGGAAGTGGAACTACCTAAGGCCAAAAGCCTGAAAACAGCTAAAATACATTCGGCTATTTTGGATTGTGATGTGTGGATCAATGTTCCTATTTTGAAAAATCACGGTGGGGCTAAAATGACCATTTCGATGAAAAATCATATGGGGATTGTCTGGGATCGCGGATTTTTCCATCGCAATGATTTGCAGCAATGTATCGCTGATATTTGCACAATCAGTAAGCCGGCGGTATTGAATGTCGTGGATGCTTACCGTCTGATGAAAACCAATGGACCGCGCGGAAAATCAGAAGCCGACGTGGTGCTGGCCAAGGGGTTGTTTATGTCGCCGGATATTGTCGCTGTAGATACGGCAGCTACTAAGTTTTTCAATCAGGTGGAAAAGATGCCTCTGGAGGTGGTTGGACATTTGGCTAAAGGAGAGGAGCTTAAAATCGGTACGATGGACATCAATCGCTTGAAAGTGAAGAGGATTAAGATTTGAAAAAAAGGTAAAAAAGCTAAAAGCAAAAAGCTAAAGGCTAAAAGCAAAAGGCTAAAAGCTAAAGGCTAAAAGCTAAAGGCTAAAAGCAAAAAGCTAAAGGCTAAAAGCAAAAGGCTAAAGGCAAAAGGCTAAAGGTGGGGGATGTTATGCTAAAAAAATTACGTGTTTTGTTTGCGGTAGTCATGGGGGCCGTGATTACCTTTTATTTCCTGGATTTTGCCGGTTTAACTACAGGATGGCCTAATCTGGCACGGATACAGTTTGTCCCGGCCTTATTGGCGGGGAGTTTCGGAATTGTATTGATCCTGCTGGTGGCGACACTATTATTCGGGCGTATTTATTGTTCGGTGATTTGCCCGATGGGTATTTTTCAGGATGTCGTAGCTTGGATAGCGAAGAGAATAAATCGTAAAAAGCATTATCGTTATACCCGTGAAAAACGCGTTTTGCGTTATGGGGTGTTGGGAATAGTGGTGTTGGCTTTTTTACTCGGTGCTACCGTTTTGTTAAGCCTGCTCGATCCATATAGTGCATTTGGACGGATGGGGGTAAATGTTTTCCGGCCTGTTTATTTGGCTGTAAATAATTTGCTGGCCTGGGTATTCAATAGTTTCGGTAATTATACATTTTATCATACCGATATTTATGTATTGAGTATGGCCTCTCTTTTCATCGGGCTCCTGACTTTCTGCGGGATTGGCTGGTTGGCCTGGAAGTATGGCCGTACCTGGTGTAATACTGTCTGTCCGGTAGGAACATTATTGGGTTTCTTATCGCGTTATTCTTTTGGGCGGATACGGATAGAGGCCGATGCCTGTGTTTCATGTGGGCTTTGTGAGCGGCAATGTAAGGCGGGATGTATCGATAGCAAGGCCAAAAAGGTAGATCAGAGCCGTTGTGTGGACTGCTATAATTGTCTGTCGGTTTGCCATAAGCATAGTATAAAATACGGATTGGGGTGGAAGAAAGGGCGGAAGACGCCGGAAAAGCCGGTGGATACTTCTAAGCGGCAGTTTGTGGCTACCGTAGGGGCTTTGTCTTTACTTCTTCCCAACAAAGTGCTGGCTCAGGGAAAGGCTGTCGTTAAAGCCAATAAATCCTGGCAAAGAGAGCATCCGTTGAGCCCTCCCGGTTCTCAAAGTGCAGAGCATTTATTGAAACATTGTACGGCTTGTCATCTTTGTGTCACCAAATGTCCTTCGCGTGTGTTGAAACCTGCCTTTATGGATTATGGTTTAGGGGGGATGATGCAACCGAAAATGGATTTCGGTCATGGTTTTTGTAACTTCGATTGTACGGTATGTTCTGAAGTGTGTCCGAACGGGGCTTTATTGCCGCTTACCAAAGAGGAAAAGCATAAGCTGCAGATGGGACGGGTGGTTTTTGTCCGCGAAAATTGTATCGTCAATACCGACGAGACCAGTTGCGGGGCTTGCTCCGAACATTGTCCTACTCAGGCCGTGACTATGATTCCTTATAAAAATGGCTTGACGATCCCTTCCGTGAATCCCGATATTTGTGTCGGATGCGGGGGATGTGAATATGTCTGCCCGGTACGTCCGTTCCGCGCCATCTATATCGAAGGGAATCCGGTGCATCAGGAAGCTAAACCTTTTCAGGAAGCAGAGAAAAAAGAGGTAATACTCGATGATTTCGGATTCTGATGCAGACCGGGGTGTCTGAAAAGTCAGCGCTTTAACTTTTCAGACATACTTCCGCCCGTTTCAATGCTTCGTGAATGTTACTGCAAATATTTTCTTCGCCGATGGTTCGGGCAAAGGAAGATTTGACCAAAGTTGCACGAACCTGTTCGTTTACTCCGGAGAGGATGACCTGTATTTTTTCTTTCGTAGATAAACGGTAAAGGCTTTCCAGGTTGTGCAGCCCTGTCGTATCCATAAACGGTACTTTGCGCATCCGGATGATACGAATGCGGGGTTTGTCGCCGATGGTTTTCATACATTCGTCGAATTTATTGGCGACACCGAAAAAGAACGGGCCGTCGATTTCATATACTTCGACTCCTTGCGGTACGATCAGTTTTTCTTCTTCATGGTAGATTTCGCCCTCGTTCGACAGATCGAGCTGATCTTTGGCAACCGTGATATGCGTTACTTCGCTCATTCGTTTCATAAAGAGTACCAGGGCCAGTAACAGACCGATTTCTATGGCGATGGTCAGATCGAAAATGACGGTCAATAAGAAAGTAGTCAATAATACAGCGACATCCGATCTGGAGTTTTTCATCAATGATTTGAATGTACGCCATTCGCTCATGTTGTAAGAAACGATAACCAAAACGCCGGCCAGGCAAGCCATCGGAATATGTTTGGTCAAGGGGCCGAGGAACAAGAGTATCAATAATAATACAACGGCATGGATCAAACCGGCTACAGGAGTTTTGCCGCCGTTATTGATATTGGTCATGGTCCGGGCAATTGCTCCGGTGGCTGGAATCCCTCCGAAGAAAGGAACTACGATATTGGCTGCTCCCTGGGCTATTAACTCTGTATTGGAATTGTGTTTATGTCCGGTGACTCCATCTGCTACGGTGGCCGATAATAAAGACTCGATGGCTCCCAGAATGGCGATGGTGAAAGCTGCCGGCAGAAGCTGATTGATGGTTTCGATATTAAACGCTAAGCCGTTGGGAGTCGGCAGGCTGGCATTGATCTCAAAACGGTCGCCGATGGTTTCCAGGCCGGTGATATTCAGGTGATGGCGTAACAGATAACTGATAACGGTCATGACAATGATGGCGATCAACGAACCCGGTATTTTTTTAGAAAACCGGGGAGTGACGATAATGAGCAGGATACTTCCGATTCCTACCCCTAGTGCAATCCAGTTCGTTGTGTCGAAACTGTGGAAATAAGCAATCCATTTGGAGATAAAATCGGCGGGCACTTTGTCCATGGTTAATCCGAACAGATCTTTGATCTGAGTCGTGAAAATGGTAAGTGCAATACCACTGGTAAATCCGACGACGATCGGATAAGGGATAAAGCGGATGATTGTGCCTAGTTTAAATACTCCCATCAAGACCAACATGATTCCGGCCATAACGGTAGCGATCGCCAGACCCTCGATACCGAATTGTTGAATAATACCATAAACGATAACGATAAAGGCCCCAGTCGGTCCTCCGATCTGTACGTTACTCCCTCCCAGGAAGGAAACGATAAATCCTGCGATTATGGCTGTGATCAGACCTTGTTCGGGACTTACCCCCGAAGCAATACCGAAAGCGATGGCTAATGGAAGAGCAACGATTCCGACAATAATTCCGGCCATCAGGTCGGTAAAGAATTTTTCTTTCGAATAATTTTTTAGGGTATCGAATAATACCGGTTGAAAATCAATCCGTTTCATGACTAGCACACTTTTTTATAACAAGCTGCAAAATTATAAAATAAACTTTAAATAAAGAATGTCCGGCGCTAACAAAGTTGACTTTATGATGTAAAAGCCGTTTGATCGCCGGTCAAAGTGAATCATATCAGACGCTTCCCCGGTTGTTATGGCGAAATAAAGAAACCCTATCTTCTCTATATGAAGCGAATCGGCTTTCAGCGGGAAGATAGGGGAATGATTCCGATCGATGAAACGATAGAATCAGTTTGCGTCGATGTAGCTGATGGTGTGAATACGTTTACTGCTTACCTGGTGTTGGCCATCGTAAGTTGTAACGGTGATTTCCCGGATATTGCCTTCGTTGTCTGTCCGGTATTCGAAGACATGTTCGTCATTGTTGTACCCGTCTTTTTCTTTGCTCATCAGGTAAGCACTCCGTTTTCCGAAACAGCCGAAGGCTTTTATGCCTGATTCCTCGAATGCCAGGCAATCCAACCATTCGGTCTGGGATAACAGGTAATTGAAATCGACGTTACTATTATTGGGGATATGGCTGTATTCTATGTTCGTTGTGGCACGTGGCTCATCGGTTTCTCCTGCTTTTACCAGATTACCGTCTACCCAAATAGCCTGGTCTGTCGTTGGTCCGGAATTGCTGACTTCAGTTCTTGAGCTTGAAAAGTATCCGTTTTCATAAGACAGTTCACCCTGATCGATTTCCGGTTTTCCGATTTCGTTATATTCACAGGTCCATGTTTTTACGTTTTGTTCTTCGTCCAGTTTATATATGGTTTTATATTCGAATATCTGATTCTGATCTTCGACTTTTTCCAGACAAGTGATCGTATTGCCGGAATAACTGTAGGAATCACTCCAGTCCAGCATACGTTTATTGTCCGTATAATCGTATTCCTCATAGGTGGAAATCCGGTTGAGTTCATCGTAAGTGAAAAGGCGTTCCGATTTATGGGTCAGATTACCGGAAGAACCGTAATGTGTGTTGGTTATCTCTATTTTACTGACCAACTTCTTGTACTGATCAGGGCGTTCCGGATCGATAGGCGTATTTCCTTCTTCGGTTTGACCTTTTTGTTCGATCGTTACCGTAATACTACTACCACCACAGATAATCCGGATCGTAGCCTTACGGCCGGTTCCTGTATAATTGGGAGATAAGAGAATCTTTACGGTTACTGTTCCGGCTTCACCACTGGGTGGGTCGAGGGTGATCCAGTTCGAAGTATCTGTAGCCTTCGTAGCCGAATTGTAATTTATTTCAGTCTTCCAGGCTTCTTGTGCAGTGAAAGTAATGCCTCTTTCCGAGGCGTTTGCATAGGCACTTTGGTTCAGCTGATCTTTTGAAATGCTGATGCTGTCCGAAGAATTATCATCGTTGCAGGATAGGAAAATAATACTCAGACAGAGGGTGAATAAGGATAGGTAATGTTTCATTGCCGTAGAATTATTCATAAATGATTTCACATTCCAGTTTTTCTTCTGCATCGGTCTTGCCCTGCGCGGACTCCCATTTGCTGTAGATTTGGACCACATATCCTTTAGAATCGGTTACATAGCGATAAGTAGTCGTGCCATTGTCTTTATTCCACCGGTCTCCCGAAGTAGTTACTTTTTTTATGAACCGGGCAGGAACATTACCGTTATAACCAAATAAAGTCAGATCTTCACCCGCCAGTTCTTCCGGGTAATATTGTAGTTTTATTACCGATGGTAATGGCCGGATTTCATCCAGGTCGTAATATTCGAATTCCGAGGTGATGATATCGTTGGAAACATTGTCTTCCGGATAGTAATGCATGGTTTTCACCACTCCGTTTTGCCAGATATAAGTGGTGACAGTCGAATCGAGAACTTCGACGGTTGCTCCTGTATTTCCTTCCTGATCGACACTTCCCATCGTAATCGTATATCTTTCGATATATTTGGTCATATTGCCTTCTGAGTCGTAGTACCAGGTGTCACAATCGAAATTGTCGGTTTCCGCCCTTGCTTTGCCGATACGGCCTTCGGATAGCGAATAGGTTGTTGTTCCTGTCGTATAACTGTCGTTGTAAGCTTGGGTTTTCTTGACGATCCGGTCTTCTGAGTAAGTCAGAGTCGTCACGTATTCTGTTTTTTTCTGACCGGAGATTTCTTTATACAGTGAGTATTCTTGTACACGTCCTTGTTCATCGTAGGTAAATACGATGTGATTCGGTTCGCCGTCGGTGGAAGTAATGATTTCAGAGATTTTACGTACTCCATCGGCCGGAGAATCTTCATCCGGCACCTCTCCGTTTTCAGTTTCTCCTTTTTGTTCGATGATGACCGTGATCGTCGTACCTCCGCAAATGATGTGGATCGTCGCTTTTCGGTCAGTACCGGTGTAATTGGTGGATAAGGCGAGTTTAATGGTGATTTCGCCTGCTTCGCCACTGGCTGGATCGAGACTTACCCATTTTTCTACGGTTTCCGTTGCTTTTGTTGCTGTGTAGTCGACTTCGGTATGCCAGGCTTCTGTCGCTTCGAACCGGATGGTTTTTTCTGTATCGTCGGCGTAAGCTGTCTGGTTTTGCTGATCTTTGTCGATGACAATAGAAGAGGGACCTCCGTTATCGTCATGGCAAGCTGCCATAAATAATGAGGCCAGCAGAAATAAATGGAATAAAATTTTTTTCATGATGTTTGAGTTACTATCTAACTCCGGGATAGTGATTCGTTAATATAAAGAAAGTGTGGAGTTATCGGTTTATTGTGCTGAAGGTTCTGGTAAACCTGTAAACAAATAAACAATACCCCACACTTGACAGTATTACGTGATTTGACGCAATAACGTGCAAGTGATGAGTGTTTTGTATTGCTTCTCCTTGTTTACTTTAAATTTACCAGATTTTCAGCACAGGATAAAAGCGAAACACTTTCATCGAAATATGTAAGTCCCCGAAGAGACCCTACAAAAATAATGAAAAGTTTGCTAAACAAACACTTCCGGGGTATTGTTTTTATCTGAATGCTCAAGTGCGCGCTTGGCTAAAGCCTGTTTTTCCCGGAATTGTGAAATAAGACAGGTATAACGGTTCGTATTGATGCGGCTACCTGCTTCAAAAATAAATAATTGACCGATGACCTCTTCCAATGAAGCAATCATTTGTTGTAAAACAAGACGGGAGGCTTTAGGGTGATCGAGCGCCTGATCGATTCTGAATGAAGCGTAGCGTCCTTGTTCGACGGTCGCTTCCAGTTTAGAGGTTGCATTTTCTATTCGTTTCCGGTACATTCGGCTAATGGCTGCCAGGGCTGTATTGTCGAGCCATACTTTTCCGCGACATACCGAAGCGGCTAATTCATAACGACTTTTTGAATTCATAACATTTTGGATTTTATAGTTAAACATTTTATTTTGAAAAACACAACATGTCAAAGAACTGTTCGGACATACTTTACCCTCTTTAGCGGATAATCCGAATTAAAATGTTGTTTTTCAAATGTTTAACATCCAAAGATGTTACGTTCGTCGTTTCATAACTCTTTTTTTGAATACACCCGATACAGGCAAAAAAATCTCCAGGCACTCCTTCTGTGCTTAGTAGATCGGCTTTTTACGCATATAGATGTGATTTTCGTTGCAAATGTAAGTATTATTTTGGAATTTTGAAAACAGATCTTGCTTTTTATTTTCTTACCGGATAACTTGCTTTATAAGAACCTGCTCTTGCGGGGAGAATTTGAACGCTTTCTGCTTTCTACTTTTTACTTTTTTTGTAATTTTGTAGCCTTAAATCAATGACTACAATTATATGAGCGGATTTTTTGGTTGCGTATCACGCAAAGAGTGCGTTGCCGATGTTTTCTACGGCACCGATTACCATTCACATCTGGGAACGAAGAAAGCCGGTATGGCTTTTTATAACGGAGAGGATTTTGTCCGGTCGATTCACAGTATAGAAAGTGCTTATTTCCGGAATAAGTTCGAGCCGGAATTGGGACGTTTCATTGGTTCTTACCTGGGGATCGGGGTGATCAGCGATATGGAGTCGCAGCCGATAACGGTAACTTCGCATTTGGGGCGTTTTGCCGTAGTGACGGTAGGGCGAATCGATAATCTGGAAGAGATATCCGCTCAGTTGTTGAAGGAAAAGATTCACTTTGCCGAAATGTCCGGGTCGGCCATCAACCCGACCGAAGTAGTCAGTATTCTGATCAACAAAGGAGAGACATTCAAGGAAGGTATAGAGAACGTTTACCGTATGGTCAAGGGGTCTTGTTCTTTTTTAATTCTGACAGACAGTTGTATTTATGCTGCCCGTGATAAGTTCGGCCGTACTCCCATCATTATCGGTAAGAATGAATTCGGTTATGTTGTGGCCAGTGAAAGCTCTTCGTTTACCAATTTAGGCTATAATATAGTCCGTGATCTGGGACCGCATGAAGCGATACGGGTTTCGAAAGACGGGATTACACCGATTATTGCTGCCGGTTGCAGGAAACAGATATGTTCTTTTTTGTGGGTTTATTATGGCTATCCTTCTGCTTATTACGAAGGGATCAATGTAGAAGATGCCCGTTACCGTTGTGGGGCTGCTATGGCGAAACGTGATGAATTGACTCTTGATTTTGCTGCCGGAATTCCGGACTCGGGTGTGGGACATGCTATCGGATATTCCAACGAGAAGGGGATTCCTTATAAAAGACCTTTTGTGAAATATACACCGACCTGGCCGCGGAGTTTTATGCCGCAAAATCAAAATATGCGTGATTTGGTCGCTAAGATGAAGTTGTTACCGAACGAGGCGTTTACGCGGGATGCCCGGATCGTTTTTTTGGACGATTCTATCGTTCGGGGTACCCAGTTGAAAGACAATGTCGTGAAATTGCGTGAATGCGGAGTGAAAGAGGTACATATCCGGATCGCCTGTCCTCCTTTGATCTACCCCTGTTGTTTTCTTAATTTCTCCACTTCCCGTTCGACCTTTGACTTATTTGCCCGCCGTGTCATCCGCGACCTGGAAGGAACTTCCGAACTGACGGACGAAATACTGAAACCTTATTCGGATCCGGATTCAGAGAAATATAAGGAGATGGTGAGGGTGATGTGCCAGCATCTCCAGTTGGATTCTCTGCAATTCCAACGCTTGGACGATCTCGTGAAAGCGATCGGTTTACCTAAAGAACAGCTCTGTACACATTGCTGGGATAATTCCAGTTATATGGAATAAACTTGTCGTGGAGACGAAAGTTTTTATTATTTGAATAGATATCTATTTTATTTAATCTGTCTACTGAACCCCGAAAGTTTTTCATTTAACTTTCGGGGAAGTTTTTTTCCTAAATTTTTCGTGATTTTCAGGGTATATTTTTTTTGTTTTCTTATTTTCAATATTTTTGTTTAGGTTAATTAAGGTAAGATGCTAGAAAAACAGGCTGAGGATTTTCGGAAAATGCGTTCCGGTGACATGAAGGCTTTCGAACGTTTGTTTGTGAGTCTGTATCCGGGATTGTGTAATATTGCCAACCATTACCTTAATAATGAAATGTTGAGTAAGGATGTTGCTCAGGATGCTTTTATCAAATGGTGGAATAAACGGGAAGATTTCAGAGATTTTGCAGCTGTGAAATCTTTTTTATATATTACTATCAGAAATCAGTGCCTGAACTATATCCGGGACCATCGGAAAGAGGTGGATCTGGCCGGGAGGTTTTCGGAAGAAACAGATGCCGATTTCGATTTGATGGTGATTGAAGAGGAAGCTATTGAAGCGCTTTATTCGGCTATCGATCGTCTTCCGGCACAATCTGCCCGGATTATGCGTTTGGTTGTAAAAGGAGATAAAAATCAAGAGATCGCCGATCAGTTAGGAATTTCGGTCAATTCTGTAAAAACCCTGAAATACAATGCTTTGAATATCCTTCGGAAAGAATTGACAGGATCGTTATTGTTATTACTTGCCTGGTTTGAGGTACAAGGATAAACCATTTTTTTTCAAAAAAAATTATTTTTCATTCATCTTTTTTATCAGCTGTGTGTTTTATATACAAATTTGATAAGCGATGAAAGATTTGTCTGCGTATTATGAGATAGCACGTTTGATTACGGCTGAATTGTCAGAAACAATTACGCCGGAGGAAAAGGGGAGACTTAATGTGTGGTTGGCGGAGGATGAACGCCACTATATGAGATATTGCCGGATACGTGAGCGTTTGAAAAGAGGTGAGGGAGAGAATGTATTCCGGAATCCGGAACGTGTCCGGGAGGATATGGAAAAACTGAAAAAGAAATTGTCCGGAAATAAACGGCGTTTCCTTTTGTCCGGAAATTATTTTTGGCGGTATGGCGCTGTTGCGGTTTTTACGATCGGGATCGCTATAGGACTGATCGAAAGGCCGTGGGAAGATCGGAGTAGTGAAATGTCGCCGATGGCGCAACAGCCGGCTGTCCTGCCTGGATCGTATAAGGCCGTGTTGACATTGGCTAGTGGCGAACAGGTGAACCTGGAGGAATGGTGCAGGGATTCGCTTTGGAAAGATGGGACATTGATCCGAAAGAGAAAAGGGGAACTGACATATGAACAAAAGGCCGGGGATATGCAGCAGGAGGAAATGCTTTTCAATACGATTACTATTCCGCGGAGTGGAGAATATAAGCTGGTATTATCCGATGGTACGAAAGTCTGGTTGAATTCGGCTTCGAAATTGAAATATCCGGTAGCATTTACAGGCGGACAACGAAAGGTTTTTCTGGAGGGAGAAGCTTATTTTGAAGTAGCTGCCGATACAGTACATCCTTTTCTGGTGGAGACATCGGGAATGAGCGTGACCGTATTGGGAACCGGATTTAATGTGATGGCTTATCCGGAGGAGATGGAGGCGGCAGTAACTTTAGTGCATGGAAAGGTCGGGGTGCAGACGGACCATCGGCAACAGATCTTACAACCTGATGAACAATATGTTTATCAGACGACTACCCGGCGGGGAACGGTTAGAAAGGTAGATGTGTCGCAGTATGTCGACTGGAAAGATGGAATCCTGAATTTTGATTCGATGCCTTTGGAAGAACTCACTCGCAGGCTGGGCCGTTGGTACGATGTGGATTTCTTTTTTGTTGCTGAAGAACTGAAAACTTTGAAATATTCCGGTGCTTTTAAGAAATATAATGATATACGTTATGTTTTGAATATTATAGAAGAGATTACGAATGTTCAATTTGTTTTGAACGAGAGGACTATTGTAGTAAATAGAAAATAAAAAATCGGTGCGTGTTGGAAGCGCGCACCGACAAATCTTCCCCTTGGGGAAATAAATTTAATAATTAATTTACAAATTTATGAAAAAAAGTGCGAATTGGTGGCTTGCTCTGCCAAAAAACAAGCCGCGTAAATTATTTTGGGTGATGAAATTACCCTTTTTGATGTGTGTCTTTTTTGCGACTTCAGTCTCGGCAGAGGTTTGGGCACAGCAACGGTTGACTATGCGGTTGGGTGAAACCGGACTAAAAGAGGTATTTAAAGAAATCCAGCGTCAGACAAATAAGGCGGTCGTGTATAATGACGATCAGTTGACTTTGAGTAAGAAAGTAAAAGCAAATTTTACCGATGTAGAACTGGAAGAGATATTGAAACAAGTGTTGCAAGGCCAGGGGATGTCGTATAAATTCATGGACGATTATATTATACTGGTAAAACAGCCAGCAACACCGCAGCATGTCGAAGAAGTAACGGTAAAAGGCAAGGTGACTGATAAGGAAGGAATGCCTTTACCGGGAGTAACTATCGTATTGAAAGGCACGACGATAGGTACCGCCTCCGATGTCGATGGGAATTTTTCCTTAAATATTCCGAAAGCGGGAATGGTGTTACAATTTTCTTATGTCGGAATGAAAAATAAAGAATTAACTGTTCAGGGGAACGGGGAGTTCAATATAGTTATGGAATATGATCAAAGCGATCTGGATGAGGTGGTGGTGATCGGTTACGGTACGGCTACGAAAAAAGATTTGACCGGAGCAGTAGCCCGTTTTGACTCTAAAATTATCGAGGAGTCTACTGCAACGAATATTGCCCATATGATGCAGGGACAGGTGGCCGGTTTGAGTATCCTGAATGGCGACGGTTCGCCGGGTAGCGCTGCCCGGCTGGAAATTCGGGGTGTACCTTCCCTGACAGGAGCTTTGGCTCCGTTGATTGTCGTGGACAATGTGCCTATGCCTTCGGATTTCGATATTAATGAATTGAATCCCGATGATGTACAGAGTATCGATATTTTGAAGGGGGCTTCTTCAGCAGCGATATATGGGTCCCGGGGAGCTGCCGGAGTCATTATGATTACGATGAAAGCCGGACAAAGAAATCAGAAACCGATTATTAATTATAGTTATGATTACAGTGCTACCCGTCTGGTATCGGATGTAAATACGCTGAATGCTGACGAGTACAAGATGTTGTTTTTGGAGGCGATCACAAATTCCGCTAAAGCCGATGGGTTTGAGGATGTAAATCTGTATCCGATGTATCAGAAGGTCACGGCTCCCGGATATTTCGGTGAAGAAGATACTCCCTGGATGAAACATATCATGCGTAATGGCTCTACTCAGCAACATCGGCTCTCCATCCGGGGTGGAAGCCAGGATTTCGGATATTATGCTTCTTTTGGATATGCTAACGAAGAAGGAATGGTAAAAGCTACTGATTTTCAGAGATATACTTATACATTGGGTTTTGATGCCGATATCAATAAATGGATAAAAGCGAATGCAAAATTCTCCGGTACTACTTCTGACCGGCATGTGAACGGCGCTTCTTTGTCAACAGCAGCTGCAGCACGACCGGATATACCGGCTTATAATGAAGATGGGTCCTTGTATTTGCATCCTTATATTTCCGGAGGGAAGGTGTATTATGTTAAGAATCCGATTATTGAGATGACGGAAAATACGACGACTTATAGTCAGGATAATTTCAGATTGACGGGGAACCTTGAATTTCAGATTCTGCCGGAATTGAAACTTTTGACCCAGTATACGTATCAACGCCGGAAAGGAGAAGAGAGTTCTTATGCTTCCAGTAATACCCAAGAGGGTAGTGGTTATTGGGGAGATCAGAAAGGTGTCGGACGCTGGGCATATTCTGCCGGGCAAACCATGGAGTTCGAAGGCCGGTTGACTTACAACAAGACTTTTAATGAGAAACACAGCCTGAACGCTTTAGGGGCCATCGTATATAATAAGGACCGGCAGAATAATACCTATTTTAAGTTACGGGATTTCCCGGACGATGAGGTACAGAATGGAATCTGGCAAGGCAGTGATTTGGTGGATTATGGAGGGAAAGGTGGTTCAGCTGTCGGTTCGGTGATGTTTTCTTATATTGCCCGTGCCGAGTATAAGTTTATGAACCGTTACTTGTTGACAGGTACTTTCCGTGCCGATGGTTCTTCCCGGTTTGCCCCTAAATATCGTTGGGGTAAATTCCCGTCAGTGGCTGCGGCCTGGATTGTGTCGGAAGAAGATTTTCTGCGGGAATCGAATATTTTCACTTTCCTGAAACTGAGAGGAGGATGGGGTAAAACCGGAAATGCTTATGTCGGTGAGTATGGCTGGAGAACACTTTATGAAAATGCGGACTATGAGAATCAGCCTGCCACCCGGCCTTCACAAATCGGGAATGACCGTTTGAAATGGGAAGCTACCGAACAGGTCGATCTGGCACTTGATTTTGGATTCTTACCCAACCAGCGGATTTCCGGAACTTTAGGTTTTTATAAAAAGAAAACGGATGGTTTGTTGTATGCTTATACTATGGCGTTGAGTACAGGCCTGGAGACTACACAGATTAATTTTGCCAATATCGAGAATAAAGGTATCGAATTTGAAATAAAAGCTAATATTATTGATAATAAGGATTGGAATTGGTTCGTTGGCTTTAATATCGGGAAGAATAAAAATAAAATTACGGATATCGATGCCGAATATGTTTCTTATCCTGGGAGCAGTTATCTGGGAAATACAGTGATTCAGGAAGGCAAGAGCTTGGGTTTGATCTACGGGTATAAGACAGATGGTATTTTTCAGACACAGGAGGAAGTGAACCGTTATGAGGCTTTGAATCCGGATCAACCTTACCAGGAGGCTTACGGACGGAAAACGATGCCCGGCGATTTGAAATATGTAGATTTGTCTGGAGATGGGTATGTAAATAAAGTCTCCGGTTCCACTGAAGATAAAACGGTGATCGGTTGTTCCCGGCCCGATTTTGAGGGAGGATTTGCTACCCGTTTGTCCTGGAAAGGATTGAAATTAAGTGTTCAGGGAACATTTAGCCATGGTGCGCAGAAAATCTGGATGGGAGAAGCCAATATGTTCAATATGGCGGAGAATCAAAATACACAGAGCACAGCGTTGAAAAGGTGGACACCCGAGAATCCTTCGAATAAATATCCGAGCATCAGGTATAATTTTTATTATAATGACTTTGGAGATAATGCGGTATACGATGCTTCTTATGTGAAAATACAGAATATAAATCTTGAATACAGCCTGCCGCGGCACTGGGTGGATAAAACCAGGATTTTCGGTAATGTCAGCATATTTGCCTCTGCAAATAATGTGTATACCTTTACTTCTTATCCGGGTCCTTCTCCGGAGTCTTTCAGTACGGATGCGATCGAAGGCGCTTCTGTCGATAACGATATGTATCCGACAACGCGAACATTTAATTTCGGAGTAAAAGTAACTATTAAATAAGCATGATTATGAATAAGATATATAGCAGTTTGTCGTTGATACTTTTGCTGCTGACATTAGGAAGTTGTGACAGTATGTTCGATAATGAAATTCCGCCTCATGATTTGGTGGGAGATAATGCGATTACCAATGAATCTTCGGCAAAGGTCGCTTTGAATGGGGTATACTCCTACCTGGAGGGATGGGGAACATGGAGTGCCTATTACATTTGTGATAATGAATTCCGTACAGGATTGTTAGATCCTACAGCTTTTTATCGTTCAAAAACGGAAGGGGAACAATTACCCCGTTTGCAGGTATTGGATGATAATTCTGATGCGGAGAATCCCTGGAAGAGTGGTTATAAGATTGTGAATTCGGCCAATAATTTCATCTATTATACCGATCGTTTACCGGAAAGTGCTTTCGGGCCGAACCGTAAGACGGAAATGTTGGCCGAAGCCCGTTTCCTGAGGGGCTTCGCGCATGCTTTTTTGTTACGGAAATACGGATATTTCTGGGATCTCGACAGCCGGTTAGGGACGATTATACGCCTGGAACCTTCTTCGCTTTCCAACAACAATCAGGCAAGAGCTACAGTCAAAGAATCTTATGAAAAGATTTTTGAAGATTTGGACTATGCCATAAAATATGCTCCGGCATTTTATTCCAGGTACCGTGTGTGTGCTACTTTCGCGAAAGCTTTTAAAGCCGACTTACTGATGAACCGGGGGGCTGATGGCGATTATAGCGAAGCCATCCGTTTGGCAAATGAAGTGATCGGTAGTGCGGAGTTTGGAATGGAGGATACTTATGCTGATATTTTTCAGCATGGATATGACTCGAAAGAGTTATTGTTTACCCGTTTCATGAAGAATCCTCCTGCGATGGATGATAATGTGGGGAGTTTGTTTAAAATGTTCGGTGGCGGGACTTATCAACCGTCGAGTGCGTATCTTGCGGTTTTTCCGGAAGAGGATCCCCGGTATGAAGTGACTTTCGATTCTCTGGAATTTACTAATCTGAACGGGGAAAAATATAAAAGACAAATCTGGAAGAAGCATTATGTATCCACCGGCGACTGTCCGATGTATTATATGCGTGTAGCTCAGATGTACCTGATCAAGGCGGAAGCGATGTTACGGACCGACAGTCCTGTGAAAGACGTGGTGGATGTCCTGAATATTGTCCGTAACCGGGCAGGAGCTACGCCGTTGAAAGCATCGGATTATCCGGACCGGGAAAGTCTGATGAATGAAATCTTCAATGAAAATCTCCGGGAAATCGGTATGGAGAATGGAGCCTTGTACTATCTTGCCGTGCGGATGAGAGTCGGAGGCAAACGGCTGTTGAAAACCTGGAACGATAATTATGAAAAAGACGATCAGCTTTGTTTCCCGATACCGCGTGCTGAGTTTGAGCATAATACCAGTGTAGAACAAAAACCACTTTAATCGATTAAAGTATAGAATTATGAAAAAGATATATTTATTATTGTTACCGGTTTTGTTTTTATGGGGAAGCTGTTCTATGGATGATGTATTGGAATCCAATGGGGAGCTGAACCTTACCGTCATAGAAACCAATAATCCTATTAAAGCCGAACCGGGAGAAACAGTTGTATTTCAGTTTGTCGCTTCAACCAGTAAAGGAGAATTGAGCCGGATCGAGATTACCTCGGAAGATGGAATCCGGCCTGTCGTGGAAGACGTTACTTTTGCTATGGTGGATGAAGATAAAGCATTATCCTTGGATAGTGAAGGCTATTTTTCCCGGGAGATATCTACCGTATTGGTGAAATATCCGTTGATTATGCCGGATGACGAATCGCTGCGTGGTAAAAGTCTGGGCATAAAACTGAAAGTTACCCGGAATGACGGAACCACAAAAGTGTTGGATCAGAAATTTGAGATGATCAGGTACATCAATAACCGCCATGGCATAACAATGACTGGAAAGAACGTGGCATGGCTGTATAATCCGACAGAAGATGTGGTTTATGATATGGCCGATTATAAAGCTCATTTGAGTGAGATCGATGTCATATTGTATGTTGACAACGATTCTAAATATTATTGTTTGAATCCGGCAGCATCAGAGACAGAAGATATTATGCACGGGCTGGGATATACCGATTATAAAGCTTCTGAAATGAATACAACGAAGTTTATGGGAGGAATAACTTTGAACTTTATGTTGATAACGGAAAAAGAGTTATCCGGGCTGGTGATATCGGACGGAGTAGATAAGTTGACTATGGCGAATAATGCTACGTGTGGATTTGTGACAGAAAGTGGCCGTAAAGGTTTTGCCAAACATTTGTATAAAAACCCGAGTCGTGTATTCCTAACGAAAATGCAGATCGGCAATAATGAATGACAAGCATGTTATGAAACCCTCATGTACATTTGTATACCAGAGAAAATGACGCTGGAATGAGGGTTTCATACAACCACTTTCAGACTATTCGTATATTTTTCTTCCTTTTTTAATTCTTTTTCTACCTCGATAGGTGTAATATTGACTATTTTTGAGCAGAATAAATTGGCATTTAATATTATAATTTATGAAAAAACTGTTATTGTGTCTAGGCTTATGCCTTTCTATGACAACGTTTGCTCAAAAGAAGGAATGGCTCGATCCGGAGTTGAATGCGATCAACCGTGCACCGGCAAGGGCGGATTATTTTGCTTATCCTTCCAGGGAAATGGCTGAGCAAGGAGTAAGAGAAGAATCATCCAATTTTCTATCGTTGAACGGGATGTGGAAGTTTAACTGGGTAAAGGATCAAACCGAACGGCCTGTAAACTTTTATCGGTTGGATTTCGAGGATCAATATTGGGTGGACTTCCCGGTGCCCGGAATCTGGGAAATGAATGGATACGGAGATCCCTTATACCGTAATTCGGGTTATGCCTGGTCGAATCAGTTTACACCTGATCCTCCGAAAATAGAAACGGTGAATAATCATGTGGGCTCTTATCGAAAAACCGTTGAAATTCCTGCTTCATGGAAAGGACAGCAGGTGTTTCTGCATGTAGGCTCTGCCACTTCGAACTTATATGTATGGGTGAATGGAAAATTTGTCGGTTATAGCGAAGATAGTAAGCTGGCAGCCGAATTCGATATAACCGGTTATGTACGGCCGGGAAAGAACCTGATCGCGATGCAGGTATATCGTTGGTGTGACGGGAGTTATCTTGAAGATCAGGACTTTTGGCGTTTATCCGGAATTGCCCGGGGAGCTTGGTTGTATGCCCGGAATCCGTTACATCTGAAGGATATTTTTATCACTCCCGATTTGGATGAGGCGTATCGTGACGGATCTTTGAATGTCGTGGCCCAAGTGTCCCGGAACAGCGGGACAGTGGAACTCGAATTGAAAGATAAAGCAGGAAATATCGTAGAAAAAACGAGTGTCAAGCCCGATGGAAAAGGAATTGTGCGTACCGAAATGGCTGTGAAAAATCCGGCAAAATGGAGTGCTGAAGAGCCTAATCTGTATACTTTGTTGCTGACTTTAAAAAATAATGCCGGAAAAGTGCTGGAAGTTGTTCCGCAACGGGTCGGATTCCGGAAAATCGAACTGAAGAAAGAATTGGGGCAGGTATGGGTCAATGGGCAGCCGGTCTTGTTTAAAGGAGCCGACCGCCATGAATTGGATCCTTTGACCGGATATCAGGTATCCCGGGAGAGAATGATCGAGGATATACGGGTGATGAAGGAGAATAATCTGAATGCCGTGCGGACGTGTCATTATCCGGACGATCCCGAATGGTATAACCTTTGTGACGAATATGGGTTGTATGTCGTGTGTGAAGCCAATATCGAATCTCATGGAATGGGGTATGGCGAACGGACACTGGCCAAGGAACCGGCTTATGCCAAGGCTCACCTCGAAAGAAATCAGCGGATGGTGGAGACTTTTAAAAATCATCCTTCGATTATTTTCTGGTCGTTGGGAAATGAAGCCGGTGACGGACCGAACTTTGTGGCTTGTTACGACTGGATCAAACAGAGAGATGGCAGCCGTCCTGTACAATATGAACAGGCAGGACGCAGAGCCCATACGGATATTGTTTGTCCGATGTATGCCGACCTGAATTGGATGGAAAATTTCGCTAAGAGTGGGGATTCACGACCACTGATTCAGTGTGAATATGCGCATGCCATGGGAAATTCTTTGGGCGGTTTTAAAGAATATTGGGATTTGATCCGGAAATACCCGAATTTGCAGGGCGGTTTTATCTGGGATTTTGTAGATCAGGGACTTCGGAAGTATACGGCAGACGGCGCAATGATTTATGCTTACGGGGGAGATTACAACCGCTACGATGCTTCGGATAAGAATTTTAACTGCAACGGTTTGATCAGTCCGGACCGGGTGCCGAATCCCCATATGTATGAAGTGCGGAAAATGTATCAGTCGATATGGACTACACCGGCAGCTCTTAGGAAAGGAATCGTAAATGTGTATAATGAGAATTTCTTTACCGATCTTTCGGACTATTACCTGGAGTGGCAATTGTTGCAGAATGGAGAGCCGGTGAGACAGGGGGTTGTGATGGATTTGCAGATCGCCCCGCAACAGACACAATCGGTCGTATTGGGGTATAAAGAAACGGATCTTCCTGCTGAAGGTGAAATTCTGCTGAATGTGACCTATCGCCTGAAACAAGCCCGGCAATTACTTCCGGCAGGTTATGCGGTTGCGGAAGAACAATTGGAGATTGCCCCTTATCCTTTGTTTCAGGTTGAATTGGCCGAAACCGGGCAAAAGGCTTCTCTGTATGAAGATTTGGTACATGCTGTCGTGAGTGCCGGAGAAGTACAGGTGACTTTTGGAAAATGGTCCGGTTGGATAGAGGGGATCAGTCTGAATGGGTATGAGATGATCGAATATGGATATGCTTTACGGCCCAATTTCTGGCGGGCTCCGACAGATAATGATTTCGGGGCGAATCTTCACCGCCGCTTTGTGGATTGGAAGAATCCCGGATTGAAATTGAAGAGCTTTAAGGCAGAGGAACAAGGCAATCGGGTTCAGGTGGTGACCACTTATGAATTACCCCGATTGGCAGCTGTATTGACCATGACTTATCTTATCGGTGGAAATGGGGAGATTCGGATCAGTGAACAGCTTGCTGTCGACAAGGAGAAGAAAGATATGCCCCACCTGTTCCGTTTCGGTATGCAACTGGTGATGCCGGGCAGATTCGACCGGATCGATTATTATGGCCGGGGACCTGTTGAGAATTATGACGACCGGAATGAGAGTCAGCGTTTGGGCCGTTACCGTCAGTTGGTGAAAGATCAGTATTATCCTTATATCCGTCCGCAGGAATCCGGTACGAAATCGGATATCCGTTGGTGGAAACTGACCGATATCGATGGACGTGGTTTGGCTATTCGTTCGGATGTTCCTTTCTCAGCCTCTGCTTTGAATTATTTACCGGAAGACCTGGATGACGGTTGGGACAAAGATCAGCGGCATTCCGGAGAATTGAAACCACGTGGATTGACCACCTTGTCTTTTGACCTGAAACAAATGGGATTGGGATGTATCAATAGCTGGGGTGCCTGGCCGTTACAACCTTATCTGTTGCCTTATCAGGACTATACTTTCCAGGTGGTGATTACGCCGATTCGGAAATACTGAACTCAAAAATAGGATTTTGTTGTTTAGGAACTTTCAGTTTACCCGACAGTCGGGTAAACTGAAAGTTCTGTTAAAAGAATCCTTAAGCCTTGATTCGAATTTAGGCAGTGATATACATATTACAGGTATAAATCTACGATTTTATTCCGGATTCCTAAGGTTATTTTCCTTTTACTTCCGGTTTTCTTTGACGACGACGATGAAGACTGCTATAATAATGAGTAGCATGCCTAAAATACCGCCTATCGTTGAAGTCTCATGGAAAACAACTATACCGATAAAAACAGCGGTCAACGGTTCCATCGCTCCGAAGATCGAAGTTAATGTGGGACCGATATGCTTGATTGCTTTGACTAAGGCCATATTGGAAATAGCGGTTGCCGGTAAAGCCAGGCCTAGAATATAAAGCCATACCTTTCCTTGGGTTTCTAACCGGATGCCTTCTGTAAGGTACCCGCCGATAATGAAAAACAACGCCCCTAATCCCATGACATAACAAGTGAGTACGGTGGAGTTGATCGCTACAGCCCGTGTTTTCCGGACTCCGATGATATAACCTCCGTAAGAGAAAATAGAGATGCAGGCACAAATAATACCTACCGTCACGTTGGCGTTATAACCTGCTATATTGCCTGAAGATAAGAGGATTGCTCCGAGAATGGATAGGAGTACTGCCGAAATGACCCAGCCGGATTTTTTCTCATGGTAGAAAAAAATCATGGCCAGCGCTACAGCTAAAGGATACATAAAATGAATTGTCGAAGCTACACCGCTGGCAATATTCTGATAGGCGATCACCAGGCTGAATGAGGTCGTTGCCCGAAACAGGCTTAACAAAAAGACGACCCCGAAATCCTTTTTACTTAACCGGAAATTACACCCGGCCAATAGGCCGAATCCGATCAGGCAAAGGGAAGCGATCCCTCAACGGTAGGTCAATACTTCAAAAGATGAATAGCCGAAGCTTAGTAGGGTCAGCGTAAAAAAAGGGGCCAGTCCGAAAGTCGAAGAGGAGACGATAGCATATAGGATACCTTTAATTCTGTTCATGAACGTATGAATTTTTCAGTTGCGCAAAGATAAGGCTTTGAGTGAAAATCAGAAAAGGGTGAGATCGGTTTTCAGACTTTTCATTTCCCGTTCTTTGATGGTATCATCGGTACTGAATTATCCGGTTAGTTAGGGGAACGAGGATCGTGGCACCGGATATGGTTTAAAAGTTTTTGCATTGCCTGTGCGGCATAATGCCGATCCCTCCCTGGGAGGGATCGGTGGATTAATATTTATTTTCACTTTCTTCTAATTCCTGCTTGTCGATGGCTTTCCGGGTCATCGTCCGCCAGGCATACCAGATATAGGCGATTACTACAGGTATGATAATAGATACGTAGGACATCGCTTTCAGGGTATATAAGGACGAAGAAGCGTTGTAAATAGTCAGTGAGGAATCAGGATCGACATATGAGGGATAAAAGGCGGTTTGGTTGAAACCTGCCAGAATCAGCAGAGCGATAACGGTCAATACCGTTCCGGCTCCTGCAAACCAGATTCCTTTCGTCCATCGGGGAAATATCCAGTTTCGGATGATGCCGTAGAGTACTCCTGCTACTCCGATAATGAATATCAAGGCATTCAGCGGCATTTCTATCAGGTTATAAAAATATTTATAGGGTACTAATGCAATGTTTCCTTCCGGGGTGATTGCATACCCTTCACCGGCAAAAATAAAACCGATAAACAACAGGAAAAAGAGAACGAACGGTACGGCATTGAATTTCACTTGCCGGTGGCTGCGTATGCGGATGTTCGGATCATCGATAGTAAGAATAAAATAAAGGGCTGCTAATGTCCGTGCCAGGAAGAAAACGGCTAAAGCCAGGAAATAGTTGGTGATGACGAACAAGGCATCCAGACCGCGCCAGGGTGTCATCCATTCGACATCATGCATTACACCCAGACGGAAAGGGGAACCTGTAAAGAAAGTAGCTACAGCGGCTCCCAACAAAAGAGGCGCAGCGAATCCGTTGATCATCAGGAATACTTCGTAAGTCCGACTGCCCAGAAAATTGTTTTTTTTATTCCGGTATTCATAAGATACCGCTTGCAAGACAAAACAAAAGAGGATCAGCATCCAAACGACATAGGCTCCTCCGAAACTGGTTGAGTAGAATAGGGGAAAACTGGCGAAGAAAGCTCCGCCGAATACCACTAATGTGGTAAACGTATATTCCCATTTATGTCCCAGGGTATTGACGATCAAATCCCGTTCGTCTTTATTTTTTCCTATGGTATAAAGAAGACTTTGTCCTCCTTGTACAAACAATAAGAATACCAGTAAACCTCCTAATATACAGATCAAGATCCACCAGTAATGTTGTAATATATTTAAATCCATAATCCATTATTATTTATCGTTTGTGAGGACTATAACTTTTCAGGCCGTTATGGTTTCCTCATTTTTCATTTTTTACTCTTTTACCCCTTTCCTGATCTGGGTGAACATGATTCCGATCTCGGCAATCAATAATAAGGTGAACAAAATGGCGAACATCCAGAAGGTGGTGACAACCCAACCCGAAGCGATGCGGGTGATGGCCACATTCGTGGGCATCAGGTTTTGTACCACCCAAGGTTGACGTCCTACTTCAGCTACGATCCATCCGCATTGCGAAGCGATATATGCCAACGGAACACACGCGATAGCCAGATAGGGGATGAACTTGAATTTTTCGAATTTTCTTTTCTTGGCATACCACCAGGAGCAGATAAACAACAAAACGAATAGCATGCCCAGACCTACCATCAGCCGGAAACTATAGAATACCAGAGGAACAGGAGGGATCGTGTCGTAAGGCGAACTGAGATAGCCGTAACCGAAATCCCGGAAGTTGGCCCGTAGTGTCTGTAAAGATTGGCTAGCCAGCGCATCGTCTTTGTCTTTAACAGCTTGTTTGTACGTTTTCAGTGCATCTATCGCCAGACGGCCGTTGGCCATGCGTTGCTCTATAGAAGGATATACTTTTCCGTCTTCGGAGGTGTAGCCGTCCATGATATTTTGGATACCGGGCACATAGGCATCGAAGTCATGATACCCCAGGAAGGATAAAAGTTTAGGAATGGTAATACCGTATTTTACCGTTTTCATACGTTCGGACGGTAATTGAGGATCGGTGCAAGTCAAGCCGATCAAGGTAAACGGGGCTCCTTTCCCTCCTTCGTTGAGTCCCTCCATAGCAGCCAGTTTCATCGGTTGGGTACGGGTAACATCCTGGGCACTGGTGTCGCCTGTGAAGATCGTAGCGATGATACTCAGGAAGCCGAAAACGGAGGCCAGCAGGATACTCTTCCGGGCAAATTCGAAATGTCTTTTTTTCAGAATAAACCAGGCACTTACTCCAACGACAAAACAAGCCGAAAGCGTATAAGCCGAGGTGACGGTATGGAAGAATTTACTCATGGCTGTCGGTGAGAGTAGTACCGCCCAGAAATCCGACATTTCGTTGCGGGCTGTCATCGGGTTGAATTCCATGCCTACCGGGTTTTGCATCCACGCATTCGCTACCAGGATCCACAAAGCGGAAATGTTGGAACCGATGAATACCATCCAGGTGGAAACCAGATGAAAACGACGGCTTACCCTGTTCCAGCCGAAGAACATGACGGCGAAGAAAGTGGCTTCGAGAAAGAAAGCGAACAAACCTTCGATGGCCAGAGGAGCTCCGAAAATATCCCCGACAAACCAGGAATAATTCGACCAGTTGGAACCGAATTGGAATTCCAATATCAGCCCCGTAGCTATACCGATGGCGAAGTTGATTGCAAAAAGCTTCATCCAGAATTTGGTGGCATTCAACCACTCGGCCTTACCGGTCCTGACCCACATGGTTTCCATAATAGCCAGTAGAAAGGATAACCCCAGAGTGAGAGGTACGAACATGTAATGGTAAATGGCGGTCATCGCAAATTGCCAGCGTGACCATTCGACCAAAGTTGTAGTGGTTAATTCTGATATCATAAGCTAAGGTTTGGTAATTAATTCGTTGAGTACATGATTACTTTTTTCCTGTTCCGTCGTATAGGTCGTATTGAGATAATTCGGCATGAGCAGGAATTTAAATACCACAAACAGGACCAATAGTTTGGCCACAACTATTGCGATCAATATTTTTCCCCATTTGGGTAAATGGCTGAAACCATCATAATAGATATGCCAAAGGCGTATGAACATGTTTTTAAACGGTTTGTTTCGATCTAAAATTAACGTATTAAAGATATAAAGGTTTTTAAAAATAACCTAATCTTCTTCGCTCTTTTTCTGAATCTTTAAAAAAAAAATCGGTTTAGAGGGGGCAGAGGCTTATAAAGTTTATCGTGTTCAAAGAGTTTTTGGGTGTTTAAGTTGGTGGATCCGTGGAGATATTATGGAATACAGACAGGATAAACCCCTTCATTTCCGGTTTTGATCGATCTTTTTAAAAATTGAGGTATTTAAGAAAATAATCAAAGGTTTTTATTTATTTTTGGAAAATTAAGAGAGGAGAAAAGCAATTGAAAAAAGGGAGCGGAATGAATTCAGTCACCAAATATGTGTTAGGAATTGTCGCATTAGCTGGGGCAATTTTCTTTTCCTGGTATTTTTTTTCTGTCATCGTTTATATTTTAGTGGCAGCTGTCATTTCTTTTATCGGCAGGCCGATTATCGATTTATTAGGCCGGGTGAAGATCCGGGGCTATCGTTTGCCTGATGGTTTGAAAGCCGGAATCACGGTGATTTGCCTTTGGGGATTATTTATTCTTTTTTTTAGTACCATTATCCCGCTCGCTATCCGTGAATTTCAGTCGTTGGGCAATGTAAGTGTGTCTAATATCGTTTCCGAATTGGAAATCCCGATCGAGGATGCCGGACATTTTATGAAGCATTACGGTTTGATGGATGAGGATCAGGATGTGGATGCTTATGTGACGGATTTATTGAGTAAAGTGTTTAATGTCGGTCAGCTGAAAACCTGGTTCGGGACGGTAGCCGGAACGATGACGGATATTTTTGTCGCTCTCTTTTCCATTACGTTTATTTTATTTTTCTTTCTGAAGGATAGCCGCTTGTTTTCAGGGATGGTGATGGCGGTGCTTCCTTCCCGCTTCGAAGAACAGGCCCGGAATGCTTTGGATTCCATACAAAAATTACTGGTCCGTTATTTTGTCGGATTATTGCTCGAAGTTTTGGGGGTTATGGCTTTGAATACGATCGGACTGACGATTGTCGGTTTGGGCTTTAGTAATGCGGTTGTCATCGGTTTGGTGACCGGAGTTTTGAATGTGATACCGTATATCGGGCCTATGATCGGGGTATTTTTCGGATTGGCTGTGGGAGTCGTGTTGAATTTGGGGCTGGATTTTTACGATCAGATGCTGCCGCTGTTGATCTATATGACTATAGCGATGTTGTTGACTCAATTGATCGATAATGTTGTTTTTCAGCCTTTTATTTATGGGAGTAGTGTACACGCCCATCCTTTGGAAATATTTTTGGTGATTTTGATGGCCGGTAGTATGGCCGGTATTTTGGGAATGATTCTGGCGATTCCGTCCTATACGGTTCTGCGGGTTGTGTTGAAGGAATTTTTTAATAAGTATAAGCTGGTGAAGAAGTTGACGCAGAGCTTGAATGAATAGCTTGTGCAGGTAAATAAAACAGATCATGAAGAAAATACTGTTCTTCGGTTTATTTTTATGCTTGGGTATGACCCTCAAAGCACAATATGGAGGCGAAATGACGATCGGAGCCCGGTTGAATTACACCGGAGGCGGGAAATTAGTGACCTATGACGGGAAGATTGTCAATCTGGGATATACCATCAAAGGCATTGTTTCGCCAGGTTATTTTGTGACGAATAATATCGCCTTGGGAGCCGATCTGGCTTACGAATATATGATGGATGACGAGGGACACCAGTATACACTGGAGACAGGTGGATTTTTCCGGCTGTATGCTCCTCGTGGGGGAGTCCGGTTATACCTGCAGGGAACCAGTGGATATGGCTGGGGAAAAAGCTTTCTGAAAAAAGGACACGATGGAAAACACGAATTATGGGTGTCTACCTTGAAACCGGGCTTATGGGCGCGGCTCAAAGAGTATCTGGCTTTGGATATTAGCTTGATGAGCCTGGAATATAAAGAAGTGTATATGAGGGATAAAGTTTCCAACAAACGGGTGACCGATAGCCGGTGGCGCTATAATTGGTTGGATATCAGCTTCGGAGTGGTTTTTATTATCGGACTTTAATCACTGGAAAATTTTTATTTTCGGGCATTATTGATAAATTATTTAGAAATAGTTGTTTTTATTAATATAAATTAATATGTTGCAATTATTAATCTAAACCATTTGTATTATGAAAACAGCATTGAAAAAATCATTCGTTTTGATAGGAATAGCCTTGTTTTTTGTTTTGATGGCCTGGGCCGAACAAAAAATATGGGCTTGGGATAAAAATGTACCTGAAGAAGAGTATTGTATCTCCGGATATTTTGAAAAAAACGGTGAAAATGCAACGACAGTATATGGTTATTGCGTTTGTTTCCAAGGTTTTTGGGGGCCTCAGTGTCAATTCATAGCAGAATAATCCTATGT
Source organism: Odoribacter splanchnicus DSM 20712 (assembly GCF_000190535.1). Classification (GTDB taxonomy): domain Bacteria; phylum Bacteroidota; class Bacteroidia; order Bacteroidales; family Marinifilaceae; genus Odoribacter; species Odoribacter splanchnicus. Next base: position 3,668,129 of record NC_015160.1, read on the forward strand.
TGTATCGTTTTTCGATTGTTTTTCTTATAGGGCTTTGTTTGGTGGCATGTTCTTCCGGGAGTATGCAGGAAGAGTCGGTACCGGTTATTCGTTTTAAGCCTGATGAAGCCCGGACATTGAAGATGTCCGAGCTTTTCGATGGATATGAAGTGCTGACTTTTAAAGGGATCGTATGTAATAGAATCGGAGACTTTGTAAAAATGGGGGATCGGATTGTTGCGACTTCCATAGTGACCGAGGGCATGACTGATGTGGTAACCTTGAGCGTATTCGATTCTGCCGGTGAGTTTCAGCACACTCTTGGCCGGTTTGGCCGTGGACCGGATGAATATCTTTATTTGCCGCATGAAATTGTATTGACCCCTGATTCGAATGTATTAGCCGGGGATGTATTGGGTTTTCATTGCTATGCTTTGGACGGAACGTTGCTTTGGCAGAAGAAATCCGAGCATCCTTCTTATGAATATGGAGTGGGGTATTTTACGTGGATGCTGAATGATAGTTGTGCAGTATATCTAAACACACCTATTTGTGGATCGACATATCGGTCTGAGGAATGTTTGGTGAATCTGGTAAACTGGAAGAGCGGACAGTTAAAAATTTCTTATTTCCCAGGTCAGAAGGTAGGGAAATATGCTGTAAGGAATAAGTCGTATGTAGTGAATGATACCTTTTGTTATTATTCTGATATCGACAATAGTATTTATCAGGTTTCGGAAGATACGGTTACCTTACGTTATTATTTAGATAAAGGTTCTTTTAAAAACTTTCGTCTATGCGGAAAGGCTGGGTATTCAGATAATTGTTTGACTGTAATTGAGATGTCGGAAAATAATAAATATGTTTTGATTGTAGTTTTAGTGAATCAAAAATATTATTTATTGGTTTATGATAAGTTGAAAAAAGTAACCTGTAATTATGATTTAGTGGACGATGATTTGTTGTCGGTGGGAAATTTCAGATATAAACCGAATGCAGTGTTGCGATTATACCATAACTGGAACCCGGGCATGCGTCAGTGCGACGATTATATGTATTTTTATTTTCCCTCTTCTGATTACTGTATGATGCTGGACCGCTTGAAAGCCTCCTTGAATGAGGAACAATGGGAGGCCTACCGACGGGCTCACCCCGATCTCATGAAAATCTACCGGGAGCAGGGGGAGGAAGGAAATACGGTAGTTGTAGGATATCGGTTCAAATAATGATATTAAGACCGGGGATCTTAATATCATTATTTGAGTTTACGTGTGTCTACATATTGCTTAAGAGTAGTCCGCCGATGGCTCCCCAAAACAGGATCACCAATACAAATCCGATCAGCATAAAGATAAGAGTAGCTTTTGCCCAATTGGCTTTACTGACAGGAGTACCGGCACTGAAAGCCCAGACTAATAACATAATAAAATTCACAAAAGGAATACACATCAGGATCATCGTAATGATCCAATCACCGATTGTAACGATCGATTGATTCCGGGTGGTTTGCAGTTCTTGATTTTCCATGAGTTTTTTTTTAGGTAGTTATATATATTTATACTTGTAAACATACTTTTAAATAGTTACAACGGTTCAGAAGTCAAGTCGGACTGCTATCGCCGTTATAACTAAAAACCATAGGTCTCACAGGAGATTCCTTTATGCTTTTAGAAGCGCTGTTTCCAGCACTTCTTTGATATGATCCGCATAGTGGAATTTCAGCCCTTTCAGGTATTCTTTTTTGATATCGTCGATATCTTTTTTGTTTTCACTGCAAAGGATGATCTCTTTTATTCCGGCTCGTTTGGCGGCCAGGATTTTTTCGCGGATTCCCCCTACCGGTAATACTTTGCCACGGAGGGTGATTTCTCCGGTCATGGCGATGGCTTTTTTCACTTTCCGGCCGGTGAGGGCGGATACTAGTGCAGTAACCATGGTGATCCCTGCCGAAGGTCCGTCTTTGGGAACAGCTCCAGCCGGAACATGGACGTGGATGTCGTTTTCTTCGAACATCTTTTCGTCGATCCCGATCTCTTTTGCATGCGATTTGATGTATTCGAGTGCTAAAGTAGCGGATTCTTTCATCACTTCTCCCAGGTTACCGGTCAGGCTAAGATGCCCTTTGCCTTTGCTGTAGCTCGATTCTATATAGAGAATTTCTCCTCCTACGGCTGTCCAGGCTAATCCGGTCACGACACCGGGTAGTTCGTTCCCTTGATATTCCTCCCGGGAGAAAATCGGGCTTCCCAGATATTCTTTCACCTTATTTTCGTCGAGCGTAATCGTGAATTTTTTATTCATAGCGACCTTCCGGGCCACATGGCGCATAATTTTAGCTATGGTCATGTCCAGACTACGAACGCCCGATTCGCGGGTATATTTCTCGATGATCAGGTCGATGATCTCGTCTGGGATCGTTACATGCCCGGCCGTAATTCCGTGGTTTTCCAATTGCTTCGGAATCAGGTGCCGCTTGGCGATTTCCCGTTTTTCCTCCATGAGGTAACCCGTCACTTCGATGATTTCCATCCGGTCGCGCAAAGGACCTGCAATCGTGCTGAGGTCATTGGCTGTGGCGATGAACATCACTTTCGACAGATCATAGTCGATATCCAGAAAATTATCGTGAAAACTGCCGTTTTGTTCCGGGTCGAGCACTTCCAACAGGGCAGATTGAGGATCCCCCCGGAAATCGTTACCCACTTTATCGATCTCATCCAGAATGAAAACAGGATTAGAAGTTCCTGCTTTTTTGATACTTTGAAGGATTCGTCCCGGCATAGCTCCGATATAGGTCTTCCGGTGTCCCCGGATTTCCGATTCATCGTGCAATCCACCTAAAGACATCCGTACAAATTCGCGGTTCAAGGCCCGGGCTACAGATTTTCCCAGGGAAGTTTTACCTACTCCCGGAGGGCCGTAGAGGCACAGAATCGGCGATTTCATATCGGCTTTTAACTTTAAAACCGCTAAGTATTCTAAAATTCTTTCTTTTACTTTCTCCAGTCCGAAATGATCGGCATCCAGTACCTGGCGTGCATGTTCCAGATCCAGGTTGTCCTCCGAGAGGTGATTCCAGGGCAGGTCCAGCATTTCCCTCAAATAATTGGATTGTACCGAGTAATCGGGGGAAGAAGGATTCAACCGTTTCAGCTTGTTCAGCTCTTTGTTGAAAATTTCCCGGACATTCCCGTTCCATTCTTTCGTTTCGGCCAGTTCCTCCAGTTCTTTGATTTCCTCGTCGGTCGGATTACCTCCCAGTTCGTCCTGTATGGTCTTCATCTGTTGATGCAGGAAATATTCGCGCTGTTGTTTGTCGATATCCATTTTTACTTTCTTCTGAATATCGTTTTTCAATTCCAGTAAACTCACCTGCTTACTCAGGATTTCCAGTAGTTTGATCGCCCGTTGTTTCAGGTTGTCGATTTCCAGCAACTCTTGTTTATTCTGATAATCTACATCTGTATTCGAAGAGATGAAGTTGATCAGAAAAAGCATACTCTCGATATTTTTTAGCGCAAAACCTGCTTCATTAGGGATATGGCTGGAATATTTGACGATCTTGGAAGCCATATCTTTCAACGATTCTGCTATCGCATTGTATTCCGGATCGTTTTCAGGTACCCCTTCTTCTTTTTTCAAACTGATCTTCCCAACATGGTAAGGATCGTCGTAAAGGATATCTTCCAATAAAAACCTTCTCTTGCCTTGAATGATGGCTGTGGTGGTTCCGTCCGGCATTTCCAGTATTTTCAGGATAGAAGCTACTGTTCCGATCTGGTAAAGATCGTTTATATCCGGATTTTCAGTATTGGTATCTTTTTGTGCAACTACTCCGATCAGGGCACTCTGCCGGTAGGAATCTTTGATCAACTTTAAAGATTTATCCCGTCCGATGTTGATCGGAATGATTACGCCCGGAAATAATACCGTATTCCGTAGCGGTAAAATTGGCAGTGTGTCAGGAATCTGCATATTATCATTCAGCAGTTCTTTCTCGTCCCCCATGATGGGTAGGAAATCTGCCGAATCTTCTCCCATGTTCTGTAATAACACTGCTTTCAGATTTATTTTATCCATTTATTCGTCCTCTCTTGTTTTATGGTTATAAATTTTTATACGAGTAACAACTGACATTTTGTCAATGTTTTGTGTAAAAATAGAATTCATTACCTATAGCACAAATCCTGTGCCACAATTGAGTAGGGAGCATTTTGTTCCGAATGCTGATTTTGCTTAGGGAATAGAGGGAAGGAAATAAAAAAAGCGAAAAGTCTTCTTTTCGCTTTTTTTATTTCATTTAGAGAGAAACGATTATTTTTTTCTTTTTTCCATGTGGTCCTTGTAACGGTTCATGAATTTATCTACACGACCGGCAGTATCCACCAATTTCACTTTACCGGTATAGAACGGGTGTGAAGTGTTGGAGATTTCCATTTTTACCAACGGATATTCTACACCATCGATCTCGATGGTTTCTTTTGTTGCTGCAGTTGATTTAGTAATGGTAGTCGTGCCATTAGACATATCTTTAAATACTACCAGTCTGTAATTTTCAGGATGTATGCCCTTTTTCATTGTATGTAAAATTTTATAATTATTCTTTCCATTATCGGACGGCAAAGATAGCTCATCTATTATTAATTACAAAGAAAAATGAAGACTTTTTTTCGATGCTGGTTTTGAATGAGTTACTTTTAAATTTCCCTATTGAAGAATTTAATCTGTTCATGCAGGATAAATGCTTCGAGGGTTTCCGGTGTCTCACTGATTTTTCCCCGTTTCAGGGCATTGAGTAATTCTGCCCGGTCGTCGGCAAACAGGATGAGCAGGGGATGCTCTTCTTTCAGTTCCAAAAAGTTGATGAGCAGGATACCGGTTTCCAGATTGCAATAACCGAATGGCTTGATATGCATAAAATCGTACATGAAGTTGGCCACAATTTTAATGTTCTCGCTTACACCGGCTTCGGTTAGTTGTACATCGGTAGTCCGGCACAGATTGTCGAGCAGGAGGGGGATTTTACGGAAATCAGCCAAAGGGTATACTTCGTCATAATCCTCGCCGAGGCGGAAATCTCCTAACGAAGTATCGTAACGTCCCACAGAAGTAGTCGTTTCGCCACCGGTATGCTTCATGATACGGGCAGAAACCGCTCTGACAAACGTGAGGTCTAAAGGCTGGCGAAGGGCTGCTTGTTTTTCACAATATTGCCAGGCTTGCCAAAGATCGTAGGCTTGACGGGTTGTCTCTGTCGATTGAGGTTTACCGGTACTGACGATGTTCTCGAATATTGTCGGTGGAAGGTTGTGTCCGCCCAACCGGAAAGTTTCGTATAAAAACAAATTCCGGACATAATTTTGATGTATCTGAGTCCGGGTGTCGGGTCGGGTGAGGTATGCTTGCCTTAATGTCAAATAGTCCTGTAACATATTTTTTTCTTAAACATACGTTGGAATCGGCTGAAAGTTTACTTTTATGACGGTTTGGAGCTTAAACTTTGGGGATTATCCGAACTTGGGCTAATTTTGTCGATCTAAAATGAATGGATATGGAGAAACTGCTTAGCGGGGATTTCCCTTTTTATCGGTTCCGGAATTTATCCGCTTATCCGGAATTGATGCATTTTGTCTCTTCGGGAGTTAAAAATATCGGATTTTCCGATCGGGAAAATCCTGAGATCATACAGCATAATCGCAGGAGCCTGGCGGAAGCTGCAGGATTTGAGGTAGAGCGGCTGATTACCGCCCGGCAGGTACATTCGGCGACAGTGCGGATCGTTACGGCTGAGGAAGCCGGGAGAGGGGCTTTGGATAGGGAAAGCCGTATTCCGGCAACGGATGCTTTGGTGACGAATCAGCCGGGGATATGTCTGATGGTGTTGTCTGCCGATTGTGTCCCGGTACTCCTGTTCGAACCGGAGAAAAGGGTGGTTGCCGCAGTACATGCCGGATGGAGAGGAACAGCGGCAGAAATAGTCGGGGTAACCGTGCGGGTAATGCAGGAGCATTTCGGATGTGATCCCCAACGGGTAGTGGCGGCTATTGGCCCCTCGATCGGGAAATGTTGTTTCGAAGTCGGAGAGGAAGTGGCCCGGGTGTTTCAACAGTTATTTCCCGGTAATCAGGCGATCGTTGGTCTGGGAAAGCAACCGGGAAAATACCAGGTGGATTTGTGGGAAGCTAACCGTAAAGAATTGCTGGCATGTGGGGTGAAAAATGAAAATATAGAAGTGGCCGGTATGTGCTCGGTCTGTCATCCGGACCTTTTCTTCTCCTATCGGAGAGAAGGGGAGAAAGCGGGGAGGTTCGGGGCAGGGATCGGGATGAAAAGCTAGAGGTTAAAAAGCTGAAAGCAATAAGCTAGAGGCTAAAAGCTAAAGGCTAGAGGCTAGAGGCTAAAAGCTAAAGGCTAGAGGCTAAAAGCTAAAGGCTAGAGGCTAGAGGCTAAAAGCTAAAAGCTAGAAGCTAAAGGCTGGAGGGTGAAAGCGATTAAGGAGGACGAACGTTTTCGTAAATTGCTGGGACAAAAATAATCGGATGGAGCATAACTTTGGGCTGAATATTATATTTTTGTATCGGTTTTCGAAGCTAATCCGCTCATTGCTTTTAGTTTATTGCTTTTAGCCTTTAGCTTATAGCCTTTTACCTTTTACTTTAACTATGTTACCAGGTATTTTTATTGTACTTTTCTTTTTTGCGCTCGGCGAGTTGGTGGGATGGCTGGTGAACGGTTTTATTCCCGGGAGTGTGATCGGGATGATGTTGTTGTTTACCGCTTTATGCCTGAAGTGGGTCAAGCCTGAACGTATCAAGCCTGTTGCCCGGTTTCTTTGTGATAACATGGCTTTGTTTTTTGTTCCTGCCGGGGTTGGGATTGTGAATGCCTTAGATATATTATCTCAGTATTGGCAGGCGGTATTGGTGGCCTGTGCCGTCAGTACGGTGGTGGTGATCGTCGTCGTGGCTTCGATACAACAATGGTTTGAGAAACATCGGAAAGGGGCGGAAGACCGTTGATTTAGAAATGTAAATGCTGTTTGGCTTATGACTGTTTTATTAAATTCCGAAATATTCATATTAACCTTGGTGATCGGGGTGTATCTCGCTGCTGTATGGTTGTTCAGAAAAACAAGACTGAGTATCCTGAATCCGTTGTTGGTATCTATACCCGTATTGGCGCTGATCACTCATTTCCTGGGGATTTCCTACGAGTCGTTTGAAAAAGGAAGCCGGATAATTAGTTTTATGCTTGGACCGACAGTTGTCGTATTAGGGTATTTACTCTACGAACAGATCGCCCAATTGAAAGAAAATGCTGTTTCTATCATTACTTCGGTATTTGTCGGTTGTATAACCGGGGTATTGAGCGTGATTTTTATTGCCCGGTATTTCGGTGCCGATCATGCTTTGATCGCTTCGTTAGAGCCGAAGTCTGTGACTACTCCGATCGCGATGAGTATTGCTGAACGGTCGGGAGGGATACCGGCCATTGCGGCCGTGGTGGTGATTGTCGTCGGTATTTTCGGTGGCTTGGTCGGTCCTTTTATTCTGGAGCGTTTAGGAATCAAAAGCCGGATTGCGCGTGGGTTGGCTTTAGGTTCTGCAGCCCATGGTCTGGGGACTGCCAAGGCCATGGAACTGGGAGCGGTAGAAGGAGCGATCAGCGGATTAGCCATCGGTGTGATGGGCATTATGACCGCCATTTTAGTGCCCGTGATCGAGTTGTTTATCGCCTGAACTATTTCAGATTCTCCAGTATTTCTTGTAAGGATTTGCCAGTTCCCTTTCAGGTCCGACAATTGACATTTTTCTCCCCGTACATTTTCAAGGATCGTTTCCGGTAGAGGGGCGCCAGGGGGGATGTGTTTTTTATTGTTCATTTCCCGAAGGTATTTTTCCCCTTTATCCGGTAAGATCTCTGCCATTTTCTTTACACGTGCCAGTTCCTTTTCGAAACGGTCGCTATAGGTGTAACTCATCACGTAGCGGGCGATGATGTTGTCGGTTGTCGACCGGATCAGCGCTAGCACGGTGAAGTGGGTTTTGAGCTTTTCTATTTTTTCTTTGGGAGTCCGGGCAGGACATACATATATGAAAAGAGTTAATGAGTTATAGAGTTGAATTAACTTGATATCCTTATAACTTACTAACTCTACAACTCTTTAAACTCAGTAACTCTTTAAACTCATCAACTCTCTTTCAGCTCTGCAATAATCTCGCGGAAGAGAGCGGTCATGCGGGGTTGGGCTGTATTGCCGATGTCCTGAACTTCGGTGTGGTTGGTTTTGATCAGTTCCGGTGAAGCCGTACTATTGGTGATTACCGACATACCGAAACATTCCATACCCATATGGCGGGCTACAATGATTTCGGGTACGGTGGACATGCCTACAGCATCTCCTCCGATAACCCGGATCCAGTTGTATTCTGCCGGTGTCTCGAAAGAGGGACCTTGCAGGCCGGCATATACACCGTGCTGTAACGGAATACCTAATTTTTTTCCGCATTCTTCTGCCAGCCGGATGATTCTGGGACTATAAGCATCGGTCATGCCGGGGAAGCGGGGCCCGAGCTCGTCGATGTTTTTCCCTCGCAGCGGATGTTCCGGGAAGAGATTGATATGGTCGGTGATGATCATCAGGTCGCCCACCAGAAATTGAGTGTTGACACCACCGGCAGCATTGGAAACGAAGAGATACTTCACGCCTAATTCATGTAATACCCGGATAGGAAAAGTGACTTCTTGCATCGGATAACCTTCATAAAAATGAAAACGTCCCTGCATTGCGATTACGTTTTTCCCGCCGAATTTCCCGATTAATAGATTTCCTTTGTGTCCTTGGACGGTGGATACCGGGAAATGAGGAATTCCGGCATAGGGAATCGTATGTTTTATTTCTATCGATTTGCCTAATTCTCCTAATCCTGTACCCAGGATGATACCGATCCGATATTTTTCCCCTTCCAGAAAACGGGAAATATAAGCTGCACTATCTTTGATTTTTCCTAACATATTCTGATATTTCGTTTAATAGTAAATCGTCTTGGTCGATAAATACGGGTTCCACCGGAATATAATAAATCACCCTTTGCAATTCTTCGGGTAAGGGACAAGCTTTCAGCCGCACCGCATCTTTTTCGGTGGTGAATATATATTTCTTCGGATTTTCGATGGATTCGAAAGCCCGGGCAATCTGCTGAAAATCTTTTTTGGAGAAATGATGATGATCCGGATACCGGATTCCGGTGATATCCGAGGTGAAAGTTTTCAAATGATCGATATAAGGACCGGGTTGTGCTATGCCTGTCAGGCACAGGATACTGCTACTTCGGTCCGGTACGATAGATTCGTATTGCGGGAAAAGAGGCTTGATCTTACCGTATTCCAGGGTGGTGAAGAAGAGTTGTTGATAAGGCTTTATCTTTAAGTGTTTGGATAAAATCCTCTTTTCTATCGGTTGGATACTTTTAGGACATTTAGTGACGATAATATAGTCAGCTCGCTTCAGTGCTTGTACGCTTTCCCTTAACCGGCCTGCCGGAAGCAGACAATCTTCGTGTACCGGACGGTTATAATCGATCAGAACGATATTTTTGTCGGCTTGTACATATCGGTGTTGGAAAGCATCGTCCAGCAGGATCACTTCGGGAGGTTCCGGTAAGGCAAGAAGTTTTTGGATTCCTCTCACTCGGTTACCATCACAAGCTACCAGAATATCCGGGTATTTACTTTTGATCTGCATCGGTTCGTCTCCGATTTCAGCGGCGGTAGAATGTTCGTTGGCCAGGATAAAGCCTCTGGTCTTGCGTTTATATCCCCGGCTAAGACAGGCTACCCGGAATTTCTTTTTTAGCTCCGAGATGATCAGTTCTGTATGAGGCGTTTTTCCGGTACCTCCTACAGTGATATTACCGACACAAATAACCGGAATCCTGAAAGTTTGTGATTTCAGGATTCCGATATGAAAAAGAAAATTACGTACTCCGGTGACAACACCATAAATAACACTGAGCGGCAGCAATATTATTTTGACAAATGCCATGGCCGTGGTTTTTGTTGATAAATAGCTCGTGAACTTGCTAGTTGAATGCAATATCATAGGGAATACGTGCCAGTAATCCCTGGTTTTCTACCTTATTTTTCATCTGTTCCCAAGTCGTATAGAAAGTGCCTAGTTCTTCTTTCAACAGGCGTGCTTTTACTTCTGTCGTAAACTCGGCGAATAATTCCTCTATCGGACTTTTTACTACCGGATATTCCGTCAGGTTGTATTTTTCGATACCGGCTTTCTGAGCCGCAATCCGAATCGCATCTTCTAATCCTCCCAACACATCTACTAAACCGATTTTCAGGGCATCTTCTCCGGTCCATACCCGTCCCTGAGCGATGGCATGAAGTTCGTCATGGGTTAAACCGCGGCCGGACATAACACGGCTCAGAAAGGTTTCATACCCCTGATTGACATAGTTTTGCAGTACATTCCTTTCGTAGGGAGTTAAAGCCCGGTTACTGACCGGTAAAGGGAGGGGATAGCTTCCGCCGAAATCACTGTGATCGTTGGTTTTGACTACATCGGTATGGATTCCCATCTTATCTTCGATCAGTTTTTCGCCACTGAAAAACATACCGAAGATTCCGGTCGAACCGGTCAAAGTCGTCGGTTCGGCGACGATGGTGTCGGCTGCACACGAAATGTAGTATCCTCCTGAAGCTGCTACATTACCCATAGAAACGATCACCGGTTTGGTTTGTGTGGCTAGTTCGACTTCCCGCCAGATAATGTCGGAAGTCAGGGCACTGCCTCCCGGTGAGTTTACGCGCAGGACGATGGCTTTCACAGTATTGTCTTCCCGGATTTTACGGATTGTTTTTGCGAGCTCCGGCCCTATGGTATTATTTTTTTGCTCCAGTCCGATTTCTCCGGAAGCATATACGACGGCAATTTTGTCTTTATTAAATTCGATCGGTACTTCCGGAACCGAGGCATTCTGATAATCGGTCAGAGCAATCTGGTTCAATGGATCCGAACTTCCTACCCCACATTTCTCCTTCAATAAGGCAAGCATCTGATCTTCGTAGAGAACACCGTCGAAGAAACCGAAATCCTGAAATTGGCGGGTAGTGTAGAAATCGAAACGATTCGCCAGGGCATTGATCGAATCGACGGGGATGTTCCGGCTTTCTGCAATTCCTTTCACAATCGTCCCCCAGGAAGAATCGAGGTATTTCTGTACCTGTTCCCGGTTGGCAGGACTCATTTCGTCGGAGATAAAAGGCTCTACGGCCGATTTAAATTTACCGACTTTCACTACTTCGGGTTGTATGCCCAGTTTGGCCAGAGTCTCTTTGTAAAAAGAGATGCTACTGCTCATTCCGGTTAACAACAAAGGTGTTTCGGGGTTTACAAAGATTTTGTCGGCAACGGTAGCCAGATAATAACTTTTTTGGGAATATCCCAGATTCGAATAACTGTAAATAAACTTTCCGCTTTCCTTGAATTTTTGTAAAGCGTTCCGGATTTCCTGAGTAAAGGCCAGGGCTCCGAAATTTCCCTGAATTTCGGTCAGGTCCAGATAAATTCCCTGGATACGCGAATCCTTGGCTGCTTTTTGTATGCTGGCTAATATTTTATTTAATCCCAGATTTTTCTTTGGAGTGAATGAGAGAAAATCGATATTGTCGAGCGGATTGTCGGAAGTCCGGTCCAGAATTTCTCCTTCCAGTTTAATAGTTAAGATACTATTATTTTTTACAGTAACTGTTTTTTCTGAAAAAGAAGCGATGGCTCCGATAAACCCGATAAAAATAAAAAACAGAATAACATGGACAATCATTATACCCACAATAGTCGCCAGGGTATATTTCAAAAAGCTCTTCATCTCCGAATATTTTGAATATTTATTACAATACCTACAAATGTAACCATATAATTGATTTAAGACAATATAAAATTGAAGTTATTTTTGTTTTACGCCTTTTTTGATAACTTTGAATGATTGAATCGGATTTTAAATTGATGGGCGGTTTAGGAGTGATGATTGGCGATTAGAAGTTGATACAGAGTTTGTTGATATGGATAGTTTGTTTTTCGGCAGTCGTTTGCCGTTCTTTTAAATAAGCGATATGAGTAAATTTGCAATTACCGGAGGAAGAAGACTGAAAGGGGAATTATGTCCTCAGGGAGCTAAAAATGAGGCATTACAAGTGATCTGTGCCTGTTTACTGACCAAAGAAGAGGTAACCCTATCCAATGTCCCTGAGATTCTGGATGTTTTGAAGCTGATCGAATTATTGCAGGGGATGGGCGTACAGGTCGGACACCCTGCACATGGAGAATTTGTCTTCAAGGCTTCGGATATCAACTTTGATTATTTCGAAACGGAAGATTTTTATAATAAAGCGGTCAGTCTGAGGGGGTCTATCATGATTCTCGGGCCACTATTGGCAGTCTACGGGTGTGGATTGATCCCTAAGCCCGGTGGAGATAAAATCGGCCGGAGGCGGTTGGATACTCATTTCCTGGGTTTTGAGAAATTAGGGGCTACTTTCGATTATAATAGTTCGGAAGGTTGCTTCCGGGCTTCGGCTGAGAAATTACGGGGATGTTATATGTTGCTCGACGAAGCTTCGGTGACAGGTACGGCTAATATTATTATGGCTGCGGTATTGGCAGAGGGAATGACTACGATCTATAATGCGGCTTGTGAGCCATATATCCAGCAATTATGTCTGATGCTGAATGCGATGGGCGCCCGGATTTCGGGGATTGCTTCGAATCTTCTGACCATAGAGGGAGTAAAGGAGCTGAAAGGTTGTCATCATCGTTGTCTGCCCGATATGATCGAAGTGGGAAGTTATATCGGATTGGCTGCGATGACCCGTTCGGAGATTACCATCCGGAATGTGAATATACGCCAATTGGGAATCATTCCCGATTCTTTCCGCCGTCTCGGTATCCGGATCGAGGAACGCGGAGACGATCTGTATATTCCGCGTCAGGAGCATTATATGATCGAGGATTTTATCGATGGCTCGATTCTAACGGTTGCGGATGCGCCCTGGCCCGGTTTGACACCCGACTTACTGAGTGTGTTCCTGGTGGTCGCTACCCAGGCTAAAGGAAGTGTGTTGATTCATCAGAAAATGTTCGAGAGTCGCTTGTTCTTTGTAGATAAGCTGATCGATATGGGAGCTAAGATTATCCTTTGCGATCCCCACCGGGCGACAGTCATCGGACAGAATCACGAATCACAGTTAAGGGCTACCAAAATGACCTCTCCCGATATTCGGGCCGGTATTGCTCTGTTGATCGCCGCTCTATCGGCTCAGGGAGTCAGTACAATTCATAATATCGACCAGATCGACCGGGGGTATGAGCATATCGATGAAAAATTGAATGCGATCGGTGCAGAGATCCGAAGGATCGGATGATACTTGGTTTAAAGGTAGAATTATTCTGTCGTTACTTATTCGTCTTCGGTGATCGGAATTGTCGACCCGGTCGCTTCTGTCGGTCGTCTGGCTTTTTCTATCACTGACCGGCGGAACTCCTCGCAAGCTCGTCAGACACCACCGGTCGGGCGTTCAGAAAAAGTAAGACGACACTCGCCAGAGCTCCAATGGTCACCAATCCCGATCACCTCCGACTAACGTTATCACTGAATTGCAGATTAGTCTTGATTTAAGAAAGCTTATTCTCACTGGAAATAATCCGGACGGTCCGGCTTCCTGCTACTGCAAATTTCTGGCTGTATTTTCTTTGCCGGTTAGCTCTGCCGTGAGATGCAGGGTTTTATGCCGGAAGACCATTGGAGCGGGAACGAGGATCCGGTTAGGTTTTCCGAACGCCCGACCGGTGGTGTCTGAGCGAAGCGAGTTCCGCCGGTCAGTGAAGGAAAACCTTACCGGACCGGTCCAGGCGAACCGGTCTGACGGTATAAAACCCGAAATCGGAATAGATAGAAAAAAATAAACCTACTTTTAAAGTAGTTAAATAGGTTTCAACGGTTACAAAAGTTTTAAAAGTCAAGTCTAACCGTTGAAACCATGGTAACTTATGTAATCGCTGTAACTAAAAAAGTTTTATTCATCCAGTTTATTTTCTTGCTTGCTGAAGCTTCGAAGCAAGATTAGTCCGGAAGTTTTCGGGCCTGTAGCTTATCCGGACATTCTTGCAGTAAGGTGGCGATTGTTTTCTGAAATACCGGATGGACAAAATCCGGTAAGATTTCTGCCAGAGGAGTCAGTACAAAATTGCGTTCCTGCATACGGGGATGAGGAAGTATTAAATCCGGCGTATTCAGAATGACAGAATCATAAAATAACAGGTCGATATCGATCGGACGGGAAGAATAGCGGGGTCCGCCGGCAAGTCTGATCCGTCCTAAGCGTTTTTCTGTTTCGAGACAACGTTGTAAAAAATCGAAGGCCGATAACCGGGTTTGAAAAACAACGACCTGGTTGAGAAAGTTTTCATCACATTCGAAGCCCCAGGGGGCTGTTTCGTAAAACGACGAAGCCATTACCCATTGCTCTGTCGATGACAATATTCGAATGGCTTCTGTTATAAGCTGGCGTTTATTGCCGGAATTGCTTCCCAGTATGGTGACTACCTGCATCTTTTACCCGTTCTTTTTGTAATATTGCCGGTTATTGTTGCCTTTATTATTGTTGTTATTGTTATTCTTCTGGTAGTTTTTGTTCATCGGCTTATTGGAACTGGGCTTGCTCTTTTTCTGTAACAGATCTTTCGGATTGGAAAGAGTCATACCCTCCGGTAAGATAACGGTACAGCCGCATAAGGTGTTGATGTCGTTATAGATTTGTTCGTCTTCGACGCTATCTTTATTCCAGGTGAGGAATGATTTCTTCATGTGGTTGGCGGTCAGAACGATCAGTGCTCTTTTTTGTTCCGGATCTTCCAGCTCTTTGATTTTGTCTATGAGTTTTTCAACTAATTTGCCGTAGTGCTTGTATTTGATGTGATTCGAACTGTAAGGCAGTCTTTCCGGTTTCTCCTGTAGTTTGGAGAGAGAAGGGAGAGGATAGGGAGTATCTATATCCAATTTAAATTCAGACATGATGGCCAGATGATCCCAAAGTTTATGCCGGAAATCGGGAACGTCCCGTAAGTGAGGATAAAGATTTCCCATCACGTCGATTACTGTCTTTGCGGCTCTGGTTCTTTCTTCCCGGTCTTCAATGGTCAATAGGTAATCTACCATTTTTTGTATGTTACGTCCATATTCAGGAAGTAATAATTTTTTCTTTTGGGTATTATATTCCATAAAAATACTATGTGTTTCTTAATCGCAGTACGTTGTTTTTACCAGATATAAAGAAAATATTTATTTATTTGCAGACTTTAACCGGATTTCTCCGGGTTGAAGGCAATCCGAAAATCGTTATTCTGTAAAATAGCGATTTCAAGGTATCTCTTTCAGATTATGAGGCAAATATACGCTTTTTAGTGTTCTGACGGAAGTTTTTAGTCTGCTTGAATGTATAATTTTGCAAATTTTAACAAAAGAGTCCGGCTTCCCCCTTCACGGAAGACCACTTTTGCCTTTTTTTGTACGCCTAAACCTTCCAGGTTGACCACTTTTCCGGCTCCGAAGGTAGGATGGAAAATGATCATACCGGGAACGACCTGATTGGAGTCGATCGGTTTGAGTTTCGATCGGTCGATGGCCGGAATATCTATTGTTGCGGGTTTATTCAAAGTGATCGCCGGCTTATGTAAACCGGACATAGCTGTCGTAGTTTTTAATTTGAAACCTGAGGGTTCTTCCCGCATCGCGATATATCCTTCGAGGAATTCCTGATCGATCTCACCGATAAAACGGGAAGGCCGCGAGGATACCACTTGGCCGTTTTTGTAACGGGAAGTGGCGAACGACATGAAAGCCCGTTTTTCTGCCCGGGTGAGAGCGACATAGAAAAGCCGCCGTTCTTCTTCCAGGGCGGCAGGAGTGGTCACACATTGCTGGGCCGGGAAAAGTTCTTCTTCCAGACCGGTGATAAATACATTGCTGAATTCCAGTCCTTTCGATGCATGGATGGTCATGAGGGTCACTTTGTTTTGATCCCCTTCTTTATCTCCGTCCTGATCTGTCAACAACGCTACTCCTTCGAGGAAGGCCGGTAATTTATCGTCTTTCCCCTCTTTATAGGCGGTTTCACTGAAATCTTTGATACCGTTCAGGAGCTCCTGGATATTTTCTTTCCGGGATACGCCCTCCGGTGTTTCGTCATTGGAAAGGTCGTCGATGATACCGGAAGAACGGGCGATGATAACAGCTGCGTCATACGCATTTTCATTCGCTATCTGTTCCCGGAAACGTTCGATCAGACTACCGAATTTCTGTAATTTGGAAAGGGTACCGCTGTTGAAAGCGCCGGCCACCTTATCGAGGTTACAGAGTACGGTCCACAGGCTGACATGATATTTCCCGGCGATTTCCCGGATTTTGTCTACGGTCGAATCTCCGATTCCCCGACGGGGATAGTTGATGATCCGTTTGAAAGCTTCTTCATCGTTCTGATTCACGGTCAACCGGAAATAAGCCAGCAAATCCTTGATTTCTTTCCGTTGGTAGAAAGATTGGCCGCCGTAAATTTTATAAGGAATATTCCGTTTACGGAGGGCTTCTTCTAAGATACGCGACTGGGCATTCGTACGGTAGAGAATAGCAAAATCGCTGTATTCCTGCTGCTCGTAATTGGCTAGCCGGAAGATTTCATTCGTGACCTGGAAACCTTCTTCCTTATCGGATAAGGCCCGCAATACCTTGATCTTTTCACCTTCTTCGTTTTGAGAAAAGGTCTTTTTGGGAATTTGTTCTTTGTTCTTACTGATCACACAATTCGCTGCATCTACGATCGTGGTCGTCGACCGGTAATTTTGCTCCAGTTTGTATAGCTTGTATTCCGGATAATCGTTTTTAAAATTAAGGATGTTCTCGATCCGGGCTCCCCGGAAAGAATAAATACTTTGTGCATCATCCCCGACTACACAGATGTTATGATGCCGGTCCGAAAGTTTTTTTACGATCAGGTATTGGGCGTAATTGGTATCCTGATATTCGTCGACCAGGATATAATTGAATTTCTGTTGATATTTGGCCAGAATGTCCGGGAAATCACGGAACAGGATATTGGTTTGCAGCAAAAGATCGTCGAAATCCATGGTATCCGATTGTTTGCAACGCTGCTGGTATTGTTTGTAGATTTCTCCCAATAACGGGCGTTTGCCGGCTGTATCTTCGGATAAAATGCGGGAAGATTGGGCATAACTCTGAGCGACGATCAGGTTGTTTTTCGCCATCGAAATCCGTCCGAGGATTGTGCTCGGTTTGTAAATCTTATCGTCCAGTTTCATGTCTTTGACGATGGCCTTGATCATATTTTTAGAATCCTGGGTATCGTAGATGGTATAGCTCGATGTATAGCCTAATTTCTCGGCTTCGAATCGCAGGATTTTTGAAAAAATCGAGTGGAAAGTTCCCATCCACAGGTTGGCAGCGATTTCCTGGCCCACTAACTCTGCAATTCGTTTTTGCATTTCACGGGCAGCTTTATTGGTAAAGGTCAGGGCCAGAATTTTATAGGCCGGCACTCCCTGACTGAGCAATTGGGCTATCCGGTAGGTCAATACACGTGTTTTGCCTGAACCGGCACCTGCAATGACCAATGAAGGACCTTCTGTGTTGATGACCGCCTCCTGCTGACTGCTGTTTAATTCATTGATAAAATTCACCCTGAATAAATTTTTGATCGACGATAATGATTGATTATTTCCCGTAGCAAAATTAAAAATTAATCTCCAGCCTCACAAAATACCGGGGATTTTTAGTAATATTGCAAGGATAATCGTCAAAGTGTGTGGAGATGTAAGTATTGTAAAACTTTTCTGTATGTTATCCGTCAGACCCAGGGCGGAGCGGTTCCGGAAGGGCAGGTGAGTTTTGTGCCGGGAGGAGATCGTTGGGAATTCGGCTGGACTTACGAGGGTTCCCCTCAGGCCGTTGCTCCGTATGAGGATTCTACCCGCTTGACCGTCCCTTTGCTGGGAAACGGACTCTATACTTTTACTGCCCGAAAGGACGGGGTGAATACGGTTCAGGAACGGTTTTATGTGTTTTATGATTTTATGGATTTTAAAATTACCTTGACCGATGTACTGGATTGTGAATATATTACGATTCATATCGATTATCTTTATATTCCCGATTTTGCCGGTTTTCCCGGTGGAGAGAATGTGGATTACTGGGTCGATTGGGATGGCAAAGAACGGCAATTGTCTTCTATGAATGACTATCGGTATGAAGATCTAAGTCAGGCTGTCGCCGGCTGTGCCGAAGATGTGTCTTGCCGCATTAGGATCAAGGATCGTTTCGGATTCGTATGGGAAAGTAACGAAGTGACTTACGAATCGATGATCCCGGAGGCTGTCCCTGAACTGACTCTGGGAAATACGGTGGATGTGGTCGGGGAAGTCGGCGATGAAATGGGACAGGCGCCTTTAGAAGTAGAATTCGATGCTTCCGGTTCTAAAAATGCTTCTTCTTATGAATGGTATTTGTATAAAGATACGACCGATTTGGTCGGAATGGTCTTATCGCCCGAGGATAGCCTGATTGGAAATCAGATCCGGACGCCGGAAGATTTTGTTTATACTTACGAGCATTCCGGACGGTATAAGGTAATGCTCGTAGCCATCCATGGAAAAGGAAATTTTTGCCGGGATACTTCGGATATACAATATGTAAATGTCGTCGAATCTTTGCTGGATGTCCCGAATGTCTTTACACCCAATGGAGACGGTAAGAATGATATTTTTAAGGTGAAAGCCTTGTCCCTGGAATCTTTCCAAGGGGTGATTCTGAACCGTTGGGGACGTAAAATCTACGAATGGAACGACCCTTCGGAAGGCTGGGACGGACGTATCGGGGGTAAATATGCAAGCCCGGGAACTTATTTTTATGTGATTACTGCCAAAGGAAGAGAGAAGGTGAATCCTCCGAAATATGTTAAAAAAGGAGCTTTGTTGTTAGTCCGTTAAGGGAAATATTTTTGCAACTAAGTTTTTAGTTGAAACGTTTGTTTTATCGTTGAAATCTTTCTTTATTTGTGATGGAATATCAAAACTATTGAAATAAAGATATATTTCGTTCTTGGAATCCTGTTTTGTATTATAGGAAATTATGCTCAGGACATCGGTCGGCAAATTTTAGAAAGAGAGTTGGACCGGAATCATTACGATGAGGTTTTAAGAGGTGTCGATTCTTTATACCGGATAGAAGGTGAATCTTCCGATTTGCTTTTTTTGAAGGTAAAGCCAATGAAGGGATGTTGCGTTATAAGGCAACTTTCCGCTGTTATTCGGAGTGGTTGGAGCGGGATTCTTCCGATTGGGATACCCGGCTTGCTTTAGCGCGGGTAGCAGCCTTGGCGGGGCGGACGATGAAAGCGGTCGATATCTATGAACAATTGGCCGGAGAAGATTCTCTGGATTTTTTTGTCAATTATCAGCTGGCCCGTTTGTATCAGCAGATAGGTAAAACTGTTCGGGCGATCGGAATCTATGATCGTTTATATCAGACAGACACGACAAATGTCATTTTATTAAAACGGATCGGAGATTGTTACAACCGGATAGGCTGGAGTATGAATGCCGTAGATCATTATTTACGTGCTGTCTGTTTGGACCCGGAAGATGGAGAGACTGTCGTGAAGGCTGTCAATCTGATGATGGCGAATACAGTTTTGTTTCAGGCTTATAAAAAACTGACCGGGAAACAGCAGCAAGAGGTGATGGCTGCCATTCGGGATACCAACAGGGTGGCTGATTTATGCGAGAACAATTCCGGTCTGAAAGCTGTCTGCTTGAAGAAGTTCCCGGCAGCCTTCCAGCAGCCTTTGAAGAATCTGTTTGTTTATTTATGGGAAAATGCATTGCGTTCCCCAAAATTTAATGATCATTTTTCGACCGGGTTGGAAGATTTTATTGATAAATTTATTGCTGAAAATAAAAGTATTGAAGTATGTCCGTTTTGTGCTTTGGAAAGTTTTTATGATTTGCAGGGGCAATCCAGACGAGAAATAGGTCATTGGTTGTGTAAAGAACAATATCCCTATCTTGTGGTTAATTTTGATAATCTTGTACCGATTGGGCATGCTTGTACTCTGGTTAAACATCGATGTGTTTATTATCCTGAATATAGGTTACATTTAACTTTTAAACGAACCGGCACTAACAAATGATATTAAAAAAGGGGATTAGGAGTTAGTGATATAAACCCAATGGTCCCAAAGATGATGATTTAGTGGAAAGTTGGAAAAAACTTTTTAATATTCAACAAAGGTATGAGTCTGCAATTAATGATAAGGTATTCTGATGGCGACGGGGGGGGACATCATCATGGACGGATTTGCCGCTTCCATCGGGAATGATGCGGAAAGGGCATACGCTTTTGTTTTTTTTATGGGCGGGATACTGCTCCTTTTTTGGGGGTACATTGCAGTATTATATCCGTAAGGAGCAGAAGCCTGTGCCCTTGTTCCTGGGGTATAGCTTGTTGTTGGTGTCGGTTGTAGGGTATATTCTATTGCCTTTGTCGAGTTTCTGGCTGTTGATTCCGCAGGCATTGATTATGATCGGGGGTACTTCGATGGGGGTAAAAGGCTATTAGCCCCCGAGGACGTGTCTTGCGGGCTATTTCCTTTTTGGCATGCGGAATGGAATTAACTTAAAGGGGGGAGGAAGCACTAAGTTGGTGCCATGAGAAAAATAGAAGAGGGAATCGTGCAAGTGTTGACAGAGACGGGAACCGCTTTTATTTGTTTAGCGGACGTGACGGAGTTAGCGCCGGAGTAGAACAGGGTATGCCCCGGGTATAACAGGTACTTTTTCATTGCGGATATAAGCGGGACAAAAATGACGTCCACGATGTGTGCTTGCTGTGCGGACATTCCGGTATTCCTGTGCCGGAGGAATACAGGGAATCGCAGGGGGGAGAGTACCGGGTAAGCGTCCGTTTGTGATAGGGTTCCCTCCGGATTGCCCGAAATACACATCACTGCGGGCTATCCGGAGATTAGCAATTTTGGAAAAGTGATTGTGCTCGGTTTGGTATAATTTTGTCCGCAGAGATGAAAAAGAAATTGACAACAGAAGAAGATTACAGGCAGCGGGTGGACCGGGTGTGTATGTATATCCGGGAGCACCTCGACAAGGAGATTGATATGCGTCGTCTTGCCGTCTTGTCGGCATTCTCGCCGTTTCATTTTCACCGCATTATGCGCGCTTATCTGAAAGAACCGATCGGAGCGTTCATTATACGCACAAGGGTGGAAACGGCGGCGAAGCTGTTGCGTTATACTGATCTTCCCGTCGCGGATATTGCCTACCGGGTGGGGTACGACACCCCGTCCTCGCTGACCAAATCTTTCTGTAAACTTTTCGGTATCTCTCCTAAAATGTATCGTTTAACCAAAAATTATCAGATGATGACAACACGGGAACCGAAGGCTGAAGTGAAGCTCAGCCGTGCCAAAGTCGTGGAACAGGAACCTAAGACGGTTCTGTACATCAGTGCCACGGGAGATTATAAAAAGGTGGATTACAGTGCGATGTATATGCGGATGTGGGAGGAGATCAAGCGGCAGGGACTTTTCTCGGCAGGTATTGAACATTTGGCTTTATACCACGATAATCCCGAAATCACGGCCGAAGAAAACCTGAAATGCGATGTATGTATCCGCATTTGCAAACCTGCCGGACCCAACGGGGATATCGGCGTAAAAACCATCGGCGGCGGACGTTTCGTCGCGTTTACGTATATTGGTGAGTACTGTAAAATAGGGGCGGCCTATGATAAAATTTACGGGGAGTTACTGGCAGAAGGAGGTTTCGAGACCCGGGGCAACTACTGTTTTGAAAAATATGTGAGTGATCCCCGCTGCACGGCTCCGGAAAAGCTGAAAACGGAGATTTATATTCCGATAGAATAAATTTGCAGGAACACGTCCGGGGAAGGGGTATAACATTATGGCAGGTATTCTCTTCTTAACTTATGCGCCGGGTATATAAGTCAAAATTAACCTGCCATTCACCGTTGTCGTTTACCATAATATCCTGCCACTGCAAACTGTCGGTTTCGATTTTGGCAAAGATCCAATTTTTTCCTTTCGTCGGTGATGTTTGTCAAGGCTATTGGGTTGCCTTGCTTTCTTGCGTCAAACTGCATGATTTTTCTGTATAACACCAGGCAATATCCCAGGTACACGTACCGGGATTATAAGCCGGGTGGGTGTGACCGGGGATTGGCGGGAGGCTTGAGGCTATTCTATTGCAGGTATTCAATGGGCTATTGCCGGGTTTTATCCAGGGGAAACGATTGGTATCGGACTGTGTTGAAATCGATATTTTTCAGGTCGATGCAGCGGATGGTTGAGTTGTAGGTTGTTTTGTAATATATTTTGCGGTTTGTGAGGTCGATGGCCGAGGTCCACCGGGTGGCACTTGGAATGTCGGGGGATTTACCAACGGGATGTTCTATGCCGATGGGAATATCGGAATTATTGAGGATGTGGAAGCATTGGAGGACGGTTTCAAAGCCTGTAGGCTGTTGCTTTGTAAAAAACGATCCGGACAAAACGGGAAGGCGGAGTGACGTCTCCGGGCAGACCTAAAAATCCCGATCCTGCCCCAAAAGCAGTCAGCGTGAGGTTGCCTAGGGCGTGGGGGCTACTCCTCCCGAAAAAAGGTTTATGTAATTGTTTCGGTTGGTGAGCTGCCATCCGAATCCGGGGGAATTGGTCAATATTCCTACGGGGTTATCGTAAAAATGGGGGATGCCGTCTACAATTTCCAGTACTGCCTGTCTGTCGCTGGAGTCGCTTATGTGCCAGTGGACGGTGGAAGTGGAACCGGGCTTGTCCAGACCGATAATCCGGATGGAAGGAAGGGCTGTTTTAACTTCGTCGACAGAAGAAAATAGTGCAAGCACAGCTTACCAGTTGCAGATTGTTGACAGTGCGGTTGTTTTCTGTCAGGTCGTAGGCGGAGTAGGTTCCGTTCCGGGGGAAATAGAAAAGGCCCGCAGAAAGCCCTGCTTCATTGAGTCCTTCGGCTATGAATCCTTTTTTGTATGATGGCCTGGTCAGTCCGGCCACACCGTATTTCGTTTGGAAGGTAGCTCCGTTGAGTCCTGTCGGCGTATAAGTTTTAATTTGTCTGCCTCTGGGGATAAACACCGGCGCCCCGTACTTTATGGCAATTGGAAAAATGGCTGGAGAAAAAAGGAACCACAGGAAAAGGTACAATTGTACACTAAAAACAAAGGGTTCATAAAAGGTTCACACAACGAAGGCCGCTCTTTCGGACAGCCTTCCGTTTGATAACATTCATACCTGTTCGTTCCAACATCATCCGTTTATCATCCCACCTTGCTCCGTACCCTCCGGATCAGCAGCACCCCTTCCATCACCGTCACGCTCACATACGAATCCTCCACAATCCCGGCTTCCCTCATCCATTTCCCTTTCAACTGTAAAAAAGGAACTTCCTTTCTTCCTTCCTCAAGTAAACTTTGACCTTTAGGTCATGTACCTCCGGTGTCTCCGTCCTGATCTCCACGGCCACCTCGGCCACTGCCGGGCTGATCACCTTCCTCAATACATTTCTCCTTTCCGGCATTTCTGCCCTGTTTTCCCTTATATCAATCTTTGCCATAACTTTCTGTTTTTAGGGGGTGAATAACTAAGCCACTGCGTTTTTAGCCTTTATCATCATAATTTCCTCCAGCTCGCTGCTTATCTGCTCATAATAGTACAGCTTTTCCGAAATCAAATGGCCAAAACGATCCGATTTTTGCCGCCATTACCGTCCATTTTCCGATAGCCCAGCCAACCCGTTCTTTCTCCTCCTGGCTGCACCCGCCATGAATGATATAATAATGACAAGCCCTTTGAATTTCCGCCAGTCCGTCCACGAACATTCCAGCGTCCCCAACAGCGTTTCCATCATTCCCGTATCATCTTGCATAAAATCCAGCACATCCCTGTAATTTGAATAATTTTTTTTGCTCGCCAAAGCATGTTTCCCGGTTATTTTAAACAGCCTTGCCAATCGCTTCTGACTTTTCGTCAGTCGTTGCGGCCCATTGTTTTTCTCCGGTGTCAAATCAACGGTACTCATAACTTTTGATATTTGGAGTGAGGGCGGAAAAAAAGACGGTTCCGCCTTTCCCGTTGCATGTCACCTCAGAGAAGCCGGGGGCACATTAATGCTCCCCACGGGGGTACGGAACCGTGTATCAAGTTAGCGGACATAAAAAATCCCGCTACTGAAATTGAAGCAGGTTCACTGCTTCTCTGATTAATGACATGCACCCCAAATATACAACTTTATTTCATCTTACCAAACACTTAAAGACAAAAATTTCTGTAACACAAATGCCCCATTCCTCTGTGTCTTTATCAGGATTTTAGTTTATTTTTGTACAATAAACGTCAATTCATCTGCTGCATGACAAAAATCACCGTACAAGACACCGATATTTCAATCGTAAAATACAATGAGGAAGATTATATCAGTCTTACAGACATGGCCCGAAGCCAAATGCAGGAACATATTATTTTCCGTTGGCTTAGTCTGAAGAGTACAATCGAATACCTTGGTGAATGGGAAATGCTTTATAATCCCGTTTTTAATTGTACCGAATTCGGTACAATTAAAAACGCCGCCGGAAGCAACAATTTTGTACTATCGGTGAAAACATGGATTGAACAAACCAATGCGCAGGGCATTCGTTCAAAGGCCGGGCGATACGGTGGTACATATGCCCACAGGGATATTGCCTACCATTTCGGCATGTGGCTTAGTCCAAAATTTCAATTACTTTTAATCAAAGAATATCAGCGGCTGAAAACGGAAGAGCAAAAATTGCTGGGCTGGTCGGCAAAGCGGGAACTATCAAAAATCAACTACCGCATCCACACGGATGCCATTCGGCAAAACCTTATTCCGGCAAAGGTGACGCCAGCTCAGGCAAATATCATTTATGCCAGCGAAGCCGATGTGCTGAACGTGGCAATGTTCAGCATGACGGCAAAGCAATGGCGCGAGGCTAATCCGGAACTCAAAGGAAATATCCGGGATTACGCCACGATTAACGAATTGATTTGCTTGTCGAACATGGAGAACCTGAACGCAGTTTTTATCGAACAAGGAATACCGCAAAGTGAACGGCTCATAAAACTAAACCAAATTGCTATCCATCAAATGAGCATATTGGAAACCGGAGACGCTAATGACCGCAAACTGTTAAAGTGACACACCCCTCCGTCCCCATCTGTTTGGATTTTAATTATGGCGAATTCGCCATAAATTTCTTCTTATCAAAAAAAACAATATCTTTACATTAATTCAGTTTTATGAATGCGAAAGAAACTTTGAACTAACTGAAAAGCCATTAAATAAAATAATTGAATAGAAACAACAAATAAAAACACAATAAAATTCAGCTATGATTAATTATGCAGAATTGACTACTTATTCGTATCAAATGATAAACGATAGTCTAAATATCAGTAAATTACTCAATTTCCTTTGTAATTGTGCGGTAAATCAAAATGGTAGTATTTCGGAAGAGGAAATCCGGAAAGCATTTGAATTTATGAAAGCTCGTGACAAACAAAATATTGAAAAAGAGCTAAGGTTATCTGACGAACAAAAAGAGAAGGAAAAACAGCAGGTGGATGCTTGGTATGATTATTGCGAACAAATGCTCAAAGCAGAATTGGAAAAACGATGCGAGATAAGGAATTACTAAATTTTGAAAAGTCAACCGTCATCAGTTTATAATTTTCTGAATTTATCCTGCCAATGAAAATTAAAGAATTTATTACCCAAGTAGAAGGCCTGTATCTTACAACGTATAAACCGGATCAATTTATCATTGATCGGATATAAGTTTTTCAGCATTCATTTTAGAACCATAATTGTAACAATGTCCTTTAATATCGAACATTTAAAACAAAGACCTCATTTGGTAATACTGGGCGCAGGGGCAACAATAGCCACTATTCCCGCTGGAGATAAATATGGCCGGAAATCTTCAGTAATGGATAACTTCATAAGTGAGCTTCAACTAAATGATCTGTTTAAAAATATCCAATTAAAAACAAACAGCAAAAACTTAGAAAATATATATTCAGAACTTTATGAACGTAATGATTGCCAAAACATACGTTTGGCTTTAGAAGAGAGAATCTTTAATCACTTTGATTTACTTTGTTTACCGGATCAGCCTACCATATATGACCTCCTCATTATCTCTTTGCGTAAAAAAGACGCTATTGCAACTTTTAATTGGGATCCCCTTTTATTACAGGCCTATAACCGGGTAGTAAAGATAACGGATGACTTACCGGAACTTTTATTCTTACATGGATGCGTACATGCCGGAATTTGTAGGCAAGACAACCGGTTCGGGCACATAAAAGCGCATTGTCCGGTTTGCGGCCATTCATTTCAAAAAATTCCTTTACTTTATCCGGTAAAACAAAAAGATTACACTTCTGATATTTTTATTCGTGATCAGTGGCAGGCGGTAAAATACTATCTGCAACAATCCCTCATATTGACAATATTTGGTTATAGTGCACCCGAAACCGATAGAGAGGCCCTGAACCTTCTTCATCAGGGATATGGTTCGGATGTTCGTTACTTGGATCAAATAGAAATAATTGATATAAAAGAACACAACCAATTGTATGATACCTGGAGTTACTTTTTTGACAAATCTCATGGTCATTTAGAAACACATAAATCTTTCTTTGACTCCCTGCTTGCTGAATTTCCGCGGCGAAGTGTTGAAGGGTATTACAAACGGAATATTGAAGGCTGGTGGGGAGATTCCCCTGTTTGTTTTAAAGAAGAAAATTGTAACACATTTGAAAACTTGAAGATGCTTTTAAATCCTTTACTCCAAAAGTAAATAACTGTACGGGGCTGTGTAAATTATTTATTTTATAGATAAAATAGGTTCCATTGTAAATAATGCGTTTAAAAGATCAAATAAAATGAGACCGTCAAGGAATGCTTTTCTGGGATATACCTACCAGCAATGTATCACATTTTTACTACTGGTAAAAATGGATGTTGAACGTCAGATCGACAAATTAGAGATAGAAGCTATTGTCAATAATAATTTTGACGATGCCCGTATATCATTTTTAGGCGAATCCGTTTATTGCCAGATGAAAGATATTGATAGTATAAAATTCGAAGACCTCACTTTGGAAGAAAACCGAATAATAATCAAAAACAAACCGCATAAATTATCCGATAAAATTAATGTGCTTTTTTTCAAAAACATTGATTGCAAAAGCTATAACGACACATTTTTAGGTTTGCCCGCCTATAAAAAAGATAACCTTTATATTATCTCGCTGTCCCGGAACAAAGCCTTACAAATAATCGAAGATCTTTATAAATACAATGAAAAAAGAGAGGCTGTAATTACCCATTTCTTCAATCAAAAATTAGATAAACGACATTTAATTATAACAAAGGAAGAATTACCCGCAATAGATATATACAACATCCAGTTATTAGAAAAAACGATAGACATTGGAAGAAAATTGCTGGAATTTGAGAATATCCTCTTCATAGAGGGTAAACCGGGAATTGGAAAAAGCCATTTGGTTACTTGTCTGACAAAAGAATACAACCAACCTTTGGTATATCGTTTTTGGGTTTCAAATCAGGATAAAGACTATGATTTGCGTTTACTTTTCAAAAACTTTATAGCAAATATCTCCAAGGAACTCTTTGGGGATTTACGTCGTCGGACAAAAGATGAAATCATTCAATATATATCTGGTATAAAGAAAACAGTAATAATTGATGGTCTTGATCATGTGGAAAACTATAGACCGGAGGAATTGGAATATTTCGTTTCCTTTATTGATACATTAAAAGAAACCACGAAAGTTATTGTCTTGTCGCGTCCCTTAAAGAGAGACATTCATTGGAAGAAACAACAATTAGTAAATTGGAATTTTGAAGAAACCAGATTAGTGTTGGATGAACTCTATCATATAACCGACCATCCTGTCTGTAAAGATATTTTTGACATTACCAATGGTTATCCGATTCTGGTTCGGTTTGTTGCCGAACAGTATAAACATAGCGGCCAAATACAATCATTAGGTAAATTGGAGAGTACAAATGATTATTATGAAAAAATCATATCTACTGTAAATACTAAAACAGCCCTGACATTATTTATTACCTCTCATTCGTATACAACGGAATCAGAAATTTCTATTTTTTTGGAGGAAGATCTTGCCGATATTGCAAAAGAATTTATTAAAGATTATCCTTATCTTTTTGAAATTAAGCTAAATAGAATTTCTTTATTTCATGATAGTCTAAACACATACTTGCTCACTAAAGGAACATGTAACACCAAACGGCTTGCCAAAATAAAACAAATTGTATTCCAGTCAATAATAAACGAGGAAAAACGGTTCATATCCCGTATTGCATCGTTTGATTTGGATAAACCCATGAAAGTAGAAATACTCCGGAAATATGCCGACATAGATTGTTTTTACAGAATTTATAAAGATTGTATTGATTTTGAAGCAATCCGATTATTTTATAATCAGCTTAGACATTGGCTTCCGGAGCTGGAGGCTGATGCTTTTAGCATTTATACATATTACGACCTGGCATTGATCACAAATATCTTAATGAGGGATCAGATTTCAACAATGAATGAATTTTTATATACATACGTACAATGTTTACTATTTAATGGATATAGCGACGATGATATAACAAGCTCTGAATATCTTTTTGGGATGTACTACTATTATAAAACCAAGGATCCCATATTACTCTATAATATTACAACAGAACAACATTACGACACAAATAATTTCTACCAAAAGTTAGAATATGAAGTATGGGCAGAAGATAATTATTTTAACAGGCATTTGAAACCAGTAGAGAAAAAACGGTTAAAAGGCTTTTTAAGTAAAGAATGGATAAATATTGATACTCTTGAATACATCCCGCATCTGTTAGCCAATATATATATCCATAATACAGAAATTAATGAATTGAAAGATTTTTATCAGGCAGTCTGCCTCTATATCCATAAAAACGAAAATCAGGGTATTAAAAATTTAGAAAAAGCGCTGTCTCCTTTTAAAAGCGTCAATGCCGATTTATCTCCTTACTATTTAGCAAAAGCAAAGGATATAATTTTATCCTTAGGTACTGATACATTACCCAATGAATATCTTACACATACCCTCCGGGAGCTTATTTTGAAATATACTCCTGAAGGTTCATTCAATGTATGGCCTAAAGTTCTCAACTATATTCGTCTTTCCTTACATCAAAACAAGAAAATTGATTTGGCAAATATCACCAGCTTCTTTGCCATGTATCAGCAACGCAAAGACATGACGGTAATAAACCTTCCCGAAGCTTTAAAAATATATGAAGACAAAGGATTTATAACGATAGAAAAAGCCCTTGATATTATCGTATTCACTCAAAGCATGTCAGAAAAAGGAATAAGGCATCTGCTTCGTGAATATCTTGAACTTCACCAACCCGATATAATTTCTATTGTATTGAAAAAATATCATCCGGCCCAACTGCACATTACTTGGTTCGATTTACCTGCGGAGCATATAAACTGCTTTCCGGATGAACTCTTTGAATATGCCCTGAATCAACAACTGTTCTATTGGAATAGTTATTCCAAAGAAGTGAAATTTGATGAAATAAAAAATCTCTTTCTCTCGGATAGAAAACAAGAATTAGTTAATCTCTTAAAATTTTTCAAATACCGGATTACGATTGAAAAACACAACCCTTACCTTAAAGAACTTCAGGCATTAAAATGCTCTTTATCTTTGAATGATTCTACAGAAAATAATAAAAATATCAGAAGTAGTGAAGAGAGATTTAATCAAGGTATTTTAGATGCTGATAGTATTGATTTCATAAAGGAGAACAAACTAAACATAACAGATATTGCTGGCTATACAGATGGTTATTACTCTGTTTTCTCCGATATAAATATCTTCAAAATTTACCCAAAAGACCAGGTAAAAGAAAATGTATTACTTATTTTGCGGAATGCCTTGATAGGTCGGATAAAAACAATTGATGAATTTGCTTGTTTATTCTATTTTGTGGGGAACCTGCCAAAATTTATGGATGAATATGACATTACAGTAGAGTACAAAAAACTATATGACAGTTTTATGAAATTTTTGAAAATATCCTCACTGGAGAGAATAGCAAGGTGAATGAAACTGTATTACGATTAGATATCTGAAAAATAGATGATTTGTTTGGCGGATAGAAGAATGTCCGTTCCATTCTTATTCCCTTTGCCACTTCTTGTCAATAGTTATCCTATCCGCTTTCTTCTAACATAATCGAAATTATAGGTTCGTTCGCTCCGCTCACACTTGAAAGTCCTATAATTTGAGATTATGTTTCCAGAAAGCTCCACCCCAACCCTTGCCAAACCCACAAGTCCCTGATACCGCGCTCCGCCATTCCAGCCATCCCCATCCGTCACACCGTCCCATCCCCGGCCCTGATACCCCGCGAACCTCCACGCCGCACCCTCTTCGCTTCTGCCAACGTCCTGCAATGCCGGGACAAAAACTTGTTCTCTTTTCTCCACCTCTTTATGCCGGCATACCCCGCGCCCCCGCTAAGCCATTCGGCTGGTGCGCCCATGTCTTTGGAGGACGGCGCACCGAAGCCCATCACACCCCACCGCACCGCCTTTGCCATTCCCTTTACCATGCGCCCGACATCTTCCTGATCTCTTTTGCCATCTTCTTCTCGCGGGCTTAATCCGCGCAGCCCGTTCTCTCTTCCGCTTCATTTCGTGTGCTTGTTCCCACAACCTCCCCACAACCGAAAACAATCACACCAAATCCCCATTCACCCAATCCCGCGCTCACGCTGCGCCCCGTCCATCGCATACACAAGAATGGGAGGTTGGAAAGGTCCGTTCCGGCTGCTTTCCAACCTCCCATTCCAGCGTGCCATCCTTTCGCGCCGCACCATTCCAATCCATCTACCACCATAGTCGTGGCAGGGGATCAACCCCCAACGCTTCCACAATTTGCCGGACCGGGCCACGTGTCGTACCTCCACGTGGGACCGGACCGTCCAATTGTCCCGCTTCGCTCACTTCCGTCTGATCCCCCCTCACGACTATCCCCACCACACGAATCCGGCCAATCACACCCTCACGCACCGCCTTTTCCACCGTCCTGCAATTGCGCCGACAGCCGCCTCCGTTCTTTTTCCACCGTCATCTCACGGCGCTAAAAGTATAATAAGAAAAATGGATTACTTTCCTCTGGCATATCTCCGGCATACCACCGGCATCGCTCACCCAAAACCAATCCTGCACATTATCCCTTCACTCATGTTAAAGCCATACGCACAGATTATAAGGTACTGCAAATAAATCTATATTGTGAATATCCATTTAATAACCCTATAAAATCCACACCCATGAAAGCAAAAACAAACGAATTATTTGAAGACTTCACTGGCTCAACCGGCAACATCACCGCCGCCCATTCCGCCGGTCATTTGGTGGTACGTAATAAAGTTACCCCGACCTACACCGATACAGACTACCAGCGGGTAGTCCGTCAGAACTTCACCCGCTTTGCAAAGAACTGGCAGGACTTAACCGATGCACAACGTGCTCTCTGGGCCGAAAAGGCAAAAGTCGTTTCCGCTTCCAGCTCCTACTATGGCATATCCGGCAAAATCAGCGGCTTCAACCTTTACGTCCGTTGTAACATGAATCTGGAACTGATCGGAATCACCACGCCATTAACCAACCCGGTGGATAACATGACCGGCTTACTTCCCGACTTCAAAACCGTAAATCTTTCAGATTCAGAATTGAAAATCACTTTGGAGGGAAACGTTGAAGAAAACGACGTGCTGGTAGTGCGGATCACTCCGTTGTCTGTCGGTCAAAGCACCAACATTAACGGACTTCGGCAGGTAGGAACGGTTGCCGGCGGAGCCTCCGAGGCTGTCATCACCGAAAAGTACACCGCCCAATTCGGAACTCCTGCCGTCGGTGACAAAGTACAGGTACAAATCTATGCCATCAACACCCTGAGCGGTTACGCATCTGCCCGTCAGACCACTGTCACAAACATTGCCGAAGAATCGGCCGGCTCATAACCCGCGGAAATAGCTCCGCACAAAAAGAAAGGAGGCAACTATGTCAACCAATTGGAGATCGACATTATGGGACATCATTCTCACGATCCTGACACTGGGAATCTCCCACATCCAGAAGCGTAAAAAAAAAATTGGAGGAAGAGGAGGGCAAAAAATCCACAAAACGGCCCTCCGAAAACTGATCATTTACCTTTATTGTGTGTATAAGCGGCTGGTTAGAGCCGCTTATTTTCGTTTCATGTTTCACGAATGTTTCACAAATATGTATAATCAAAAATCCAACCATCTGATTTTTAGATGATTGGATTTTATTTTTGTGGTCCCACTTGGGCTTGAACCAAGGACTCCCTGATTATGAGTCAGGTGCTCTAACCAACTGAGCTATGGGACCTGCATTTTTCATGCACCAAAAAACCGCGAATCTTTTGACGGGTGCAAATATAGGGATAAATTTCTGTTTTATACAAAAGATGTAGGAAAAAAATGTTATTTTCGTTGGATGGAAATGGCCTGGTCGGTGGGGTGAATGTTTTATCGGGTAGATTTAGAGAACTATGAAAATTTGTTTGCTGGTTATTGGGAAAACAGATGCGGATTATATTCGGGCGGGAATTGAAGAATACGAAAAACGGTTGAGGAAATATGTGGGGTATGAGATGAAAGTCTTGCCGGATGTCAAGAATACCAAACATATGAGTGAGGCATTGCAAAAGGAGAAAGAAGGTTTGTTGCTATTGGAACAATTCTTGCCGACCGATTATGTGATTTTGCTGGATGAACGGGGAAAACAGTACGGTTCCGGCGAATTTTCTGCTTTTTTGGCACAAAAGATGCTGAATGGGATAAAGCGGTTGGTTTTTGTGATCGGAGGACCTTATGGTTTTTCGGAAGCGGTCTACCGAAAGGCTGATGAGCTGTTGTCTTTATCGAAAATGACTTTCTCGCATCAGATGGTCCGGATGATTTTTGCCGAGCAGATTTATCGGGCGATGACCATTATGAAGGGAGAGCCTTATCATCATGAATAAAACCGGGAAGTAGAATAAATGAGCATATGAAGCGGAAGGCGTTTATCGTTTTGTTTGGTGCTGTGTTGTTGCTGATGGCGACAGCGCTGACGGAATATCTTTTCTATCGGCAGGATGAGAATACCTGGGTGGAACGCTTCGAAAGCCGTTTGCATGAACAGGAACGCAAAGCGGATCATTTATTGGCGACTTTTAGAGACAGCGTAGATATCGACTCCGAGGAATGGGAGGAGGATCTTATCTTTGTCGGGATTCGGGAGGGCAGGGTTTTCTTTTGGACGAACGAAATTATCGGAGATCGGCATTTATCCGAATTGCTGACCAGTGGGAGAAATTTTACGAAGATCGGAAATACCTATTACGAAATCCGGAGGAAAAGATATAAAGATATCGATTATTATGCCTTATTGCGGATCAAAGACGACTATCCCTATACCGGTAAATACATCAAAAACAATTTCGGAAAGTTTCTGAATATTAGTGAAGAGAATATCGGGCAGGTAGAAATCTCTACAGTCACCGTTGAACAGGGACATTTGATCACCGATAAGGACGGTATGGGCTTGTTTTTTATCGTTTATGGCGATCATTACAAAGAACGGGCTTCCAATTATCTGTTGCTTTCTTTCTATCTGCTGTTTTTCCTGAGTTTGTTTTATGTGTATGATCTGGTATTGAAACATACGGATTGCTGGAAAAGACAACTCCTTTATTTTGCCGGATTTATATTATTTCTGGCCGGTTTGCGCTATTTTATGCAAGCCTTTCGTCTGCCTCCTACTATTTATCGTCTGCCGATTTTCGATGAGACTTTTTCTAAAAAAATATTTATTACTTCTATCGGTGATTTATTATTGACTACCTTCTGTATTTTTCAGGTTTGTTATATCACTTTGTCGAATATCCGGATTAATTACCAGGATGAGAAACTGTTGCATTATCGTTACCTTTTCACTGGTGGGATTATTTTTCTGATTTTTCTATATGTCGATTTCTTCAATTTTTCCATCGATCTGGTGGTGGAAAATATGGATATTCATTTGAATATCGCGCAGTTGGTACCTGTGGGGCTCTCTTCTATTCTTTCGTTTGTCGCGATTATTATGGGAGGATTGGTGATCGTGATCACTATCTATGGTGCTGTTTCTGTTTTCTGGCACATGATGTCGTTCATAACGGTGATTAAAGTCGTCACTTACATGTGTGTTCTGTTGAGTCTGGTCAGTTATATGTTCAGTTTATATACGAACTTCTGGGATTGTTTTTTTATCTGGATCGTTACGGTTTTACTGGCTGTTAACAGGTATTTATTGAAGCGGGATATACAAAGAAGTATTTATATCCTTGTCATATTTTTATTATCCATCTACGTGGTGATGGTGACTAAAAAATATGAAAGCTATAAAGAGCAACGCCAGCGTATGAACTATGCCACCGAGCTGATAGAAGAAAGGGATTATAATTTCGAAAAGCGGTTGGTGGAGATCGATCGGGTCATACGCGGTTCGGAGGAACTGAAAGGATGGATCGAGGTTGGTGAGGAACAGGAAGCGGAAGCTTTGTTGAGTGGAGAGCTATTAGATTTGAGAGGATATAATTATTCTTGCGAAATCACTTTTTGCCGTGCCGGTGACAGTCTTTGGCTGACCGATACCCGCGAACAATGGGGATGCCGGGAGTATTTCGAATGGATTATACGTAAAAACGGGCACCGGATCGACGACTCCGGTTTCTATTCCATCGGTGTTTTCGATGGATATGTCACTTATATCGGGCGATATCGTTTCGGGGAAGTAAATCTTTATCTTCGTTTCGATGCAGTCAAGAACGACGAAGGCATAGGGTATCCGCAAATCCTGTCCCGTAAATCTGCCGATGGGAAAGAGGACGGTTATTTTTACTCCTATGCTAAATATAGCTACGGGGAGTTGGTGTCTTCTTCGGGAAATTTTGTGTATTATAAAAAATTATCGGCATTCGGTAAAGATGCCCGTAATTTCGACCTGTTCAATAAAGACAAATATTCGCATATGCTGATCCCTGTGGACAACAACAGTACCCTGGTCATCAGTTTGCATGAGAATACTTTCGCTCTTTATTACATGAATGTGTTGTATGCTTTCTTCGTTTGTATATTGATTTCTTCCTATGGTTTGTTTTTTAATGTCAACCGGAATATCAATTTCAGGCAAGGTACATTGAGGGCCCGGATAAAAAACAGTATTATATCTTTGATTTTTATCCTTTTTGTTATCCTGACAGCCTTGAGTATTTATATGAATACCGTGAGTTTTAAAGGGCGGCATAATGCTAAAGCGATCGAATTGCTGAAATATGTCAATAAAGAATTAGAGCGTTTGCCTTGTGTGGATGCCCGTAAATGTCCCGAAGTTACGGGCCGGCTATCCGATATGTCCGAATTACTGCTGATCGATATCAATATTTATTCCAGACAAGGGAAATTGATAGCTACTTCGCGCCCGGAAATTTTTGAATATGGATTCGAGGGTACTTTGGTCGATCCTGAAGCCTTGAAACAGATCGAAAAGCTCGGGGTGACCAGTTATATCGCAAACGGGAAAGTGGGCGAACTGACTTATATGTCGGCTTATATGCCGCTGGTATTGGACAATGGAAAATCTTATATACTGAATATCCCTTATTTCGCTCAAAATGACGAACTGAATCTGGATATTATTATTATGGTAGTCATCACGGTGAATATCGCTATTGTGATGATGGTCCTGGCTTTTATTTTATCCGGTTTGGTGGCGGAACGTGTTACCCGGCCTTTGCAGATGCTGAACGATAAATTGAAGAAAATGCATGTCGGAGGGAAAAATGAGAAAATTGTTTATAACCATGCCGATGAAGTCGGCCGCTTGGTGGAAGAATACAACAATATGGTGGATAAGCTGGATGAAAGTATTGTGCAGCTGGCAAAATCGGAAAGAGAGAGTGCCTGGCGTGAAATGGCGCGGCAGATTGCTCATGAAATTAAAAATCCGCTGACTCCGATGAAGTTGAATATCCAGTTTATGCTGCGTTCTTTGCAGATGGAAGATACGGAGAAATTTAAGGAACGTTTCAGAGCCGTTTCCGGCATGTTGATCGAGCAAATCGATAATATGGCTGCCATTGCTTCTGCTTTCTCTGATTTTGCCAAGATGTCCGAGGCACATAATGAGACTTTCGAAGTAGATGAGTTAGTACGCAACTGCTCGTTACTTTTCAAAAATAATACAGAAGAATTGGAATGTGATGTGGAGGAAGGGATCCGGATATTGGCCGACAGGGAACAGATGAGGCGGGTGTTGATCAATCTGTTGAAAAACGCAGAACAGAGTATCCCCGAAGGCCGGCAGGGAGTTATCAGGATCACAGTCCGTAAAAAAGAGGGGAAAGTGGAAATCCGTATCCGCGATAATGGGCAAGGTATACCGGAAAATCTTCGGGAGAAAATCTTTCAGCCGAATTTTACCACTAAATCCAGTGGCATGGGATTGGGGTTGGCTATCTGTAAACGGATTATCGAAAGTATGGGCGGGGAGATCGGTTTTGTGAGCGAAGTAGGGGTCGGTACGGAATTTTTCATTATATTGGATATTGTAAGAGCATAATTTCAAATTGGTATCGTCTATGATTTGGGTGTGGATTTTGATTGGATTTGTCGTGGGGGAAGGGAGTATGGCCGGAGTGTGGTATTGGATGGAGAAAAAACGGAAACGGCAAAAGGAAGTTCAGGATAAAGGCAGGGTAGTGATTCCGCTCCGGGATATGGTACAGTTGGCTAATATCAATACGGCGATGGATGTCGGTTATCTGATGCTGGAGTATAAAATAAATCTGAAAATTCCTGAGTTTTATGACAAGTATATGAATCTGGTCAAGAAGCAGAAAGAATTGTATTTTAGGGAACTGATCGAGATTTTTAGTCACAATAAAAAAGAATATGTCCGGGATTTATTGGATAAATACGCCGGATTTTCTACTCAGGATGTGTTGTTATTACTGATGTGTGAAATGCAGTTGGATAATAAAACCATGGCCCGGATTATGGGGCTGACTTTGGAAACCCTGAAAAAACGCAAGACCCGGATGCGGATAAAAATGCGGACGGCCTCTCCTGTCACTTTATAGGCAGGAGTTGCCGGATACGGGTTGCGATGGTTTCCGGGCGGATATCTACCATACATTGCTGGTAAACACTTTTTTTACATTTCCCGCTTCCATCTTTCGTACATGGCCGGCACGACAAGGCGGTCTCGAATATCTCGGCGGTCGGACCGGTGGGAAAACCGAAAGCGGTCGGGCCGATAAGGGCCAGAGTCGGGATTCGGAAGAGATCGGCGGCATGCATGAAACCGGTGTCGGCACTGACGACGATATGGGAACGGTGAATGAGGTAGCAGGATTCCAATAAGGTTGTTTTACCTGCCAGGTTTTCTACCCGTTCAGGAGCTTCGGTCCTGATTTCTTCGCAGAAGGTATCGCCCGGACCCGCTAGGATCAGAAAGTGGTATTCCGATAGTAAGGTGATCAGCTTTTTCCAATGTTCGACCGGCCATCTTTTCTTTATCCAGTTGGCAGAAGGGACAAGGGTAATCGTATGGGCCTGTATACGGGAATTCAGCTTTTCCGGGAAATTTTCCGGGAAATACCAGTCGTCGTAAGTATCCGGGAAACGGTCGATCCCCCATTTTAAAAGTGGTTTCCGGTAAGAAACGACACCCCGGAAAGGCCAGGGAAACCGATTGATACCCCAATTGAAAAGTAAAAACCTTTTCCAGCGTTCTTTGCTACGCAGGGTGAAATGCGGACCTTTGCTCCACCAGGGTAATAATTTTAGTCTTAAGATATTAGACCGGATATTACTATGGGCGTCATAAATATAATCGTAATGCTCCTCCCGGAGTTGCCGGGCGATTTTTAACAGGCCTTTAAGGCCGAGTGCTTTATCGAAAGCCCATATTTTACCGATGCGCTTGTCCATGGCCAGGAAAGAAGACATATCTTTTCGGGCGATCCAATGGATTTCTGCATCGGGAAAATGTTCCCGGATA
Organism: Odoribacter splanchnicus DSM 20712; assembly: GCF_000190535.1. GTDB lineage: Bacteria > Bacteroidota > Bacteroidia > Bacteroidales > Marinifilaceae > Odoribacter > Odoribacter splanchnicus. The sequence continues at coordinate 3,706,474 of NC_015160.1, forward strand.
CCGTCGATGATTCCCATACATTGAATGATATCGCCTATCGAGCTAAAACGGATGATCAGAAATTTGGGCATAGTTAATCGTTATTAAGAATGAGCGAACATAAAGTACGGATGCCGGTTTCCAGTGCAGTTAAGTCCGGGAAGAATTCGGGTGTATGCAGTTTCCCCGCCGGGTGGGTAGTCGAACTTACGCCCAAGCGGATGAATGTTGCAGGGAGGAGCTGACTGTAACGGGCGAAATCTTCCGTGGTCATGCGCCGGCCCAACCGGATTACCTGCTTTTCTCCGAATTCTGTTTTTAATATGCCGATCGCTTGCTCTGCTTTTTCCGGTTGGTTATAGAGGCAGGGATAGCCATCGGTTATTTCTATCGCCGGTTGGGCTCCCATACTTTCGGCAATAGCTGTGGTTATCCGGCGGATACGGGTTTTAGCCTCCTGGCGCCAGGTTTCGTCGAAAGTGCGGAAAGTCCCTTCTAGCCGGACTTCTTTGGGGATGATGTTCATCATGCTGTGGCATCTGAAATGACCGAAAGTCAGGACGGTAGGAATGAAGGGAGAGGCGTTCCGGCTGGTAATCTGCTGCAGAGCCACGACGATATGGGAAGCGATCAGGATCAGGTCTGCCGATTGGTCGGGTAAGGCGGCATGTCCTCCCGGGCCGTGCAGGGTGATGGATATCTCGTCTCCCGAGGCCATATATTGACCCGGACAGATGCCGAGCTGGCCGACCGGAAGGTCCGGTTCTGCATGTAAAGCGATGATCCACTCCGGAAGATGGGTTTGGAAAAAAACATTTCCGATGATATCCCGGGCTCCGCCGGGCAAAACCTCTTCTCCGTGTTGGAAGATGAACATCAGGTTAAAGGGCAGTGACCGGGTGGCCAGTATTTCTGCCGTTCCCAATAAGACGGCCGTGTGCAGATCGTGCCCACAGGCATGCATAATGCCCGGGTTACGGGAAATAAGAGGATGATCTTCCTTTTCGGAGATCGGCAGGGCGTCGAAGTCTGCCCGTAAGGCAATTGTCCGGGAAGTGTCTCTACCGGGCAGAAAACCGATGATCCCTGTCGGGCCTGCGTTGGTATACTGAATTTGCAGGCAGTCAAGAGTACGGCGGATATAGGCTGCGGTCTGTTCTTCTGCAAAGCTTAGTTCCGGATGTTCGTGCAAATAGGTATAATGCATTCGGGCATTCGTGAGCAGCTCAGGGGGTATATTTATCATAAAGCTTTATTTACAATTCAAACTATATTTTCAGGTGGTTTTGAGCTAACGAAGTTAAAATTTATTCTTGAATCATCGAAATCCTCGGTAAAAAGAATTATTTTCGTATTCCGAATTCATAAAAGAAAAGAGAATTTGATGTATGTATATTTTTGAGTGAGTGTATGTTGTTTTATGCTAATTTTTGTGATATGAAAGTGCTTTTATCGATTGTTTTTCTGTTTGCCTCTTTGGCAACTTTTTCGCAAGCAGTGATCAACTTCAGTAACCGGGCACATGATTTCGGGACGATTAAGGAAGTGAATGGAGCTGTTTCTTATGATTTTGAGTTTGTGAATGCCGGGACTGCTCCGATATTGATCAAAAATGTAGAATCTTCGTGTGGCTGTACTTCTCCGCAGTGGAGTAGACAACCGGTTTTACCCGGACAGAAAGGGTTTGTGAAGGCTACTTTCGATCCGAAAGACCGGCCGGGATTTTTCGATAAGACAATAACGGTATATTCGAATGCTAAACCGACCGTAGTGGAACTGAAGATTAAAGGTACAGTCGAGGGGAAAGCCCGGACAGTGCTCGATGATTATCCTTATGAGCTGGCTTCCGGTTTACGTTTGCCTTTGGAGCATATCTCTTTGATGAAAGTGCACAAAGGAGAGGTGAAAAGTATGTCTGTGGGAGTTTTCAACAATGCCGGTAAATCAGTTGCCGTTTCTTTTACGGACTTACCGGCTTATATTAAAATGGCTATCGAGCCTCAGCCTATTCCCGATAAAGGGAAAGCGACGATCAAGGCGGCCTATAATACGGCGATGAACGGTGAATATGGATTGAATAAAGAGCAGGTGACGATGGTGGTCGAGGGGAAAAAATACACCTTGCCGGTTTCGGTCTTCATCGAAGAAGACTTTACAAATATCGATCCGGCGACAGCCCCTCGGATTGAAGCGGACAAACGATATCATAACTTCGGGCATACTCCTGCCGCTCAAGTGGTTTCCTGTACTTATCAGATAAAAAATACCGGCCAAACTCCTTTGACGATTCATCGTATATATTCCAACGATGAGCGGGTAACTGTCGAAATGACCCGGAAGGAACTGAAACCGGGAGAAGCGGCTGCTTTGAAGGTGAATACGAAATCAGGAGCCGATGCCGGGAAGGTGACTTGTTTAATCAGTGTGATTAGTAATGCACCTGCCAATCCTGAGTTGACTTTACGTTTTTACGGAAATATCGATTGAAATTATTAATATATTAGTTATGAGAAAACAAATCCCCAACCTGATCACTTGTATGAATGTTATTTCCGGTACGCTGGCTATCTTTCTGGCTATGTACGGACTGTTGACCGCTGCTGCTATCCTGATCCTGGTGGGGATGGTTTTCGATTTTTTCGACGGGATGACCGCCCGTCTGTTGCATGTCAAGTCGGAGATAGGGAAAGAACTCGATTCGCTGGCCGATATGGTCAGTTTCGGGGTTGCTCCTGCTATTCTGGCGTATTTTCTGATCGTTAGAGAATTACCGGGAGGTGATTTCCTGCATTTTGCCACCTGGACGCTGGGGCAGCAGATTACAGCTGTCATGCCGGTCGTGATCGCTCCTTTCTCGGCTTACCGCTTGGCTAAATTTAATCTCGATGTACGTCAGGCCACTTCGTTTATCGGTATGCCTACGCCTGCTAATGCATTGTTTTGGGTATGCCTGGTTTTCGGAAGTTATTATACTCCGGAACTCTATATGACCTTGTTCGGAAAGCCGGGGGTATTGGCAAGCAGTGCCCTTATCCTGTCTATTCTTTTGATCAGTGAATTACCGATGTTTTCGTTGAAGATTTCGGGATTCGGCTGGCGGGAGAATAAGATTCGTTATTGCTATTTTATATGTTTGATTATATCGGCAGGTATTTGGGGAAAGGGGATTCTCATTTTTATCATCCCCCTATATATCCTTTTTTCTGTCGTAGAGGCTTTGATAAAAATTACCACTTCAAATCGTTGACCGGATCGTAGTCGACGTAGTCTTGCGAAGGGGAAATTACTTTGTTACAAGTGATTTTTCCGGATGCAGATGACTGAATAGCAGGAATGACCGGTTGTACGCCGGAACTATTCACATCCCGGTTCGGATCGGAAGCCGTGTGGAAGAAATCCAGTTGGGTAATGATGACGATACCTGCGATAGCTGTCGCTCCTAGAGCATATTTCAAAAGACGGTGCAGAATATTACCGGAAGATTCTAAATTGATATATTTGGGAATATCCGGGGTTTGGGTTGACCTGCTGGTACCCGATACGGCGGGTTTTATTTTATCGGATAAACCGACCTTCGCCACTGGAAGTGGCTCCATTCCTAAGGTTTCTGCAAAAAAATTATGTTTTCCGGGTTCGAAAATGATATTAAAACGGCGGTCTGTAAAAAATACACCGATGTCTCCGAAAGCGATCCGTTGTCGTTGGTTTAGCCGAATTTTCAGGTCTTCGCAGAAAAGCATCAGCTGGGAAGTGGCCTTCTCATAGCTGATATTTTCTTTGCCGGCAATCCAACTGACCAACAATCCGTCATTGTGGGTCAGGTTACGGTTGAATAAAATATCCTTAGAGGGTGGGCAAATCAAACCACTCTCGTCGTCGATATAAGCACTTTTATAGTTGCAGATAAATCCCCCGAAGTCCGGAATGATTACGCAATCGTGTAAAAATAGCAAATCGGATATGTATTCAATAAATTTATGCATAGTACAAAAGTAAGAAAAAAACGGATATCCGCCAATAACCCGAAAAAATTAATTTCACCCTGTTGAAGCGACCAATTTTAATATTTTATTACTTACTTTGCATGAAATACAGAATAAAACAATAAATTTTTAGCCTTATGAAGATTTTTGTAACAGGGGGGACCGGCTATATCGGTTCGCATACCGTGGTGGAGTTGCAACAGAATGGATATGATGTCGTTATTGTGGATAATTTGTGTAATTCCAATATCGGCGTATTAGACGGAATTGAAAAGATTACAGGCATCCGGCCTGAGTTTGAACAGATCGATCTGACAGAAGGAGAACAGGTGCGCGATTTCTTTCGCCGGCATCAGGATATAAAAGCGGTTATCCATTTTGCCGCTTTGAAGGCTGTGGGCGAATCGGTGCAGAAACCTTTGGAATATTACCGGAATAACCTGAATTCATTAATGAACGTCATTGCCGGAATGCGTGAGTTCGGAGTAAAGAATCTCGTCTTCTCCTCTTCCTGTACGGTGTATGGACAAGCCGATGTTTTGCCGGTTACCGAACAAACACCCCGTAAACAAGCCGAATCTCCTTATGGAAATACAAAAGCGATGTGTGAAGATATTATGCGGGACTTTGCGAAAGTAGAGTCTGGCATGAACTTATTGGCACTGCGTTATTTCAATCCGATCGGTGCTCATCCTTCTGCTCTGATCGGGGAATTGCCTAACGGTGTACCGAATAACCTGATTCCTTTCCTGACCCAGACGGTGGCAGGTATCCGTCCGCAATTGAGTGTCTTCGGGGATGATTACAATACGCCCGACGGTTCTCCGATCCGGGATTATATCGATGTGGTCGATTTGGCGAAAGCTCACGTTGTGGCTATCCGGCGTTTACTCGACGGAAAAAATAAAGCCAATTACGAATATTTCAATATCGGAACAGGAAACGGGCTTTCGGTATTGGGTTTGATCAAAGCTTTTGAAAAAGCTACCGGCGAAAAAGTAAACTACAAAATCGTAGGACGACGGGCCGGAGATATCGAGAAAGTATGGGCAGATACTACCCTGGCTAATCAGGAATTGGGATGGAAAGCCGAAGTTCCTATCGAAGAAACCCTGGCCAATGCCTGGAAATGGCAACAAGCGTTGATGAAGAAATAAAAAGAAGGTAAAAATGGGGAAACGATCGTTTCCCTATTTTTATAACTGATAAAATTATTTTTTTGCCGGACTTTCCAGAATCTGATCGAAGAAGGTGGCGTAATTTTCGATGTATTCTTCCGGAGTGGTGTATTCTGTCACCGGTTTGCCGCTTTGTGTCGCATAAGCCTTTAGTTCCGGGTCGACATTAGAGCTATTGAAAATAATCCCATCCGAATAATCGAAAGCCAGTTTATTGACGTTCGTATGGGTCGGTTCGCTCAGGATACGTACGTCTTCCGAAGTAATATTTTCACTCAATACTTTCTTTTGAAAATCCTGGTCTAAGGTGCCACCGAACTGGTCATTATAGGTAGAATATACTACTTTAGAATGAGCGAATATCGGATCTTCGTTGTATTCCTTTTTCAGATACAGAGGCACTAAAGCGGTGAACCAGCCCTGGCAATAGATCAGGTCCGGAGCCCATCTTAATTTTTTTACCGTTTCGAATACTCCTCTGGTAAAAAAGATCGCCCGTTCGTCATTGTCCGGGAAGAAAGACCCTTTTTCATCGGTAATCACATGTTTCCGTTGAAAATAGTCTTCATTGTCGATAAAATATACCTGCATCCGGGCAGATTGGATAGAGGCTACCTTGATAATCAACGGGTGGTCTGTGTCATTGATGATCAAATTCATTCCCGACAGGCGAATCACTTCGTGAAGCTGGTTACGTCTTTCGTTAATACATCCATAACGCGGCATGAATGTCCTGATTTCTTTGCCTTTTTCCTGAATCCCCTGAGGTAAGTAACGGCCGATATGGGCCATTTCCGATTCAGGTAAATAAGGCATGATCTCTTGAGATATAAAAAGAATCTTTTTCTTCGCCATAACTACTTTTTCCCAAAAACCTTACAAAGGTAGTCATTTTTGTTCACAAATCAAAAAGCGTTTGGCTAAATTTGAATTTGTACTCTTTTGTAAATGAAAGAGAAGACGGTATTGTTTTTTTGTTTATATTTGGAAAAAGTAAAATAAATCATGGCAGCTCATAATGATTTGGGGCGGAAGGGAGAGGAGAAGGCGGTTGAATATTTGGTGCGGGAGGGATATGTTGTTTTAGAACGCAACTGGAGGTTAAAACACCGGGAATTGGATGTTATTTGCCTGAAAGGGGATCTGTTGGTGGTTGTAGAGGTGAAAACCCGTGATTTGCCGGAAGAACATCCCGAGGAACTGTTGGATTACCGCAAGAGAAGAAATATCCGTATAGCGACGGATGCCTATATTAAAGCGAAAGGGATTCGGGCTGAGGTGCGCTTCGATTTGATTTTGGTGATCGGGCCTGATTTAAAGATTGAACATGTAAAGGAAGCGATTCAGGTGTTTGAATAGAAAGAATAACGATTTAATGAAGGATTCGTTAAAAAGATAAGGATTGGATTAGACTAATTTCAGTAATAATATAAAAAGAATGTGTTATGGCGACAATGAAAGCAAAATATTTGGGACAACTCCGTGTGGAGTGTGAACATGTGGCGAGCGGTACGAAGATGATGACCGACGCTCCGGTCGATAATTGTGGTAAAGGGGAAGCTTTTTCACCCACCGATTTGTGTGCTGCTGCTTTAGGTTCTTGTATATTGACTACCATGGGGATTTATGCCGGTCAGCATAACATCGATCTGGAAGGTACAGAGATGGAGATAACGAAGACTATGGGGACAGAGCCCCGGCGTATTGTAAGAATCGGAATCGATATTTTTATGCCTGCGAAAGCTTATTCTGCCAAAGACCGGATTGTTTTGGAGCGGGTGGCACAGACTTGTCCCGTTTATTATAGTCTGAACGAACATTTGGAAAAGTCGGTTTGTTTTCATTGGTCGGTATAGTTGTTGAGTCGTCGACTCGATTATTCAAATAAGTAAACGTATGGTTTTTGTGACAGGTGCAACCGGATTATTGGGTAGCCATTTATTGTATTTTTTGGCTGTTTCAGGCCATTCGGTTTCGGCATTGCGTAGAAAACAGAGCCGGCTGGAAGATTCCCGGGCTGTATTTTTACAGTATCCTGACGGTGAAAGATATTGGAACACGATCAATTGGGGCGAAGGGGATGTGGTGCAAAAGGAGGGGCTGGCCGAATATGTCCGGCGGGCTGACTATGTTTATCACTGTGCTGCTGTGGTGTCTTTTTCGGGGACGGATCGGATGCATCTGATGAATACCAACCTGCAAGGGACTGAAAACGTGGCGGCTCTGTGTCTGGAATATCAGGTGAGGCTTTGTTATGTCAGTTCGATCGCAGCCCTTGGTGATGCCCGGCAACCGGAAGATTTGATCGACGAGGATACACCTGTTATCGCCGGTAGAGAGCATTCGGTTTATTCTCAAAGTAAAACGGCTGCTGAAAAACTGATCCGGAAATATATCGGTTATGGATTGAATGCAGTTATCGTATGTCCGTCGGTGATTCTGGGGGCGGGTATGTGGCATCGCAGTAGTGCACGATTGTTTTTTACCGCTGCTAAAGGAATTCCTTTTTATACGCGGGGCATGACCGGATATGTGGATGTCCGGGATGTGTGCGAATTGATGATCCGGTTGTGTGAAGATCCTTTGGTGAGTGGGGAACGTTTTGTGTTGAATGGAGGAAATTATACTTATCAGGAACTTTTTACAGCTATAGCCCGGGTGAATGGAGTACAGCCTCCCTGGTGGAATCTTGCACCCTGGATGACCGAACTGGTATGGAGGATGCTGGCCTGTTGGGGATACCTTTCCGGATCTAAGCCTGCTTTTACCCGTGAGACTGCCCGGTCGTCTCAACATTGTTCACGATATTCGAACGCCAGGATACTCAGCCTTTATCCGGATTTTCATTTCTATCCTCTGGTAGAGACGGTAGATCATATGCGGCTGATGTGGATTTCAGCATCTGCAGATCCGAAGCATAAGTGAAAAATCGGGTTGGCTTTCTAAACTTTATGAACTTTCTAAACTATTTCTTACTTTTGTGCCAAATCATAAAAAAGGGTAAATGAATCATCCATTATTAGAAAAATTAGAGACTTATTATATCCGTTTTAAGGAGATCGGACAGTTGATCACCGATCCTGAAGTGATTCAGGACATGGAGCGCTATGTGAGGTTGACCAAGGAGTATAAGGAGTTGGAGACAATCACCCGAACTGCCGATAAGTTTAAGGCGGCCCTGCTTAGTGTCGAGGAATCGAAAGATATTCTGCTGCACGAAGAGGATAAAGAACTTCGCGAAATGGCTGAAATGGAGATCGAAGAGCTGGAAGATAAATTGCCGGGTATGGAGCAGGAATTGAAGTTGTTGCTGGTACCCGCAGATCCGGACGATAGTAAGAATGTTATACTCGAGATCCGGGGAGGAACGGGAGGAGATGAAGCCTGTCTGTTTGCCGGCGACCTGTTCCGGATGTATGCGAAATTTTGTGAACGTAAAGGGTGGAAAGTCGAGGTGACCAATGCCAATGAAGGAACTGCCGGAGGATACAAAGAAATCGTGGCCAGCGTTACCGGTAAAGGTGTGTACGGCATTATGAAATATGAATCGGGAGTGCACCGGGTGCAACGGGTTCCTGCTACGGAGACACAGGGACGGGTGCATACTTCGGCAGCTACCGTGGCGGTATTGCCTGAAGCCGAGGCTTTTGAAGTGGAAATCAACGAGGGGGCGATCAAATGGGATACTTTCCGTTCGGGAGGAGCAGGAGGACAGAATGTGAATAAAGTGGAATCCGGTGTCCGGCTGCGGTATGTCTGGCAAAATCCCAATACCGGTGTGGCCGAAGAAATCCTGATCGAATGTACCGAAACCCGGGATCAACCGAAGAATAAAGAAAGGGCACTTTCCCGTTTGCGTACTTTTATCTATGATAAAGAACATCAGAAATACATCGACGACATTTCGGCTAAACGCAAGACGATGGTCAGTACAGGTGACCGTTCTGCTAAAATCCGTACCTATAATTATCCGCAAGGACGGGTAACCGATCACCGGATCAACTTTACACTTTATAATTTACAGGCTGTGATGGACGGCGAAATCGACGAGATTATCGAAAAACTGCAGATCGAAGAAAATACCGAGCGTTTGAAAGAAAGCGGACTGTAGAAATGTACGATTTATCATTTACAATTAAATCATATGGATTATAATCAATTATTTGAACAGATAAAGGCAAAGAAATCCTTCCTTTGTGTCGGCTTAGACTCGGATATCGCTAAGATTCCCCCGCATTTGCTACAGTTGGAAGATCCTGTTTTTGAATTTAATAAAGCCGTTATCGATGCGACGGCCGAGGTGGCTATCGCCTATAAACCCAATATCGCTTTTTATGAAAGCCGGGGTGTCGAAGGATGGAAAAGTCTGGAGAAGACTATACACTATATCCGGACGAGTTACCCGGATATTTTTACTATTGCGGATGCTAAGCGGGGGGATATCGGAAATACTTCGCAGATGTATGCCAAAGCTTTTCTGGAAACTCTTGCTTTCGATTCGATCACGGTGGCTCCCTATATGGGAGAAGATTCGGTGACTCCTTTCCTGCAATATGAGGGAAAGTGGGTTGTACTTCTGGCCCTGACTTCCAATAAAGGAGCTTATGACTTCCAGTTTTTTGAAAGCGAAGGGATGAAATTGTATGAAAAGGTACTCGAAAAATCACAGGACTGGGGGAATGCCCGGAATATGATGTACGTTGTCGGAGCGACAAAAGCCGAGATGCTGGCCGGAATCCGCCGGATCGTGCCCGATCATTTTCTGTTGGTGCCGGGAGTCGGAGCTCAGGGCGGAAGTCTCGAAGAAGTGGCGAAATATGGAATGAATGCACATTGTGGCTTGATAGTCAATTCTTCCCGGGGCATTATTTTTGCCGACCGTACAGAAAATTTTGCCGTACGTGCACGGGAAGAAGCGTTTAAACTGCAAAAAGATATGGAGCGGTTGTTAGTGGAAGGGAAAGTATTATAGGCTGGCTTCTTTTGTCATAGTCGGGTGAACCTTGAGTTCGGTCTGGCAAAAAAAACTCCGGATTCTCGGCAGAGAAGCTGAATCGGAAAACTAAAGTTTTACCGGTAGAACTGAAAGTTCGTTCGGCTATGATAAAGTGAATTTTTTCTGACAAAAAGTTTCGGGAATGTTTCTGGAATTATAATACTTTGGATATAAATTCTGTAAATCCTTCTTCTTTGTCCGATTTTACTAATTTATAGTGTCTTTGTAAATTAACCGGGGCATTGGCTACCAAATAGGCTTCGGCACAAATATCCAGAAAATCGATATCATTATAATCATTGCCTAGTCCGGCAACCTCTTTACAATTGATATTCAGTTTTTTTAAAAGAGTTTGACAGCTATTGCCTTTATGGATACCGTCGGCAAAAATTTCCAGCCAGATCGCCCGGTTGTCTAAAGGCGAAGTGGAGCGTACTACGGAATAACCGGCTAAATCCGAACGGATTTTTTCTAGTAACCGTAATTGCAGGGCATCGAGAATCATTACGAATTGGGTGGCTTTACCCTGTATGCCGGCCGGTGAATCTATCGGGCTTCCGAAAGGCCGGTAGGTGGCCAGGCGTTTTTGGTAATCGGGATGTATCGGGTAAAGGGTTGTGTAATAAAAATAATGGTTATCCGGGATTTCCCGTTGGATGGTGAAATTGATATTGTATTCCCAAAGATAAGAGGCTATTTCCCGGGTCTCGGACATACTGAGGTGATGAGCCGACAGCAATCGGCGATCGCTCCAACGTAGTGTACCGGCACCGGAAGAGAAAACCAGATAATCTATCGGAAAACCGGCAGGTAATATTTTGAGGGCGGAATACAGGTTACGGCCTGTGGCAATGATCCGGATACATCCTTTATTCCCGGCTAGCCGGAAGGCTTCCAGGGTACCGGAACTGATGCTCCCTCCTCTGGGAAGAAGTGTACCGTCCAGATCGGTAATAATCGCTTTGATCATCCGGGCAATAGTTCGTAAGTGAAATAAGGGAGGGATTCATTCAGGTAGTGAAGCACTTTTTCCTGGTTCATCCCGTCTAAAGGATTGTGGGTATACCCGAAAGTAGCCTTGATTCCCATGTTGATGAAGTGTACAGCCCGTTCGATCGCTTCAGGTAAACTGTCGCCGTTGAGCAGACAACCGGTGATGACACTTGCAAAAGCATCACCGGTACCCGGATAACTGGCTGCAACGTAATCGCTGCTCACCCGCCACAGGCGTTCGTCGTTCTTATTATAAGCGAGCGTAGCCACTTTTTTTTCATTTCCCGACGGAGCCGAAGTGATGATAACATATTCCGGCCCGAGTTTACTGAGGGCTTTACACCATTCGATCGCTTCGGCCGGGGGGGTGTGAGGAGATGGCGCCGTATCTAAAAGAAAGGCCGCTTCCGTCAGGTTGGGTGTGATCACATTCGCTTTTTTACACAGTTCGCGCATCCCTGTTATCATGCCGGTATCCATCCCCGGATAGAGTTTACCGTGGTCTCCTAAAACAGGATCGACTAAGATGAAATTGTCGTCCTGACTGAAATCATCGAAAAATCCGGATACGATATTCATTTGTTTTTCCGATGCCAGATAACCCGAATACAAAGCATCGAAATGTAAGTCCAGTTCTTTCCAATGATCGATGATCCCCTGCATCTGGTCGGTCAGATCGAAGCTACGGAAATCTTTGTATTCGCTGTGGGCGGATAAAATAGCCGTGGGGAGAGGGCAAACCTGATACCCCATATAAGAAAGAATGGGGATGGCGACTGTCAGGGAGGCCCGGCCATAACCTGACAAATCGTGTATTGCGGCAATTTTTTTCATAGTCGAGAATATCTGTTTGTGCAAAAGTAGGATAAATAAGTCGAAAGTCCATAAGGTTTATGAAGTCCCTGAACCTTGTGGGCTTTTTTAGCAGCTACGGGAGCGACCGATCGGAGCCGAAGGTTCCGGTAAGGAGGTGCACCGAAGGGGTCTACAGACTTTATGAACTAAGTATATCCGGGATTTTGGCTCCACCGGACTGAAGATCCGTTCCGCAATTTTGTGTAGACTCTCGATAATTGAAGTGTTTGTGTGTAATTTTGAGGGGTATGTGTAAAAATATAGTATTATTTTCTATTTTTGCCCCTGAAAAATAATGGTGTTATATAAAAAATTAATCTTTTATCGATTGTATGGCAAAAATAAGATTCTCGGCATTAGAAGAGCTGGCTCATCGGAAACCTTTAGAAGTCCCAAAACGGCGACGGGTATCTGAAATTTTCGGATGTGATGTACTTACCATAGAGAAAATGCGTCAGTATTTGTCTATAGAAGCTTTCAAGAAATTGGAAAAGGTGATGATAGAAGGTGGGACGATAGACAGGGGACTGGCCGATCAGGTTGCTGCAGCGATGAAAGCCTGGGCTGTAGAAAAGGGAGCAACCCATTACACCCACTGGTTTCATCCCCTGAACGGAGCTACGGCAGAAAAACACGATGGGTTTATTGATTTGCAAAAAAACGGAAGTATGATAGAAGCCTTCGACGGCCGGATGCTGGTACAGCAAGAGCCCGATGCATCGAGTTTTCCGAACGGCGGTATCCGGAATACTTTTGAAGCCAGAGGATATACCGCCTGGGATCCGGGATCTCCTGCTTTCATCAACAACAACACCTTGTGTATACCGACGGTATTCGTGGCTTATACGGGCGAAGCCCTGGATTATAAAACGCCGATGTTGAAGGCCTTGGCGTTGATCGACAAGGCAGCTGTCGGCATTTGCCAGTATTTCGATAAAGATGTGGAAAAAGTGACGGCAACCTTGGGATGGGAACAGGAATATTTTCTGGTCGACGAAGCCTTGTTCAATGCCCGGCCTGACCTGAAATTGTGCGGCCGTACTTTGATGGGCCATTCGGCAGCTAAAGATCAGCAGCTGGAAGATCATTATTTCGGGGCTATTCCCGAGCGGGTAAATGCTTTTATGGATGAACTCGAATACGAGTGCCATCGGCTGGGCATTCCGGCAAAAACCCGTCACAATGAATGTGCTCCGAATCAGTTCGAACTGGCACCGATTTTCGAGGAAGCGAACCTGGCTGTGGATCATAATCAGTTATTGATGTCTACGATGAAGCGGATAGCCAAACATCATAAGTTCCGGGTATTGTTGCATGAAAAACCTTATAAAGGAATCAACGGTTCGGGTAAACACAACAATTGGTCTTTACTGACGGATACCGGAGTGAATTTGTTGTCTCCGGGGAAGAACCCGAAGTCCAATATGCAATTCCTCGTTTTCTTGGTCGCTACTACAAAAGCTGTATTGGAACAGGAGGCCTTGTTTAAAGCTTGTATCGTTTCTTTGGGAAATGAGCGCCGTTTGGGAGGGGATGAGGCACCACCGGTGATTATGTCCGTATTCCTGGGACAACAGCTCGATTCTATTCTGGACGAAATCGAACAGAAAGTGAGCAGTAAGAAGATGAGTCCTGATGAAAAGACCGAATTGAAGTTGAATGTCGGTAAAATTCCTGAAATCATGCGGGACAATACCGACCGCAACCGTACTTCTCCTTTTGCTTTTACCGGTAACCGTTTCGAATTCAGAGCGGTAGGTGCTTCTGCCAATTGTGGTGCAGCGATGATCGTACTCAATACCGCTGTGGCTGAACAATTGATTGCTTTTAAGAAAGAAGCCGATGCATTGATCGATAGAGGGGTGAAAAAAGACGAAGCGATTTTTCAGGTCTTGAGAAAGTATATCATTGCTTGTAAAAAAATCCGTTTTGAAGGTAACGGATATAGTAAAGAATGGCAGGAAGAAGCTCAAAGGAGAGGGTTGTCGGTCGATAGTGATTGCGTGGGGGCGCTCAAAGCTTACTTGGCTCCGAAAGCCAGAAAATTGTTCGTAGAGAACGGGATCTTTACCGAACGTGAACTGGAAGCCCGTTTTGAAATCAAGAACGAGATCTATCTGAAAAAACTACAGATCGAATCCCGGGTATTGGGGGATCTGGCCTTGAATCATATTATCCCGACAGCGATTACTTATCAAAATACCCTGATCGAGAATGTGAAAGGGTTGAAAGAGATCCTGCCGGATGTATATAATGAAGTGGGCGAAGTGCAGTTGAAAGCGATTAAAGAGATTTCTACCCATATCAAAGAGATCCGTACTTTGGTCGACGAAATGACCGAAGCCCGTAAAGTGGCTAACAATTCTATTTCGAATGAAGTGGAAAGGGCTCAGGTTTATTCTGCTACGGTTTTACCGTATCTGGATAAAATCCGTTATCACATCGATAAGCTGGAACTACTCGTCGACGATGAGATCTGGCCCTTACCGAAATACCGGGAATTACTTTTCTTTAAATAGGAATATTCAGTAAATGTCCCTATAAAATACAATGGCATATGAAGATGCCCCAGTATAATCACTTCATATGTCATTTTTATTGTCATTTTTCTGTATTTTCCCATATACTCTTATAGGCAGGACATGACGTTCCGGAAGAAGTCAAAAAGCCAACTAATTCGCAATATTTTATGTAGGAATTAGTTGGCTGATTTTATAGTATTTACTGAATGTCCCTTATTAACCAATCTTTCTACTTCCTTCCCTGATAATATCAACGATATGCTCGTTAGTGATAATCTGCATTCCGTGACGGTCTGCAGTAATTCCGTCTGTCAGGCGGTAAGTGTACCTCGGAATTCTTCCTTCCATAACAGTCGGCAGATAAGCAAATTTGAAATGCGGACACTTCTCATGCAATGTCTGACCGGCTTCCAAAATATGGGTAGAAATAATGAATGAACAATTCTGATGAATTGAAAAAGCCTCTATGACGGCGACAGTGGCATCATAAGCATCTTTTACATTCGTACCTTTAAATAACTCATCTAATATAATTACCATATTTTTACCAGCAGCAACTTCACTGGCAACGAATTTCACACGCAATACTTCAGCATAGAAATGGCTATATCCCATATTTAAATTATCCGATACATTTATAGAAGTATATAAACCATCCTGTACCGTAAATTCCATCTTTTCAGCAGCCACAGGGAAACCCATATGTGCCATATACACAGCAACTCCAAAGGACTTCATAAATGTAGACTTACCGGCCATATTTGCACCGGTTAAAAAAAGCACATTTTGATTATGGCTGATACAAATACTGTTAGCAACAGCATTGCGTACCTGCGGATGGAAAACATTCACCAAATCAATGCGATTATCCGTTGTTGACGATGGATATGCCACAGCTCGAGAAAATCCTCTCTGAGCCGCAACAGCAGCACCGGTCATATAAACATCCAATTCATATATAATATTCATCAGACGCCTTAAATTCTCATAACCACGCGCACGCAAACAATAATCATAATACACCAAACGGCGGAAAGGGAACTGCTCCACACCTTTCAATTTCTTCAGTCTTTCCCACTCTTTGCTATGCAGCATCGTCATCACCTCCGAGATTGTTGCACTATAAGCACCATTGCCCTCATCCAATCCGGCATAAAAAGACTCCACTTTATCCAGCAACTGAATAGAGGCAACCACACCTGCACCAATCAACTCATAAGCTTGATCGGCAGCAATACACTGCATCAACTTACGTTTACCGTTATTCAAATAACTGACAGCCCTCTTGGAATGTGCAGGAGTACTCAGATAATACTCCACAGCATCCAAAAGTTTTCTATCAAAAGGAAATTCCAGATTTTTCTGCTGAAAATATTCAAATACAGCACTTCTTTTATTAATGGCATCAGCATCAGAAAGAGGGTTACGAAACATCTGTTCCAACACCATCTCACCA
The DNA here is from genome assembly GCF_000190535.1 of Odoribacter splanchnicus DSM 20712. GTDB lineage: Bacteria > Bacteroidota > Bacteroidia > Bacteroidales > Marinifilaceae > Odoribacter > Odoribacter splanchnicus. Next base: position 3,722,436 of record NC_015160.1, read on the forward strand.
CCCTGCGTATGAGTGCGGCTAAACACATTATAAATAGAATTGCTCCTATATTTCCCTAGAAGATTCAAATCATCCAAGGTCTGTTTGTCTACTGTAAAACTCATGATTTCTGCGTCAAAATATCAATAATATGTTCATTACGCACGATCATCATACCATGCCTGTCATTGGTAATACCCGGTTTTAAAGAATACGTATAAGTCGGGCGTCCATCTTTCATTACCGTCGGAAGATATACATAAGAGATATTGTCACACCGCTTCTTCAAATCCTCTCCGGCCTCGATAATGTGTGTCGATATCATAAATATACAATTCTTTTTTTCTGCAAAAGCCTCCATAACGGCAAGCGTTGCCTCATGTGCATCCTTCACATTGGTACCTCGGAACAACTCATCAAAAACTATTACGAGATTTCCGATACGTCCCACCTGTTCTGCCACCTTCTTCAAACGCTGCACTTCCGCATAAAAATGGCTATAACCAAGCATCATATTATCAGGAAGGTTAATGGTCGTATACATACCGTTTTGCACGCTGAAACGCATTTTCTTTACCGGTAGCGGGAATCCCATATGGGCCAAATACACCACAATACCGAATGTCTTCATAAAAGTAGACTTACCTGCCATATTCGCACCGGTCAGGAACACTACATTATGCTCGGCATCTGCCTGAATCGAATTAGGGATTGCATTCTCTATCAAGGGATGAAACATACCCTCGATTTCAAGAATATTACCTCCCAGAGGCAATGCCTCGGCAAATACAAATCCTCGTTCTCTTGCAACCTCTGCAATAGAGATATATGCATCAATTTGATAAAGGTAACGAAGGATTTTCAGTATCAACTCATACCCCTCATACCTCAATAGATTATCATACTTCGATGTCCTGGCATACGACAATTTTGTCTTGCCATTCTCTTCTGGAGTCCAAGCTAACTGAGGAGCTGCCACCAACTGCGCCAACTCCTTGCATTCTTGAGCATAGGGATTATTCTCACCTTCTACCTGAGCAAGAAAACCTCTGACTGTATTTATCAAATTAATACCGGCCAATACACCTTTCAGCACTTGCTCAAATTCCATATCGCCTCCGACACATCTCTTCATTCTCCGCTGCAAGGTATTATCTTCCGGCATCAATCGGGAACGTTCATCACGATTTGCCAAATATCCTTCCAATGCATCAAACCACTCATTCTGGAAATCAAAACGTACATTCTTATCCATAAAATAACGGATTACAGTACTTCTATGATTTATTCTTTCCGCATCAGAGAGAGGATAATGGAACATCTCTTCCAACAATTGTGCGCCTCCTCGGGTACGGGTGCTGTTAAACACCCCGTACACCGAATTACCGCGGACCTTACCAAAGATATTCAGGTCGTTAATTGTTTGTCTATCTATAATAAAAGCCATAATGTCTATTTTAGATTTTACTATCTGCCTCGCCGTCTCAACCAGATAAACAGGGCAAGTAAAAGAAGGAAACAAGGCAATATCCACACAAACATTGCGCTAAGTATAGAAGCAGATCTCTCATTGAGGAACACTTCATTATCAGGAGCCTGCGGACGACGGATGTCAATAGGTACTTCTCCGTCAGACAGCCAATGGAATCCACCGGCAATCAGATAATAATTAAAGGCACTGACTCCCGGACGGGTTTTCAACAATTCACCGTTGCTTACACAATCTGCATCACCGATAATCAATATCTTCTGCTCTCTATCACCCTTCTTGCGAGACAAAGCCAAGGCTGTCGGATAGGATTTCTCCACCTCCCCGGCTTCTGCATTCAACGCAACCTTGCCGTCCACAAAATCCACTGTTTCCAATTCATTCCAGCTTCCGGACTCCGGACTCATCAATAAAGGCGTAACTTCAAAGCCCTTATCTTCTGTATATTCCAAGCCGACAGCATTAGGCATCATAATACCATACCCGTTAATTCCCAATTGATGGAACCAATAACTAAGTTTCTGTGCTCCTTCTGTCGGACGGGTCAATACCAAGTCTGCATCATATTCCACTGTTGGACAAACTATACATCCCGGCATAAAACGTACACCCAACGATGCAATCAAAGGATTCATCACCTCCTGACGCTTCGGCTCGCCAATAACCACCAGATTGCCTCCACGTGCGATATACTCGTCAAAATATTGCTGTTCTTGCTCGTTCAAAGCCTCTTTCATCTCTGCTACAACCAGAATATTGATGTCTTCAGGTATGCCTTTTTCCAAAGTCACTTCGGCAAAATCAAATCCTTGATTTATCAATGCATAACGGAAATTATTAGCGTGAGTAAACATACTGTACGCACGTTCGCCGACATTATCTACTGCACGTTCGCCATGTCCCTGCAGGAAACCGACTTTAGGGAGGTCCATAACAAGTCGTTTCAACGCAGCAGAAATTTCCGCTTCAGTCGGGAAAATCATATTGTCATCAAAAATACGCAAGAATGTTTTTTTACCGTTGTATTCCAACTCGCGCACCAATCTGTTATGCTCGCCGGACAAGTCTATCTTCGCTTTTATCTGCTCGGGAGTCAAAAACATTTTAGGATTCAGATCATTGATTTTCATCATTTTCTTGGCTTGCTCTTCCATCGTCAGGTTACCCTCTTCCTGATAGGCAGGAACGCTCGGAGTATCATAATAGTACACATACTCCATTTCCATGTCAGGTTTGAAACGAACATACTGCTCAAAAAGCTTCAAATCCTCATTCACACGTGCCGGCAGACCAACCCAGAAATACTTGTCCAACAAATTGACATAAGTTGTCATTTTAAGCTTGCCATCCATTTGTCCGATTATCTTCTGGCTATTAGGAGTCAACGTATTCAGTTTTGTAGCGGTTGCATCATAATAGCTTTTGAAAGCCGGACGCGAAGTGACATATCCAAGAAGCAATACAATAGCCCAAACACCCAAATATTTTCCCCAGGTAACAGTCCATTTGCTCTTTTGTCTTCTGGACTGCAGACGAATGATTGCCATTGCCAAAAACAGGGCTATCACCAAAAAGAAATAAATAACATTTGCACTGCAGACCATTCCTGACAAAAACTCCCGAGAACGCCCGGGCATAGCCAACCAATAAGTCAAGTCGCGCACGAATTCGATATCCTGCCACCATCCCTGTACATAGGTAAGCAACGACAATACAGCCAGCGTACCGACAGCAGCCACCACCTGATAGGAGGTCAAACTTGACATCAACAAACCGATAGCTGCATAAGCACATATCAAAAAGTAGATACCCAACAAACCGGTCAGAACCTGAGGATAATCAAAATTCTTGATGATAATAGCACCGATGATAACATAAAGCACCAGAATTCCCACTAATACAAGGGCGTAAATCAACATGGATAGATATTTTCCCAAGATAATCTGTACATTAGTTACCGGAGAAGAATATAACAACTTAATAGAACCGCTTCCCAATTCACGGCTCATCAAATTCATTGTCAACAATGGAATATATAAATAAAGATACCCCTGTACAACAGTCAACACACCATCCCAGCCCCCGAAGAATCTGGAAGTCCCGTTTGTCACTCCATATCCCATTTCTCGTCCCTTCATCACACCGTCCACCAGACCGGCAAAGTCCATACCTGTCTGAAAGGTGTATAAAATCAAAATCAACCATGCAATAGGCGAAAAGAAAAGCGATTGCAATTCTGCTTTTGCAATTTTATAAATAATCTTCATGATAATCTGTATAGAATAATTTATTATTTTCTTGACAATTCAGCAAAAATATCATTCATTGAACTCTTTTCTTGCCTCAACTCAGTCAATCCCCAACATCTGGCGGAGCTGGCTTCCACTAATCGTTCTGTCACCTCCTGAAAGTCTTTGTATTTAATTCGATAATTGGGTCCTCCCAGTTCCTCGACATCCAACACTCCCGGCACTCTCTTTAAATCCTCTATCGCCGGCATGGCCATCAGCGAAACGAACAGAGAATCCGGCACAATATAGTTGTCAAATTCCTCCACGGTTCCGGCAAAGACCAAACGACCTTGCTCAATCATGCGGATATGGTCGCAAACAGCCTGCACTTCCGAAAGGATATGTGTAGAAATAAGCACAGTATGCTCCTCTGCAATCTCTTTGATTAAATGGCGCACATCCAGAATCTGATTCGGGTCGAGCCCATTGGTCGGCTCATCCAACACCACAAAGTCCGGATTATGTATAATAGCCTGGGCAATACCCACTCTCTGTTGATATCCCCCGGAAAGATTTCTAAGCAGACGCTTGCTGAAATGACTGATACCGCAACGTTCCAGCACTTTCTTCACAGCTTGAGGAATTTCTCTATCCGGGATATAACGCAAAGCGGCACAATATTCCAGATATTCTGTCACCGTCAAATCCATATGCAAGGGGGGATTCTGCGGCAGAAAGCCGATGTGTCTTTTAGCCTCCACCGGATTTTTACTCATACTGATACCCTTGATATAAACATCCCCTTCCGACTGCCGTAACACACCACACATAATGTTCATCGTTGTGGATTTCCCGGCTCCGTTGGAGCCGAGTAATCCATATATTCCATGCTTGGGAACTTCAAAATTGATATCACGAATAGCCCACTGTACACTATAACGGTGTGAAAGATGGTCTACTTTTACTATTGTCTCTTCCATTGATATTATAACTTTATATTTTTTAGCTCTACTAATTCATACACACTCCATTATCAATACCAGTCGTGACTAGTTGTATGCCATCCTATCTGTTTGATAGAAGCCACCTTGCCACCGACATTCTTCTCAAAAAGCAGTACAGGAGAATTTATGTTTCTGATATCATAAGCCTGGATAGTTCCATCCTCACAACCTATCCACAATTGATCCAAGTCAAAAAAGGCATAAGCCAATGAGGTGATTTTAGAAGGAATGGTAGCATTGAATTTTAAGAATCTTACAGATGTATCCATCCAATCTGCCGCACGTTGAACAAAATACAATTCATTACCTACAGAATAAAAATCACGGTATTTTGCATCCTCTGCATAAGTGGAACTACGATAAGTAGAACTAACCAAAAATACAGAAGAGGCATCCAATTTCACCGGCAACCGAAACCAACGCTCAAATCCATTAAACTGAAAGGAAGCGCTACGATTATCAAATCCAAAATCCCCTACCAACGTGGCCGGATAATTAGGATCATTATAATACGCTGTAAACAACAATGTTGTTCCCTCATAAAAGAATGGAATATGATGCTTCTGCGAAAGATAAAGCATCTCTGTTCCTTCTGCAAATTCAGAAACAGGCACAGTTTGATGCCTCTTCAAAGGTATTACCCTTGTTTTATATACAGAAGTTTTGTTATACATATCTTCTCCCACATCCTCTCTCCAGGTTGTAGCCATTACAATTCTACGATTCTTGGCATCATAACAAGGGATATTCTGTCCATAAGTAGAGTGCCCTAACACTGTAATCTTATAACCATTGGTATCAATATAGTAAGGTTCTGTAAGATATTTTCCCACCAAATAGTTGGCAGATCTCATTCGTGTAAACAAACGTCCGTCTTCAGTCACGATAAAGGATGCTGCACCTTCTCCAAAGCTGGGACTGCTGGGAGCCTTTTCCCTCATGGCTGCAATTTTAAAATCAGCAGGAGCTCCATCCAAAAACTGATCTTTCACTTCGTCCACCTTCGTCATAGTCTGCACATTAACCTCATACGCCACCTGATCGGTCAGTATCACACAAGCACCACTGGCGCTGACATCGCGGGATGTTTCCATGACCAAATCCTTTGGTTTTCCGGGTATATCGTGTCCATTAATGGTGGCATAGACATCTTCCTTCAATTTATAGTTAACCGTTTTTTTACCATTTTCCAAAACAGTACGCGGGCTGATTACAGAAACTTTTGACTTATCGCCATTTTCTGACAATATGAACCAATCGTCCGGAGCGAATGGAGGATAGAAATACACAAACAGTCGGGCAGGGAACGTAATTCCGGTCTTTTTTTCAATCACGCTGAAAGTTCCCCACTCTCCCACATCGTTACTATAGCGAGTCAAACCTATCTTTTTCACAACCTCGTCCGTAGGCATATCAAAATCCAACTCCTCGCTGATTACCACTCCTTTGATTTTCCATTCATAACGCACCTCTTCTGCACGCATTGCCGAATCTGTTTCCCACGTGAACATTTGACTGCCCCTGAACTTCATGACTTCACCATCTCCCGCATAACCAAACATACGTTTAGGAGAACTTGTATTAAAATTATCAGACCATAACGGAGGATTTATCTCCTCATACGAATAGTTACCTTCGTCCTCAAAACATCCGGTCAACAGACCGAATAAAAACAATATAATATATAATCTTATCGATTTCATGACATCAACTTATTATTAGATTAAACTTCCACAGACATCGGTAGGCCATTCTCATCCTCCGTTGGATTCTCCGCCAGCCATTGCTTGAACAATTTCACTAATTTAATTGCCTCATCAGGAGCACTCTTTATCATATTTCCATCCAAACTGTATGCTCCCGGTATATTCTCCAGGAATGTCTTGTATTTCAAGGATGAATAGTTTCCCAGCAACCCGGCAGAAACTTCCAAGGTCCACCATTCCGGTTTCACAGCATCTTTCGTCAAATGGATAACGGCTTTCGAACGTTCGAATTGTCCCACCTGCAATTCATCGCTCGGCACAATTTCAACCACCAACCGGATGCCTTCCTCCAAATCATTCAAACGGGCACTGCGGTTCATCCGGATTTGAATTGTATCCAATATCAAAGAAGCTCCTGCCGGAATCGGACGCGCACGGAAAGTATACGAATTTTCCAGAACATATTCATCCGGAGTAGCGGTTGTCATATCTTTCACAACCTTCAAACCGAAGTGCAGATCCTTCGTCAAAGGTCTGCCGGCCAAGGCAACTACTATTTCTGCCATCACATGGTCGTCTGTCGGCTTGGCAAAAAAGAATGTCACATCCGTAGAATCGGCTTTAGCAGTACCGGGAGCTTCCTCATCCATAAAATATTTATAGAAATAAACTTCATGGCGTTCTCCAAAAGGTTCGATATCCTGTTCCGTACATGCACTGAACAACATCATCCCCAAAATCGCAAACAATATAAAGATTTTCATTTTTTCCGTTTTTAAATGGTTACATACTCTGATTATCGGGGATAGGTAGCATATACTCTGATTTATTCAACTCACGCTCCTCTTTCTCCTTGAAATAAATCTTTGCCCCTAACCGTTTGTATAAATAAAACAACTGTCCTTCCGAAATCCATTCCCGTTGGGCATCACGAATCAAATCCCTTTGGAACATCTCGAAATCCCGTGCCACCTCCAACTGCTCCATCGTTTTCCATTCATCTCCGACTTGTGCCGTTTCAGAACGTTTCTCGCGAATTTCATTCAAGATTTCATAAGCTTCAGCGAACTGATTTTTCCGGGCATAACATTCTGCCATAATGTAACGCATTTCTGTCGCACGGATTACAGGCAGAATACGTATATTCTTCTTGCGAATTTCTGCATTGTCACTGCAATACCATTTGCCGGAAATTTTATAATTCCCATAAATGCTGTTATCCTCCGGTCTATACAACAAAAACCTGGAACGAATGTCCATCTCAGATTCGTCTGTCTGTCCGTCCGGACTTTTAAATATTTTCTGATTATCCAAATCGAGCATCAGCCAATTTCCCTGATTCATTCCATCTGCTTTTTTTCTAAAGAAACTTCCCAAACTATAATTGTCGTAAGCCTCCTCATTATAGACTGCAAAAATCAAATTGGAAATACACTTCAAATCCTTCTTGCTTTCAAAATCATTACCACGCAACTCCCAAAATTCATCTTTTGAGAACATATCGTAAGAGCTGCCCTGTGTACCGGTTGCTTTGAATTTCAATACAGCATCAGCCATCTGAAAAGCCTCGTCATGCATTCCCGCATACTGATATGCTCTTGCCAACAATGCTGTGATAGCATAATAGCTCAACCGGAAACCGCGTCCCTGGAAAAAACCGTCTATCACACTCGAAGATTGATATCCTGGCATACCCCATTCAAACTCTCCATTGAAACGAGTCTTGCCGGAAGCGCTCAAACTCATACCCCAAGCCGTAGTATCAAACTCTATTGTAAGTTCGCGAGCTTTATTCAAATCGCGGATAACCTTCTCCATAAAAGGCTTTACAGCAATCCCGTTTGGCTGGATATTAGGGTAGTCTTCCACATAAGGCACCCGTTTTTCTCCGTCATCATGAATCAACGCCGGCGCAAACAACCGCAATAAATCGAAGTGCACCAATGCCCGACAAGCATATGCCTCCCCTAAAATCATCTTACGCTCGACCTCCCCCTCTGCAAAAATATCGGCAGATGCTCTCTCCAGATTCTGAATCAGATTATTTGCATTAGCCACCACATTATATCCATCCTTCCAGATATTGTCGATAGTCGGTCTCAATGCAGAATTGTAATAATCATAGTTTCGGGCTATCTTATACATATTAGTCCCCTCCTCGCCATATTTCCAAGCCCAGGTATATTGCCGTGACATACAGTCCACCAATCCAAACTGAAGTTCCACTCCATAAAGATTACGGGATGCCATCGCTTCGTAAACTCCCGCCAGGACAGAACGATAGCCATCACCCGTTGTAAACAGCTTATCGCTCGTAGCCTCACCTTCCGGTTGCAAATTCAACCAATCCTTGCATGAACTCAATGACAACAAGGATAATAGAATCATAATTTGTATATATATTTTCATACTCAAATATTTTATTGTTAGAATCCTAACGACAATGTAAAGCTATAGTTCTTCGCATAAGGATAGCTTGTTCCGCGCTCCTGCTTTATGTTCGACCAGCGGCAAACATCATTCATGTTAAAACGCAATCCCAACGAAGTCAGTCTCATTTTGCGAATCAAGTCACGGTTAAAATCATAACCGCAAGAGATACTGCTAAATGCCAAATAATTATTATCCTGTACGAATCTTGATGTAGGCTGCGTCTTTTGTTTGTTCTTCAAGTCAAAGAACGGAGCTATATCACCCGGATTTTTCCAACGCTGAGTCAATACACGACGGTCTACGTTGCTTCCGTCAATATCTGCCTCTTCTACCTTGTTTTTAATGGTCTCGTTATAATCCTGAGCACCCCACTGATAGAGGAATGTTGTATTTAGGTAGAAACCTTTCCAAGCCACATTGATACCGAAAGAACCTTGTGCATCCGGACTCTTGTCACCCACTACCACTTCATCAGCGGCATTCCATACATACGTACTCTGGCCGTTTCTCTTGCGGAACAGTTCCTGACCGTTTGACGGGTCTATACCATAAGAAGGCACAGCATAAATCGCAGTTGTAGATGCTCCCACATAATACTGTGTCAACGGGATATAGAGCAAATCTGAATAATCTCCGCCCTGTCCCTGATTCTTTCCATTGTGAAAATCCTGGATATTCTTATTATATCTCTCAGCCTCCTGACCCAATTTTGTAATCTCATTCTTATTGGAAGCCAGAGTAGCATTTACAGCAACAGTCCAATTATCATTCTGGAAAACAGTTGTATTCAATTTAATCTCAAAACCTTTGTTCAAAATCGAACCGGCATTTGTGTAATAAGTAGAAAAACCTGATGATGTGCGGACAGACAGCTGTTCCAACTGATTCTTGGTCTCCTTGCGATAATAGTTTCCTTCCACTACAAGACGGTCATGGAACAAGCCCAAGTTAATACCCACATCCAAAGTATATGTCTTCTCCCAAGTTAATTTCGGATTACCCAAAGCAATCAAAGTATTCGATGGTGTATGGAAAAGCCACGCGACTTTGACCCTTTTGGCCACGCAGGATTTGCCCACCTTTGGCTACAATATGATTGACCCTTTAAAGTCCTGGTGTTGGGGGTCAATTTTATTTTACCCTTTTAAAATTTCTCGTTTTTCTTAGACCTTAACTTTCGCATACTTTCACCATATAGCTCTATGGTATGAGCTGTATGTATGATACGATCAAGGATTGCATCGGCTATTGTCGGGTCACCTACCATGTCATACCAATTGGAGGATGGGTACTGCGATGTGATGATGATGGATTTCCGTTCATGCCTGTCCTCGATGATTTCAAGCAGTATGGGACGCTCCTTTGCGTCAAGCGGTACGATGAACAGGTCGTCAAGGATGAGTAGTTGGCAGCGCTCAATCTTCTTGAGTTCCGTTTCAAGTGTACCTTTGACTTTGGCGACTTTCAGCGCACCGAGCAGTTTCGGGGCATTGGCATAGAAGGTCCGGAATCCCCTTTTGCATGCTTCGTGGCCGAGGGCACAGGCCAGATAGCTTTTCCCCGTTCCTGAAGAACCGGTAATGAAAAGGTTCTGTGCCTTATGCACAAAATCAAGGGTGGCGAGACGTTCCATCTGGTTGCGCTCCAGCCCCCGGTTCGTGGCATAGTCAATCTGTTCAATATAGGCCTTGTAGCGGAATGCCGCATTCTTGGTAAGCCGTGCAATGGCAGCCTGTGCACGATAGTCCCATTCGCGTGCAAGGAGCATGGACAGGAACATGTCCGCAGTCATGGATTGCGGAGTGGTACCGGCAAGACTTTCCCTGAAAGCCTCTGCCATACCATGCAATTTCATGCGGTTCATTAAATCCAGTGATATGGTATTCTGGTCTTGTTGTCCCGTTACGGGAGCTGTTTTATTGTTTACTTCCATAAATATGAGTTTTATTGTTTGTCCTTTCTGTAATATTCACGTCCACGTATATTTTTGTGGGTCAATGGAGCCGGGGAAGTCACGTTGGGCTGTACTTTCCCGTCCTCATCGGGAAGGAAATCCGCATCTTCTCCCAGTTCAAGCACCTCGCGCAAGGCCTGATATCCGTATTGCAACTTCTGGTCCGCACATGCACAAGCCGCAACCAGACGGTCACGACCGTATTTTTTCTCCAGGGTCAGGATGCCACGGCATGACCTGAACGCTTTGGGTGGATATTGCATGGCACGCTCCACTTCCCGTAGATAGTTCAATACAATATTGTCTATTTCCGAGGCACGCCGGAAGAGTTCCTCCAAGTCCTTGTCATAGGGACCATAGTGTCCCGGCAGGTTGTGCTCCTTTTTCCAGGAATAAGCGTAAGGAATGTCACAGCGGTCATGGGTGGAGACAAGGCTCATGCCACAGTAGATTTCCACCGTGTCGGCATCATAGAGAATCGTCATGCGCCTGCCTACATACTCCTTTGGAACGCTGTAATGGTGTTTGAACAACGAGACGTAAGAGTTATTCCCGACAGTCATTAGCTTCCTTTCTTTCACCACGTAACGTTTCACGGGAAGCGGTCGAAGATAGTCCTTCTCTCCCTGAAGGAACATTTTCTTGCGTGACATCTCCCGTCCGGCCATCACCTTTTCATTGAAATCAAGCAGGGAGATACGGATAGCGGTATTGAGATCCTCCAGGCTGGAGAATGTCATTCCCTCCATATCAAGGTAAATGGAACGGTAAAGGAGCTTTACGGCATTTTCAACCAAGGCCTTGTCCTTGGGGTGGCGTACACGGGCAGGATAGACCGCACAGCCGTAATGTTCGGCAAAAGCGGCGAAATCATCATTGATGGCAGGCTCGTTGCGGTCGCTGCGTGTAACGGCCGCCTTCAAATTGTCGGGGACGATAGCCGCAGGAACGCCTTCAAAATATTGCATGGCATTCTCGCATGCCTTTATCAGGTCTTCCTTGCGTTGGGACCATACGGCCTCGCAGTAGGTATAATGGCTGAACGGAAGAATGGCGACGAACACCTCGGCCTTTTTCGTCTCACCTGTCATTTCATCAACGACTTCAAGCCTATCACCGGCAAAGTCAATATACATCTGGTCTGCGGCATAGTGCTCGACATGACCGACGACCTTGATGTGAAACTTGTACTGACGGACAGCCCGTTTGAAGGAAGACAACCGGAAACCGTCCGGATATTCGGCATGGTATTCCTTGAACAGTTTTCGGACACTCATGCCTTTGCGTGACAGGCGGGATACATATCCGGGAAGCAAGGCATCCAGTTCGATCCTTCTGGAAGAAGGTTCCCGATGCCGGGACTCCGTACAGCCGAACAGTTCATCCAACTGCCCATCGGGTAGGGAAAGAAGCTGTTCAATGCTCTTGCCGCTTGAAAGGAACAAGCGGACATACTTGCGGACAGTATTACGGGAAGTATGAAACGTGGACGCCGTTTCCTTGATTCCCATGCCGACCGCATAACATCTTAAAATGTTTTTGATTCGTTTATCCATTTGTATAGATTTTATTATCGTCCCCGTTACACCAGGACTCGGGTACTCAAATCTACACAAAAAAATCTATGACAATAGGTAAACTAAGTGGTCAATGCGATTTTGGCCAAAAGGGTCAATCATATTGTAACCAAAGGGGACAATCCTGCGTGGCCAAAAGGGTCAAAGTCGCGTGGCTTTTCCAATTATCATACAAGTGTAGCAAAAAATATTCAACACTCCTAATAATCCTTGAACATAATTATAAATATACCTACTCCAAACGAACGAACTTCACGGCATCAGCAATAATCGCAACATCTTTGTCCCTGTTAATCTCCTTGTCTGAAAGCACTACGCGAACTTCTCCTCCTGGGAAATCAAAATTTCCCAAAGACACCCAACCGGATGAAATACCCACCAGTTCTTCATCCAATGAAAGCTCTACCTTCTCTTGTTTATCACCATAACAAACCGTATAATAGTTGACAACAGAAGAGGGGAAGGTCTTTATACCCGGGAAAGTAGTGATGTAATCCTTAAATACCTTTACCCAAACCTCATAATTTCCTTTAGGTAATGCGACCCGCCATGTTGCAGTCGACTCTCCGCGACCTCCACTTATACAATGATATCCGCGGATAGAATCCCCGCAAGCCGACACATTATATACAGGCACCCACCGGGATGATCTGCCGGCACGCGTGATAACGCGATAAGTCGGCTTTTTTCCAAACTTACGCTGAAACCATGACTCGTTGTTGTTTTTCACCTCAAAACCGGCATCTGTATCATCGACAAGCCATATATTCTCATCCGACTTTTCAAACTCCTCGTCCGAAATAGTCCTACAGACAAAACCCGGCTTCCAGGATGCCGCCATTTCCGGGGAGCAACGCTTATTGTCTCCCCACCAGGCTATCGGACGATTAGTCGACAAATAAGCATACATATAACCAATTTTATCTGAACTATTGCCCGCCATCCAATCTGCATCCCGGGATGCGCCCTGCACTATCAGAGAAAGGTATTTCGCTTCATGAGGGGCAAAATAGGCATGAACATTCTTACGTGTCATCAGACTACCACATTCAATGGAAAAAATTCCTCCGCAATTCCCCATATTCCGAACCAACGCATCAAGCCGATGCAATCCGGTCTGTTCATCATAGTACCGCACAGCATCCTTCACTCTGAAATAATGAGTATGTCTGGCTGCTTGCCATGAATGGACCATCGAATCCATATTCATCTGCCAACGCCGATTCCAACAGACCACTAACGAATCGTAATTCACCTCCCCGACAGACACGGCAAGAATACTGTCCAAAGAGACTGCAAATTCGCTCTCGGGAGCAACAATCGTAATATACGACCACAACTCCTTCACTTTTACAGCCAATGCTTCATACTTCAGGCCTTCATCTAAAGTATCGTCCGCCAGAATCTCCTCCAACGTCCGCCCTATCAGGCAGTCATAAACATTACCATTTTTACTCACATGGGCAATATCCTCTACACTAAAGAGTTGTTGCTTATCAACCCGTCTCAACAATTCAAGTGCATCCCCCATAAAAGGATACTTTTCAGAATACACTCTACCCCGAGGCAACATGAATACCGTATTGGCAGCATGCCTAACCACGGGCAGGACTCTCTTGTCCAACCCCGGCAAAGGATGGCTACCACGCATTTTCATACTTACAAACATGTTCATGAACAAATCCCGGAATGCCTGATTGCAATCATCATATATCCGGAAATCACCGGACAAAGAACCGGTATAGTAGGATTGGAAAAACATATACTCCGGACAAAAAAACATTCCCGGTTCCACCTTCACATCTATGGGTTCTTTCCTATAACCCGAAGGCACAAAAGATACCGGAGTTTCCACACAAACAACCCGAGCATTACCGGTCTCATTCCAAAGGACTGCCTTGTAATCATCAGGGTCATATCCTATTCTTCTCATTCCATCTTCCTGCATATAGCGGGAAAACGCCGACCGATTGACCTTACCGAAGCATTTCTTCAATATTTTACCCCATTCCCCTACATAACAATCCAGTTTTAACGTCTGATGCAAAGGAAGCGAATAACTGTCTACATTCGCCGCATAAACAGAGATTCCGGGAGACAGACAAGAAGAAAAACAGACAAAATCCCCCCTTCTGTCACATCTCCCCTGAGAAACAACACAACATTGAGACGGCGATACAACCGTCAATTGGAATAATGTAAAATCCCAATGTGTAAAAGTTTCACACAACGGATTCACAGGAGGGGATGCCGCCGGATACCACATACATGCGGGAGTCAATAATAAAATATCCTTGTGGACAAATGCACCCCGCCGCCCCGTCGGAAAAAAATTATCAGCATGGAAAACATTCTCATACTCCTTGTCGGACAGATGCAAATCACAGATACGGTCGTCCACCGTTCCGCCATACTCCCAATGCAACACCAGGCTGTCTGCCGCAGGCAAACTGCAACGCACAACAACAACCTGACCGCTTCTTGTATAGCTCAAATCTTCCGCACCGCAACGCAATTCACGAATATGCAAGCCGGGATTCAAAAACAGGACAATACTATCCAATGCAGTGCTTTGAGGATTATAAACAGTCATATCACTGCCGATTTCCAAAACATTATCACTCTGAGCCAGCCGAATCCGATGATTTTTCACACGGCATGTCGTTTCGTTCCAATAGCGTTCAAACGCATTTTTCCACTCGTGACGCACGATGCGGTCATCCCGATAACTATATTCAAGTAAAAACAGACACCCCAAGCCCATCACAAGCGCAACCAAACCACACCAATGACAAATGCCCCGAATTTCTCTATTGGGAATCCGTCCCAGCTTTCCCAACCCCAACAACAAAAAGCCGATTCCCGCAAAGAAATAAATCAAACGATGGAACAAATAAGCCGACAAATTTATATGCCCCACCATATCCGAAAACAAATTAGGCACCCCCACAGCAAAGAAATCGAAGGTTCCATGTCCAACATAAGGCAATAACCAGAAACCTCCCAGACACCACAATATCCCGGCCAGCAAAGCCATCAATCTTGAAACATAACTGCTCAAAAACACCATTAAGCCGGCGACAAACACCCAACAGGGAATCGTCAAAGTCAACAGATAAAAAAGATAGTACCCCAAACGGAAAGGAGCAAGGCTGACCGAATGCACCACCAATATCACAACAAACATCACCGACAAACAGACAGCCATGAAAGAGAGAAAGACTCCCGTCAGAGAACCCCAATAATACAACGTATTGCCAAACGGACGGACCAATACCCCGTCACGCAAACCGGAACGAACCAGACGCCGAGGGAAATCCGACATAATGACTATTAGAAAAAGAGACTGAACCAAGCTGAACAAATAAGCATTCACCAAAGGAATAGAACAAGGAAGCCCCACCATTTTCCAATGTATGTCATCGCCCCCTTGCCTATACATCTGACACACAACCACTCCCACCAAAGACAAGACTACAAAGAAACGAAACACCCAGCTGCGCATCTGCAGTTTCATTTCATTCCTTATAATCAGAAAAAAAACATGTGTGTCCATCAGTCTATATTTTAGATTTATAATAGCCTACTCCAAACGAACGAACTTCACGGCATCAGCAATAATCGCAATATCCTGATTCTGATTATTCTCTTTATTGGAAAGGGTAATCTTCACCCCTCCACCGGGGAAATCAAAATTTCCTAAAGAAACCCACCCTTGTTGCTTATTCCCCAATGCCTCATCCAATGAAAGGGCAATCTCTTCCTGCTCGTCACCATAATACACCGTATAGTGATTTATTACAGACGGCAACGAAGCACCCGGTATCGTCAAACTTTTATAGACAAACACCTGCACATCGTAATACCCCTTAGGCAATGTTGCTCGCCAGGTTGCTGTGGATTTTCCGTTACCACCACTAATAATCCTGGCTCCGCGGATGGAATCTCCCTGGAATCTTGTACCCAATACATCTTTCCAACAATTCGTATGTCCGCCTTGTAAGGTTCTATAGGAGTGTTTCGGAGGAAAATAATGCTGAATCATCGTTTTATTTGCATCCACCAATTCAAAATCCGCATCCGAGTCATCCACCACATACTCATTGGCAGCCTCATTCGCCATAAACTCTTCCTCGGTTATAGTTTCCCAACAACTGCCTACATGCCAGTGGGATGCCACATCTTCAGAACAAGATTCTTCTTCAAAATCAATGACAAGCGGACGATTTGCAGACAAACCCATAAAGAAACCCATACCTTCGGCATACCCATCCAAAGAACGTACCACAGAAAAACGTTTGGCTTCACCAGCCTCAACAAATGCATTAAAATAGGTATTCTCTCTCCAACTACTGCATTCCACCCCAACAAGTCCTCCTTCTCTCCCGGCATTATACACCATACCCTCCACTTTTTGCAAACCTTTCTCTTTAGAAACATATTTCTTAAAGCTGCGGCAACGGAAATAGTGGTTATGTCGGCTTAGCAACCATTCCGACTGCGCACTATCCAAAGAGACATGCCAGCGTCTGTTCCATTTCGAAAGCAACGAATCCAGAATCACCTCCCCCACATGATTTACATACAGAGAATCCAAAGCTTTCGCAAACTCATTCTCCGGCACATCCAATACCAATCGATTCCACAAATCCCTAATTTTAAAATTCAAGCGCACGGACTTGGTATAATCATTTATCCCTGTATCCGATAGCAATTCCATCAAATTCCTATCGATAAAATAATCATATATCTCTACCATATCGTTAGAAATCACAGACCCGGAAAGCATTATGGAATGCTTATTTACACTCGGCAGTTTTCTCCACATACACCCCATAAAAGGATATTTTTCACTGAACAGACACATACGCGGGATATTCCAAACCGTTTTTCCAGAAGCTCGCGACACGCGTCCCTGTCCTCCTCCCCATCCCCGTCCGTACAACCCTCCACTCCGGAAAGGATGACTGAGGCTACTGCCATGCACTCCGTTATCTGCAAATACAGTCCAATACAAAGAGTATACGGCAGCCTGAAACTCTTCTATCCCGTATAACCCTCGGCAGTATTCATCTGCATAGGCAGAATCGAACAGACGTTCCCGCACAAATACCGCACCGGGTTCCACCATACCACCTGCATATCTCGCCGAAAAATCCGATGGAAGATAAGACACCGGACACTCCAGACAGTGCAAAAAAGGATAGGAAGAAGAATACCAAGAGGTTTTTATATAATTCTCATAATCATTGGTCAATGACCTCCAATAAGCAGAAAAGTCCTTAGCCTGAATATTCTTGAACTTTTTCGCCCATTGCTTTCCCCAAGCAGACAGGCAACAACGCAGACTCAGCCCTCTATCTACCGGAACATCATAACTAGCACCATTTATTCCATAAACCGTCAATGCCTGCAAAGGACGTTCCGATTCAAAAGAAATATCCTCACCATTACGCTTACCCAAGCCGGAAGCGACCACAATGTTCTGACGAGGAGAACTGACAGAAAGACTGAAGCGAGTAAAATCCCAAAGTGTAGAAAAAGGATCCACCGGATTCACCGGAGGAAGAGCCACCGGATACCATATACTGGAAGAGGTTAAAAGTAAAATGTCATCATCGACAAAAGCTCCTCGCCTTCCAGTCGGAAAAAAATGGTCACCACAAAAACTGTCCTCATAATCCTTTCGGTTCAAAAACAAGTCGCAAATCCGATCATCCAGAACTCCGGCATAATCCATATCCACTACGAGCGAATCTTTGCTTTCCAGACGGCAGTTTATTACACACACCTGCTCATCCCGCCAATAAGGCAATGTAACCTTCCCGCTAGAAACACGTGACAAATGCAGCCCCGGATTTAAGAACAACACCAGACTATCCAACGCTGTCTCTCCGGGATTATAGAGCACCATCCGACTCGAAGCAGTCAAATGTTTGCCAGACTGGCTCAAATGGATGACATGCGTTTTCACCCGGCTGGTTGTCGCATGCCAGTGACGTTCAAAAACAGAAACCCAACACTCTCGTTGATGGGCAGTCCGCCAATAACTATACTCAAGACTACATAGAAAAGACAAACCAATGACAAAAAAACAAAGCCCCCAAACACGGACCAATCGTCTACAAGATTGACTATTAGGCAAACGCCCCAGATGCCACAAACCCAACAACAACAAACCAATTCCTGCAAATAAATAAATCAAACGATGCTGCAAATACCCCCACAGGTTTACATGACCCACCATATCAGAAAACAGATTAGGAACCCCCACTGAAAAATAATCAAATGTTCCATGCAAAATATAAGGCAACCAAAACACACCGAAAACAAACCATACTAAACTGACAAAAAGACCGAACACGCGCGAAAAAACAGCACCAAGACACGCAGCTAAGCCGGACACAAAGAAAAAACAAGGGACATTTAAAGTCAGAATATAAAAGAAATAAAGCGACAATGATAACGGAGCAGCATTGACTGAATTCACTAATAGAATTACCACAAATACCTCCACCACATTCACCAAAAGGAAAAGAAGGAATATTCCCGTCAATGCCCCCCAATAATACACCGTGTTACTAAAGGGACGCACCATCACCCCGTCACGCAATCCCGACCGTATCAGACGTTGCGGAAACTCGGACATAATAACTATCAGGAAAAGCGATTGAACCACGCTAAAAAGATATGCGTTCATCAAGGGCATGGAACAGGGAAGTGCTACCATTTTCCAGGCACTACTGCCTGCTCCATGTATATACATCTGATACGCAACTATTCCCACCAAAGACAAGACTATAAAGAAACGAAACACCCAGCTGCGCATCTGCAATTTCATTTCATTCCGCATTATCAAGAAAAAAGTATGCGTATCCATAGTATTCGATTTTAGATATATAACATCAACTTAAGAAAAACTCATTCGGCTTCAACATAAAACACTCAAGTGAACTGCAAATACCTTCCAAGTCAAAGATTACATCTTGCCACAAATATAAAACTTATTCCCAAAAAAGCAAATCTTCAAAAAAACGAAGGGACTATGTGAAAAAGAGGCTGTATTTTGTCGGGAAAAATGCGAAAGTAGATAATATTTGAACAGAAAAGGAAGATTTTTTTCTTTTATTTATTGTTCAAAATATTACTGATGTATATCCTGACTTCGTCAATGCGTACCCCAAAACCCATCATTAAACAATGGTGCGATCCGTTGATGACGTTTCATAAGCATTGTTCTTGTTATAGTTTGCTTACTTTGAGGTAAAGTCACCTGTATCGTGACTATAGTCTGTGCAAGCGCCAGCACTTTATCTACACTCATGTTTATATTGGATAGCTTCAGTAGTCTCTCTAGCTCTTTGTAGACTTTAAGTGCCACAAAGCAGATGCACACGTGAGCTTCTATTCTCCTACGGGTAAAATGAAACATCGGCCTTATCTCTATTTTTGATTTTGATATCCGGAAAGCCCTCTCAACATGCCCGAGATTATGGTATGCGGCGTATACCTCGCTAACAGGAATATCCGTGTTTGTAAGATACCCTTTAAGACCGTCCCATTTCTCGTCCGCTTCAAGCTTATCATAATTTATGGAAACCTTTACGTCTCCTTCCATTTTTAAGAATTTGTTGTAACCACGCTTGTTAATGTTGTCTTTCGTAAGTGTTCCTCGGTTATAAGCCTTTTCCAAACGGCGTATTCCCTTTTCTCTGTTATAGGCGTCCTTGCGGGCACGGTCGTCGGTATATCCTACCAAGAGTCGCTGTCCGTTACCTTTGTCGTACTCTATCATTTGACAATTGACCTTCGGCTGTGCAAGAATCCACTCCTGTATTTTCTTGCTTTCATTCTTTATCTTTGCGCCGATAATATATTTGTAGCCATTACTCTCAAGGTCCGCTATATTATTGCCGTTCATAAGCCCGGAGTCGGCTACGACAATAAAATCATCAAGACTGTACTTCCTGACAAATTCAGTCACGACAGGTAACATTGTATGTCCTTCATATTTATTGCCCTCGTATATACAATATGCCAACGGGTAGCCTCCAATACTGACAAGCAGCCCTGGGATTATTTGCGGATTCTTGTGACGGCCTTCCTTGGAAAATCCGGTCTTACGCAAGTCGTCTTCATAATCGGCCTCAAAATAAAGGGTGGTTACATCATAAAAAAGAACGCCAATATGCCCATCTGGTATTTTACTGGTGTGCATAACGCTGATACCCTGGACAATTTCATGCTGATTGTCGCTAAGTTTGTCCAGATAGCGGTATATCTTTGACAAGCTGACATCTTCGTCAAAATGATTCTTCAGATATTCTACTGTGGCTGATTTGCTTACAGGATAAGCAAGACGTGCCTTGACAAGCTGCCGAAAAACAATGTCCTCAATTCGGTTAAAGCCAATATTATCAAATACACGATCGAGTATTAAATCAGCTCCGTTGATAGATATATTAGTGATACATGAAAGCATTTGTTCGGCACTTAGCAGTTCAGTCTCACATTTCTTGCGTTCATCACCGAAAAGGTCCAGACGTGGATGGCGGCGTTCTTCCTCCCTGTCAATCCAGACACGAGCTTTGACCAAAAGTCCATCGATCTCATCTGGACTTTTGGCGATGCCTATAGTTGCAAACTCCTTGTAAAAGCCGGAACTCTTTTCAGCGACAACAATGCTTACGGTACCAGACCGATTCTTTTTACGCTTAATGAACATAGAAAAATACGTTGCGTACCCCATTTTTGGGGTACGAAAAGTATATATAATTATTTATCAAGCAATTACAAAATCGATAATTTTATAGTGACGAAGTCAGGAAAAAATGCTGATGGTAGTATACGGATTCTGTCTAACATACCAATACAAGATGTTTATGCTGCATACCACAACCTTTGGCACGTAGAACGTGCCTTTCGTATAGCCAAATCAAAGATAGAGATACGCCCCATGTTTCATTTTACACGCAAACGCATCGAGGCTCATATATGCATCTGCTTTGTGGCTTTGAAAGTATACAAGGAATTGGAGCGTATGCTGAAAGTCTCAGAGATAAAGATGAGCGTAGACAAGGTGCTTGCATTGGCTAAGACAATCACAACCATACAAATCAAACTACCTCTGAACAAGGAGGTTTATACGCAAACCATGCTGATGGCAAGGCATCAGAAAATAGCTAAACTCTTTGACGAAGAATTTTGGGGTACGCAATGACGAAGTCAGGATCTTAGCCATATCTTAGTCAGGGTATTTCCCCCGTTTTGGCTACCAAACCTTATTTGCGGGGGAATACCTAAAGATACAAAAAAGCCAACTAATTCGCAATATTTTATGTATGAATTAGTTGGCTAATTTTATAGTATTTACTGAATGTCCCTAAATAGAAAAAGGGATCGGGTACGGTATCATTCGTCTGACCGATGGAATAAACCGCCGATTTGTCCAAAACTTCGGGCAAGTCAGCGGTTTTCTCTATATTCTTGTGTAGTTGAGCGATATTATTTTTCCCACCAGACTTTGGTGTTGATATCGTCAGGTCCTCCCAGCGATTTTACTGCGGCCTCGTAATTGGTTTTATTGGTTTGTTGGAGGGTGGCCGGATAGTTGAACCGTACGGGGACCATTTTGTTGTTATCCATGCCTGCTCCGGGTTTCATTTCCGGGAGACCTGTACGGCGGTATTCGAACCAGGCCTGATAATCACAGAAGAAAGCGGCCAGATGTTTTTGAAGTAGTATCCGTTCGAGTGTCCCGTCGTATGTGGCTTTGGGGTTGTCGAAATAGTCTCCGGGGACTACCCCTCCCCATTGTTCGATTATCGCTTCTACGGCTTTCCGGTAGTGGGGGGCTGCCTGGTCTGTGATCAGTCCCCGCCAGGCCATTTCAGCTTTGATGAATTCAACTTCGGCATAAGTCATAAAAAGCACTTTCATCGGTGCCGTACCTAATGTTGCATTAATATTGGAAGCATTGTAATCGAATCGTTCGGTGGCAGCAAATCCGCTCGGATAACCTTTATAACCGATCTTCTCCTGGCTACCGTCGTTTTTGGTGGCTTCATCCATAAAAATAGGAAGACGCGGATCGTTCAACTCCACCAGTGTATTTACAAAAAAGGAAGCCATCGCTTTATTGGAACGAAAATCTTCGAGCCGGCTAATGGGTGAGTCGTACGGCGAGATACCGGATATCGGCAATAAAGCTCCGTCTGCATTGTTTTCAAATACCGGATACTTTACCGGATTTCCGATCATCTCCGCTAATTTGGCCAGACTGTTCATCTCCGAACGTTTCGAAAGCCTCAGTAAACTTCGCATGTGCAGCGAATTGGCGAATTTTCTCCATTTCCTGACATCCCCGTCGTATAATAAATCGGTAGAAGATAAACTTTCGGATTCATCGAAAAGTGAATTTGCCGTTTCCAGATCACTTAATACCTGTTCGTAGACTTTTTGCTGGGTATCGAACTTCGGAGTTAAGATTCCTTCGTCTCCCCGGCAAGCTTCAGTCATCGGAACATCTCCGAAGCAGTCGGTCAGATTGGCATATACCCAGGCTCTCAAGGTCAAGGCTACCGCCTGATAATTTTTACTTTCTGCACCGACGGCCAATTCATACATTTCTTTGATATTGGTCAGCTGGAGATAATAAGTATTCCAGGTAGAATTTCCGGCATTCTGTAAATCCGCATAACGATGTACTCCGCCGGTAGTACTGGTGGTGACCATAAACTGCATCAAATGATGGGTAAAACTATGGGCCCGGTTATAATTGAAATTGGCTAAATCGTAAAGGGTGGGCGTCATCAGAGTCGAAGGGTCGATTTTTTCCAGTCGGTTGGGATCGGTATTGATCTCGTCGAAGTTTTGGGTACAAGCAGTCCATCCGGTTGCCAATAGCAATAGGCCTATTATTTTTTTTCGTAACATAAATCTATTTTTAAAATATTAACGAACGATGATCAGAATTTCAGTGTCAGATTAAAGCCCATGGTTCGGGTAGAAGGTAATTGTCCCATTTCCGAACCCGGAACGATGGTACCGTTATTCAGGGTTGCGACTTCCGGATCGTATACCGGGAAATCTTTTGTCCACATGGCCAGATTACGCCCGTACAAGGCGAGGGTCAGGCGTTCGATACCGATCTTATTCAACCCCGCCGAGGGAATCGTATATTCGATACGGGCTTCCCGGAGCTTCAGGAAAGAAGCGTCGAAAGAGTTGGTCTCTACATTGGCACGCCTCCAATAATCGGCGTAGTATTTGGATACAGAGATCGGTACATTGTTGGGTACATACTGCCCCCGTTCATCCAGCATCACACCTTCACCGACGACTTCAAAATTGGGGTTTCCCCGGTATTTCAGGGTATGTTTCAATGTTCCGTGTTCGGTCATTTTATGGTGAGTCTGGGAATAAACGATACCTCCCCATTGACCGTCGAACAATATGCTTACCCGGAAATTTTTGTAAGAAAACTCGTTCGAGAAACCGGCTTTCCAGGCGGGATAGGCATTCCCTACATATTCGAATTCGGTTGTCCGGGCCGTGATCCCGTCTTTCCAAACAACTTGTCCGTCAGGGGCCCGTTTTAGTTTATAACCGTAAATATCACCGATAGAACCACCTACTTTTGCAATCAGGGCACAATTAGTACCTCCTGTATAAGCAATGGTCTGTCCATCGGTCAAACCGGCTGCCAGGGACAATACCTTGTTGTAATTTTTCGCCCAGGTAAAAGTTGAATTCCAGGTGAAATTTTTTGTTTTTACCGGGGTTCCGTCCAGTTGTAGTTCGATACCGCGGTTACGCACTTTCCCGGAGTTCATCGTTGCTTTGGTATAACCGGTCGTTTGATCCATCGGTACGTCGAGAATCTGATTCCGGGTGATATTGTTATAAAAAGCCAGATCCAGTCCGAAACGCTGCTTGAACATCCGCCAATCCAGTCCGACCTCTATGCTATTGGAGATTTCAGGTTTGAATCTGGCATTGTAAAGCGTGGGAGATACGGAAGCCGATCCCGGAAAGGCAGAGGTATTATAATATTTGGCTGTTTTATAGGGGGCGGTATCATTTCCTACCTGTGCCCAGGAAGCTCTCAACTTGGCAAACGATATTTGTTCGGGTAGGCGGAGTAGGTCTGAAAGTATAAAACTCGTACTCACAGAAGGATAGAAAAAAGAGTTGTTGCCGGAGGGGAGTGTACTCGACCAGTCGTTCCGTCCGGTTACATCCAGAAAGATCTTATTGGCATAAGATAAGGTGGCTGTGCCGTACACACTATTTACCCGTTTGTTTCTTTCCGTAAAGGTGGTGATCGGGGCAGCGACTCCGTTACTCAGTTTATAAACTCCCGGAGTGATCAGGTCTTTTACGTAAGCCTGTTGCATTTTGTATTTATTGTCCATCCGGTTGGCTCCTACCGATACACTCAGATTGAAACTGTTGCTCAATTGGTTCCGGTAGGTAAGTAGAACGTCCGTATTGTTTTCGTAGCTGAATACATCTTGTTGCTGGTAATATCCTTTGGGGAAATTCTTCAGACCATAAGGACGGATCATTTCGCGGGTATCGAAACTCAGGTCGATACCGGAACGGATCATCAATTCCCATTTCGGTGAAAATTCATAGATGATCGAACCGGTTGCGACAACACCGTGTTTTTCCATCGGATTCAGACATTCGTAGGCGATAACGTAAGGATTGTCCAACCAGGGACTGAACGGACGCAATATTTCCCGTCCTTCTTTCCCTTTCACCCAGCGTTGTTGGTACCAGCGTACATCGACGCTCGGATTGGTCAGGATCATAAAATAAGGGATAGAGGAGTTGTTATATCCCGTTGCCGGCAGATTATCGCTTTGCCGTTTGACATAATTGACCTTGGCGGAAACTCTTAACTTATCGGTTACCTGGTTTTGGAAGGAGCCCGATACGGCGATCCGGTTAAAACCCGTGTTCGGCATGATCCACTCATTTTTGGTATAAGTAAGCGATAGGCGAACGGCACTTTTTTCCGACGAACCGTCGATCGCAATACTGTTGACGAGTGTATAACCTGTCTGCCAGAATGCTTTACGATGATTTCTCTTCACCCATGGGGTACGGACCGTACCCATCTGTTGGGTTTCGGGGTCGTATTGATAATAGAGCGAACCGTCCAGTTTAGGCCCGAACGAAAGAGCTACATTGCCTGAAGCGGCTCCGTCTTCAGAATCTCCGTAAGAGTAATACAGTTTGCCCGAAGCATTGGTCTTTAAATCACCTTGACCGTATTCTTCCTGAAATTCAGGCCAGTGTAATACCCGGTCGAAACTGGAGTTGGAATTAAAAGTCACTCCCAGGTATTTTTTCTTTTTATTCACGCCTGATTTCGTCGTCACGAGCATCACCCCATTGGCTGCCCGGCTTCCGTATAAAGCAGCTGCGGTAGCTCCTTTCAGCACCTGGATACTGGCGATATCATCCGGATTGATATCGGCTATGCCATTCCCGTAATCTACCGGTACGTCACCACCACCTCCGGCTCCGTAGGAGTTCGAGCCATCACCTGTCATCTGACTGTTTAAAGGCACTCCGTCCAATACGATCAAGGCATTGTTGCCGTCGATATTCAGAGAAGCATCCCCGCGTAAAGTAATCCGGGCGGAGGAGATCGGACCGGAAGAAGTCGACAGGATATTTGCTCCGGCTACTTTTCCGACCAATGCAGAAGCCCAGTTGGTCGGTGTCGCATCGGACATCATCTTTTCAGTAACGGTTTGGGTGGAATAGCCCAGGCCTTTTTCTTCTCTCTTAATCCCTAAAGCTGTGACTACTACGCCTTCCAGTTCTTGCCGTTCTTCTTCCAGGGTAACATCGATCACTGTTTTGCCGTTCCATTTCAATTCCTGTGTTTTAAAGCCTAAAAAGCTGAAAACGAGCACTGCATCTTTATCTGCTTGCCCCATAAATAAAGAATAAGTTCCGTCATTTTGTGTTACCACTCCCAGCGTTGTTCCTTTTATCAGGACGGCTACCCCGGGCATCGGACTTCCCTGTACATCTTTAACGGTGCCCGATAACACCATATCTTGCCCGAAACCTAACTTACAGGCAAGACATAAGACCCATAAAGTCGTAAAAATTCGTTTTGTCATACTGATTTTACACCTACTTTTCATAGTAATTTTAATTATTTTTTACAGGTGTAAAAGTATATTCAAGAAAAAACGGAATCATTACAAAAAAGTGAAGATTCCGTTAACCCGTCACGACTCAACTATTTTTTATCCTCTCATTGATCAGATCGCGGTATTCCCAGTAAGCTTGTTCCAATAACGGCATTTTTTCAGCGAAGAAAGCATATATTTTATCCCAGTCCGCGGGATGGTATAGATTGACATCTTTCAATTCGAAATAAATCACACTTAACGGGCGTTCGCCCATGCCGAGGTAATCTTCGTCCCAATGCAGATCCTCCCCGCAATCCGCTGCCATGAGTTTCCGGTAAGACTGAAAGCATTCGTAGATTTCGTATCTTCTCAAATCGTTTTTATGGTCGATTTGGAACAATACCAGAGCTTTTTGTTCATCGGCATAAAATTTGAGTTGGGTAGACTTGATTTTAACTCCTGTCAACACCCATTTCCGGTAAATCTTATGTTTGGAACAATAGCGTTTAAATCCATTCCAAAAATTGATTTTAAGCTCTTTTGCTTCCTCCTTCGACCACATAATCGTTGAAAATTGAATATAAAAAAATGAAAATAATTATCTTTGCAAAGATAGAATTAATTGGGCGAAAGTTTATAACGTCTATGCCTTAGTTTAATTGCTTATGTTAGAACTAAAATACGATTATCACAGTATAGAGGCCGGATGTGACGAAGCCGGGAGGGGATGTCTGGCAGGTCCTGTTTTTGCTGCTGCCGTAATCCTGCCGGATAATTTTTCCGACGAATTGCTCAATGACTCTAAGCAGCTTTCGGAAAAACAACGGGCCGGGCTCCGTCCGGTCATCGAACGGGAAGCTTTGGCTTGGGCTGTGGCTAGTGTCGATAATCACGAAATCGACAAGATCAATATTCTGAATGCTTCTATTCTGGCGATGCACCGGGCTTTAGACCAATTGAAAGTACGCCCCGGACACATCATTGTCGACGGTAACCGTTTTAAAAAATACAGAGATATTCCTCACCTTTGTATTGTTAAAGGTGACGGTAAATATATGTCCATAGCAGCGGCTTCCGTGCTTGCAAAAACTCACCGGGACGAATATATGGAAAACCTTCATGCTCTTTTTCCCGTTTACAATTGGAAAAAAAACAAGGGGTATCCGACACAGGAACACCGGAAAGGAATCGAACAGGCTGGAGTTACGGAATTTCATCGTACCAGTTTTACTTTATTGGACTCACAGTTAAAAATTCAATTTTAAAATAAGAACCTATGCATTAAAACTTGCTCCCTTCTTTTGTATTTAGTTTATTGCTTTTAGCCTTTACCTTTTAAACTTTTACTTTTTATATGGCTTTCATCAATTCGATATTAAGTATTTTCACCCAGAAACGGTTGGCACAGATTGACTTTTTCAAAGCCAATCCGATAAAAGTACAACGGGATACGTTACAGGAATTATTAACTCTGGCAGCAAACACCGAATATGGTCGGAAATATCACTTCAACACTATTTTGACTGCCGAACAATACCGGGAACGTTTGCCGATCGTCCATTATGAAGACATCCGGGATCTGGTCCTGCGGACTATGGAAGGGCAGAATAATTTGCTTTGGCCCGAAGAGATCAAATGGTTCGCCAAGTCGTCGGGGACTACCGATGCCAAAAGTAAGTTCATCCCGGTAAGTCCTTCTGTACTTGAAAATTGTCATTTCAGAGGGGGAAAAGATGTCATCGCTATTTTTAACCGGCTCTATCCGGAAGCACAGGTATTTAGTGGAAAGACTCTGGCTTTGGGGGGGAGTAGCGAGGTTTCTAAAAGTAATAGCCATTGCCAGTACGGTGATTTGTCGGCCATTATGATTTCTAATACCCCTTTTTGGGCCAATATGATGAAAACCCCCGATTCATCTATCATGCTGATGAGCAATTGGGAGGAGAAAATCGAGAAGATATGTGAGACGACGATCAAAGAAGATGTCCGTTGCCTGGCAGGAGTTCCTTCCTGGTTTCTGACGGTCATTCATAAAATTTTAGAAAAAACAGGAAAAAGCAACCTGCATGAAGTGTGGCCTAACCTGGAGTTGTTTATTCATGGTGGGATTAGTTTTATTCCTTACCGGGAACAATACAAACGTCTTCTGCCCGATCCTAAGATGAAGTATCTGGAAACCTACAACGCTTCGGAAGGTTTCTTCGGTTTACAGGATGATCCGGAAGATGCTTCTATGTTGCTGATGTTGGACTATGGGGTTTACTATGAATTTCTCCCTATGAGTGAGCTCGGTAAAACCAAACCCCGGACTTTATTATTGGAAGAAGTGGAAACCGGGGTCAATTATGCGCTTATCATTACGACCAATGGAGGGTTATGGCGTTATATGATCGGAGATACCATTCAATTTACTTCGGTTAAACCGTATAAGTTCAGGATTACCGGTCGCACAAAATTGTTTATCAATGCTTTTGGAGAGGAACTGATCATCGATAATGCAACAGAGGCGCTCAAACGGGCATGTGCAGAGACCGGCGCAGATGTTTACGAATTTACTGCGGCTCCTGTCTTTATGGAAGAAGGGAAAAAAGGCGCTCATGAATGGTTGATCGAGTTCAATACACCTCCTGCCGATCCGGAGTATTTTGCCGGTATCCTGGATCAGGAACTTCAAAAATTAAATTCCGATTATGAAGCCAAACGGTTGTTATCTCTGGAGCGTTTACGCCTGCATATCGCCCGTCCCGGACTTTTCAACGACTGGCTTAAAGAGAAAGGCAAACTGGGAGGACAACACAAAGTGCCCCGGCTTTGGAATGACCGGACACATCTTGAAGAGTTATTGCTG
Source organism: Odoribacter splanchnicus DSM 20712 (assembly GCF_000190535.1). Lineage (GTDB taxonomy): Bacteria > Bacteroidota > Bacteroidia > Bacteroidales > Marinifilaceae > Odoribacter > Odoribacter splanchnicus. The sequence goes on from NC_015160.1 coordinate 3,751,819, forward strand.
CTGGACCGGAAATAAAATTCGGACAGGGACAGGGCCTCCGGAGGGGCTTATAGATTGTAGGCCTGCAGCTTTTAAAGCCGGACCGGTGGCTTTGTTGTGAAAATTGGAGGGGAAGTGATAGCTTCCCCAAACTGTATCCGGCGGCTTTGTGCCGGTCAGACAACGGTTTTTCCAGACCATCCCCTGTGCTGTTTTCCGGCTGTTTTATTGTTGAATGAGTTATACCGGAGGCTGTGGGAGTATACCGGTTTCATGGCCGGAAGGTTTATTTATCGGGGAGGAGTACCACTTTTTGCCGGGGGAAAATATGTCCGAAACGGTCGGTGACTTCGATCTCGATTTCCCGGGCTTTTTCAGATGGAGTAGCTTCAAAATAAAAGAAAGATTCCTGGGGTTGGGTATATTTCTCGGTCTTCAATCGGCCGACATATTCCAGATAATCGGGATCATAGCCGTTAAAACGTTGCATTGCCCCTTTAGCGGCTCCGTCTTCATACCATTTCACCTGCCATTTTTTATCCCAGTTCCAGACCTTGGCAATGACGCTGTTCGGTTTTTCTTTCACAGTTCCCCGGGGAAATACTTTAAATTGCCAGTTGCGCTCATGGCCTACGGATTTATAAAACCATTCTATTTCCGAGCCTGTAATTTCGAAAACATCATAACCGTTAGGGGTACCGTCACGATTTTCATCGGCTGTCCACCAGGTTCCGCAGATGGCTCCTATATTGTGTTCGATAATACCGGGTTTGATTTCATGGTTGGAATTCAGGTGGGTATGCCCTGAGATCAGACTGACAGGGTGGTTTTTCAAAATACCGAACAATTCTTCTCCGCCGGGGATGATACCCCGGTCAGCATAATAAAAAGGGGAATGGGTGGCGATGAGGATTGGAGCATTTTCCGGAAGGTACTTTAAAAGTTGGCCTACCCATTGAATTTGTTCCTCCGTCAGGGCTTCGGTATATTTTTTATTTCCCTCGTAGAGGATGTTGTCGAGTACAATGCAATAGACTTTTCCTAATTGAAAAGCGTAATAAGCCGGACCGAAATATTTTTCGTAGGTGTGGGCAGAAGCTTTGTCCGACAAGATTTCCTTATCATGATCATGATTACCGATAACGGGATAGAAAGGTATCTTTAGTCGGGCCATTTCTTTTTTGTAGACCGGGAAGTGTTCGAAATGATCCCAGACGATATCTCCCAGACTGATTCCGGTGACCGGTGTAGCCGGGGGATAACTTGCAATCATCTCTTGCAGGTCGGGAATACTTTGGGTCTGGAAACGCTGGAACTGTTCATCCGTTTTGGTTTGTACGTCCGCGATGGCTAGCAGGATATGATGACTCCTTTTTCCTGTCTCGGTCAGCTGGAAGATATAATCTTCTTTTTCCGGATCCAAAGGCAGATAAAATTCAGGAGTTCCCGATCGGTAATCGGCCACATATCCATCCGGGGTCAGGAGGTAAACGAAACGGGCTTCCTGGTCGGTGTCGAGTAGGAAATTCCCTTTTGTGTCTGTCTGGGTGAAATTTATTCCGTCGGTGATGACGACATGGGATAATCCTTTATTTCCTGCTTTTACCTGTCCACGGATAGGCATACAGAAAGCAGCATGACTGAGAATCAGAAATGCTGCCGATAAACAAATTGTCAGGTTCATGATTTATTCTTTGATTAAGATAGAATTGAAAACAGTTAATATTTCTTCAGGAGATTTGGCCTTTTTCAGGGCTTTTTCGAGCTCTCCGGTTTCTTCCTCATAGTAAGCGACAAAGGCTGCATCCAGGCATTTCGACAGTTCTGCCGTAGCTGTTTGTTCGTTGATTTCCTGCCGGCGGACTGCTTTTTTGAAATAACTGTCCAGCTTCATAACCGAGTTATAAATCGCGGGTTTATAGATTTCCATCGTGTTATCGGTGAATCCTACCGTTGCTGTATGCCGGCGGACATATACTTTCTGAGTAGCATACAGTTTGCGGGCAATCCGGTCCCCGAGGAAGTGCTGGGGATATTCTTTCAGGTCTGCATGATTCAGGTCGATCCCATAATTGGTGAATACAAATTGAGGAGTTTTCGCCGGTATAGGAGTACTGGCTGAAGCTGCAGTCGTTCCATGTGTCTTGTTATCGGCCAGAGCCATCCGTTGAGCTTTTACCGAAAACCCTAATGCGATAAGTGCTAAAAATAAAATTGTAATTTTCATATTCTTTTTTTATTCAATGTGATTTTCCTTATTTTTCAATGCAAAGTAAGAACAGAGAAATTACAGCCTGGTGAATAAATTATTTCGATTCGGTTAAATTTGGGGTACCGTAGGTTTGGATAAGAAAGTTAGTTACATGTTTGTTTTTTCCCTTCGGTTTCCTATTTTTGTTTCGGAAACATGGACTTTTTTTCCCGACATATTATTATTATATTTGTTCAGGTATTTTCAGTAATTCTATGACAGAGGAAGCGATGTTATTCCGGCGGGTGCAGGAGGGATGTTGGGAGGCTTTCGATGTGCTGTTTCATACTTATGCGGAACAGCTGTTTTTTTATGCGATGGGGTTTGTGAATAACCGGGAGGAAGCCAGGGATATTGTGCAGGGAACGTTTATTACTTTGTGGGAACAGCGGGGGAAGATTCAGTGTACGGGGGCTATTTATCCTTATTTGTTACGTTTGGTGAAAAATGCTTGTCTTAATTATCAGGTGCATGAGAAAGTGAAGGAACGTTATTTGTTGGAAAAACGAATGACGGAGGAGGAAGGGGAAGAAGTGCCGGCAGATGAGGAGGAGGAGTTTGAGGTGCAATATGCCCGTTTGCGGAAAGTGGTGGATGGTTTGCCGGAGAAATGCAGGGAAATTTTTATTTTGGGATGCGTAGATGGGTTGAGTTATAAAGAAGTGTCGGAGAAAATGGGAGTGTCGGTGAATACGGTGAAGACACAGATTAAGTTGGCGTACAGGAAGTTGAAATTAGAATTAGGAGGGCAAAATTTTGTGTGGGAGTGGACTGCTGGGGGAGTATTGTTTATATTGATGCAAAAATAATTTTCAAAAAAAGTATTTTTCTTTTCACCCTGATCGGCTATCTTCTTGTTTAGAAGATAGGAAAAGATAGTTAAAGCCTTTATAAAAAATGGACTTATGGTAGAACAAGAGGAAAAGAGATGGTTGCGTGCTTTGTTGGAGGGTGAGGTTGAGCCGGGAAGTGAGGAGTGGGAGCAAGTCTGTACGGATTCTGCTTTTACGCGGGTGAGGGAGAAGGTCGGTGCTGTTGCCAGACTGGATTTTACACAGCAGGAAGATGAGGTGGAGGGGATGTGGAGAGTGTTGGTGGACCGGAGGAAGAAGGGGTTGGAGCGGCGGGCCCGGGGGCGGAAACGTTTATTGCGGTGGATATCCGGGACGGCTGTGGTGGTGGCGTTGGGAATCGGAGGATGGTTATCGATCCGGGGAGTGGAAAGAGAACAGGTGGTTGTGGTAGGCGGAAGAACGGTAGAGGGTAGGACAGAGTTGGTGTTGCCGAATGGAGAGAGGCGGGTATTGGGGGACGGTAAGGTAAGGGTGGTGTCGGACAGTTGCGGAGAGATGCGGACGGAGAATAGAACGCTGATTGTAGAGTTGGGAGGGCAGGAGACGAAGAAAGCGGAGTATTATACGCTGAATGTTCCTTATGGGGAAAAATATAGTATTGTATTGCCGGACGGGACCAAGGTATTTTTGAATGCGGGGACGACGTTGAGGTATCCGGATCATTTTGAAGGAGGGAGCCGGGAAGTGTATTTGAATGGGGAAGCTTATCTGGAAGTGACAAAGGATGCGGAACATCCCTTTGTGGTGAAAACGGAGGAGGTGGAGGTGAAGGTATTGGGGACTGTATTCAATGTGAATGCTTACCCGGAAGGGGAGTGGGTCAGGACAACTTTGGTAGAGGGGAAGGTAGAAGCGGTTTGCGGAGGTCGGTTGTTTGTGATGGAACCGGGAATGCAGGTGGCTTATTCGAAGGGAACGGGTGAGACTGAGTATAAAAAGGTGGACACACATTTGTTTACCTCGTGGAAAGACGGGTATTATGAATTTGAGGAGATGGAGTTGGGGGAATTGATGCCGTTGCTGGGACGGTGGTATGCTGTAGGAGTGGATTTTGAAGAACCGGAATTGAAACGGTTAAAGTTCAGTGGGCGCTTGCAGCGCTATGAGACGGTGGCGGATTTGGTGAAAATGTTGGAATACACGGGGGATGTCGTGTTTGAGGTGAAAAATGACCGGATTTTGGTCCGGAAGAGATAAAAGAAAAAGCAGGCAGTGGATCTGATCAATCCTCTGCCTGCCGGAGTTCAAGATACCTCCGGAAATCCTTGCAAGAAACGGAGGTATTCAATTTTAATTTAAACACAGCAAATTTATGAAAAAAATGCAGGACACAGCATCGCCAGGGCATTTTGTGTGCAGGCGGATGTTAATCTTAAAAACTTTTCTGGTAATCCTGTTGTGGAGTACCTGTCTCGTTTCTGGTTACAGGGGACATGCTCAGGAGAGAACGACGGTTACGGTGAACATGACGGATGTCACGCTGAATGAGGTGATAACCGAGTTGAAAAAGCAAACGAAGTATGATTTTTTTTACAACAGCGAGCTGGTGAAATCGAAGGGTAGAGTGAGTGTGCGGGCACGTAATTTAGATCTGCGGGAGGTGTTGGAACAGGTATTGACGCCGGTAGGGCTGGAATATGCTATTCAGCAGGATTTGATTACGATTCGTGAGAGACGGGTACAGCAGGAGGTGGCGAAGATAGAGATGATTACGGTGAGTGGCAAGGTGACGGATAAGGATGGTAATCCAGTGGTTGGGGCTACAGTTGTGATTCATGGAACGACACAAGGTGTGGCGACGGATGTCGACGGTAAATATTCTTTGATGACTCGTCCGGACGATGTATTGACGATATCTTTTATCGGTTATAAAACAGAAGTGGTGCCGGTGAAGGAGAATAAACATTTGAACGTGATTTTGAGCCCGGCGTCGGAGGATTTGGAAGAGGTGACGGTGGTGGCTTTCGGACAACAGAAAAAAGAGAGTGTCGTGTCGGCAATTACGACAGTACGTCCGATGGACCTGAAGTCGTCAAACAGTGACTTGACAAGCAGCTTTGCCGGTAAGATCGCCGGTATGGTAGGCTGGCAGACAGGGGGATTGCCGGCGGCTTTAACGGAAGATGAAATGAATACGAAATTTTATATCCGTGGTATTACGTCGTTTCAGACAGGGGCGAATGTGGACCCCTTGATTTTGTTGGATGGCGTAGAATCGTCGAAGCTGGATTTGGCACGTATAGCTCCGGAAGATATCGAAACATTCAGTGTGATGAAGGATGCTTCGGCTACGGCGATGTACGGTGCACGTGGTGCGAACGGAGTGATTTTGGTGACGACGAAAAAAGGACAGGAGGGGAGTGTGTATGCGACAGCACGTTACGAGACGGTGTTTTCAATGCCGACAAAGCGTATCGATGTGGTGGATCCGGTGGATTATATGAAAATGTATAACCGGGCGCTTTTGACCCGGGATCCGTTGGCAACGCCGAAATATAGTGTGGAACGTATCAACCGGACCCGCTCGGGAAAGTATCCGTCTTGGGTTTATCCGGCGAATGACTGGTATAAGATTTTATTCAAAAACTATAATGTGAACCACCATGCAGGTTTGAATATCCGGGGAGGTTCGAAGGTAATTCAGTACTATGCTTCGGTGAATTACAACCGTGATCAGGGGATGTTGAAGACAGATAAGTTGAATGACTTCGATTGTAATATTACGAATAATCAAACGGCTTTTCGTGTGAATTTGACGATTGATTTGAAAGCCGGTATTAAATTATTGATTAATTCGTCGACAACTATAGATAAATACCATGGTCCTTTGACTAGTGTCAATCAGGCGTATGAGTTAGCGTTTAATGCTTCGCCGGTAGATTTTGCCCCTTTATATCCGGGAGATGAGAATTATGGGTGGCCGCATTTGCGTTTCGGTACGACAGAGGCCAATCAGGAGAATCCTTATATGATGATTCAGAAGGGATATCTGGAACGGACTCGCTATTCTACGACCAATCGGGCGGAGTATATCCATAACTTGTCGGGCCTGGTAAAGGGGTTGGAGTTGCGGGGGAGTGTGGCAGTGTCACAGGCCGGATATTATACAACTGGTTTTACAACCAATCCTTTCAAATATTCTTTGTTGAATTATGATTTTGAAACAGGCAAACACCGGTTGCAGGATTTGTCTCCTTTTGGTGCCAGTTATGCCTTGTCCATAGACCCCACAGCCAAGGCTTCGACGACAGAGACGCGTGTTACGTATGAGGCACGTGCTTTGCATACGGCAGCATGGAAAGAGCATCAGACCTCACTGACAGGAGTGTTCCAGGCACAAGATTATACGTTTACGCCGGTGTCTAATGTCTTGACAGGTATGCCGCAACGGAACATGATGTTTTCAATGCGTGGAACGTATGGGTTTAAAGACCGTTATTTTGTGGAAGCAAGTTTTGGTTATAACGCATCGGAACGTTTTGCAAAGAGTAACCGTTGGGGGTTATTCCCGGCAGGTGGTCTGGCATATGTGATATCGAGCGAACCCTTTATGAACGGGACAGCTCATTGGCTGAACTTTTTGAAGCTGCGGGTTTCGTATGGCAAGGTAGGCAACGACGGAGTGATTAAGGTTCCCCGCTTTTTGTTTTTGCAGACGATGGGTACACTGACGAATGTATTGAATCCGGAACCGGGAAGCGGATCGACAATTTACAGGATTGTACAGGGATATGCGAATCCGAATTTGAAGTGGGAAGTGGCGGAGCAGGTGAATTTCGGTTTGGAGACCAAGTTGTTCAAGGGGATTGTCGAGTTTAATCTGGATGCGTATCAGGAGATCCGTCACAATATCATTGGTTACCGAGCCTCTGTTCCGGCACATGCGGGTATTGCTCTTCCACAATTGGATAATATGGGTAAGGCCCGGTCGAGGGGGATCGACTTTTCGGGTAAAATCCAGCATGCTTTTAACAAAGATTTGTGGGTGATTCTGAACGGTACTTTGACTTATAATAAGGTAGTGTATAAAGAAATCGAGGAAGCGATGAATAAACCGGCATGGCAAAGTATGGTGGGGAAAGAGATTTCACAGAAAATCGGTTATATTTCGGACGGACTCTTCCAGGATCAGGCGGAAATCGAAAATGCTCCGGTACAGGCAGGATCGCCTCAGCCAGGAGATATCCGTTACCGGGATTTGAATAACGACGGAAAGATTGATGTGAATGATGTGACTTATATCGGTTTTCCGGAGACTCCGCGTGTGACCTATGGCTTTTCAGGTTTTGTCAATTACAGTAATTTTGAGTTCAGTTTTGCTTTTCAGGGGTCGGGGAAACGTTCTTTCTTTATGGACCCGAGCGAATTGTCTCCTTTTGTGGATGACCATGCGATGTTGACAGCTATTTATGAGGATCACTGGTCGGAAGATAATATGAGCCGGAAACCTTTCTGGCCTCGTTTATCGACCCAAAATTTGATTGAACATTCGCCGGAGGAGGATTGGTATAATAAAAATGCAACAGAGGTTCGCAAGAGTACTTATTTCATGCGGGAATGCCGTTTCCTGAGATGTACTTCGTTGGAGTTGGCGTACAATATGCCAAAGAAATTGATGGAACGTTGGGGACTGCAAAATATGAAGTTTTTTGTGCGGGCGAACAATCCTTTCCTGATTTCCAATTTCAAGCTTTGGGATGTCGAGTTGGGTGAGGATGCGTTTAACTATCCGATACAAAAGACTTATACCGTTGGGTTAAACTTTAGTTTCTAATATAAATATAAGGTGGTTATCTATGAAATATGTAAATATATTATTGATTGGTTTGGTCTTGTTATTTCCGGGGTGTACATTTTTGGATGTTGTACCGGAGGGAAATATTGAAAGTATCGAGAGTAACTTTGAGAAACGGGACCAAACGGAGAATTGGTTCAAGTATTGTCATTTCTGGGTCAGTCCGTTTACCACTTCCGTAATTTCGAATCCGGCTTATATGGGGACGGATGAAGTGGTTGCGGGAACTTATTTGCGGGAGAGCGGTTTTAACTGGAGTGGTTTGTATATTGCGGATGGTCTGCAGCGTACGTTCGATCCATACTGTAATATGTGGCGTCGGGATGCAGTGTATAACAGTATCCGTTATTGTAATACTTTTCTTGAAAAAGTGTGGGGAGTTTATAATATGACGGATGCTGAAAAGAAGTTGTGGGTAGCTGAAATCAAGGCTTTGAAAGCCTATTATTATTTTGAGCTTTTGCGTCATTACGGACCTTTTGTTGTGATGGACGAGAATATCGATCCGGGGGTTCCGGTCGTGGATATGAAAAAGGAAAGAAGCCCGGTGGATGTTTGTGTTGAAGAGATTGTAAGCCTTTTGGATGAGGCGATGAAAGATTTGCCTTTGATGAAAGACAAGGAGAGAAGCCGGTGGGCTTACCATAGTTTGGAGTCGGCTGCGGCATTGAAGGCGATGACCTTGTTTTATGCAGCTTCGCCTTTGTTTAACGGTAATCCGGCCTATAGCGGTTTTGTGAATAGTAAGGGTGAAAAGTTGTTCAGTCAGCAGAGAGATCCTGAAAAGTGGAGATATGCAGCGGAGGCTGTCGATTCGGCTTTGCTTATTTGCAACCGGGGAGGGAAATATCTGATCTCGAGTGAGAGCGACAAGATTCAGGATCGGATGAAAGATATTGAAGCATCGGCTATAGCCTTGAATTTTGAGAACGCTGAGGCGATTTATATGTTCCGTTATGAGTCTTTTGCAAATGGAGGATGGCCGAAATGGACCCGCCCTTATTTTAACAGTACGGATGAGGATTATAATATGGAAATGAAAGGATGTGTGTCTCCGAGTTTGAAAATGGTGGAAATGTATTATACGGAACATGGTTTACCGATAGAAGAGGATAAGGAGTGGTGGAAGTATGAAGAACGTTATACGATGGGTATGGAAGACGATGAGAGATATAAGAATGTGGTGGCTATGGACGAGAAAGTATTGAAATTGCATTTGAAAAGAGAACCGCGGTTCTATGCACATATTGCAGCAGACCGTTGTTATTATCAGCTCGGTAAAAAAAATGTATTGGTAGAGGCTTATCGGGGAGAGCGTTTTGGTACGCGGGAGACTTCCATTACCAACTCTGTTCCGCAGAATTTGACCGGTTATTGGCTGAAGAAAGGTTCGGATTCCGAAGTTTCTAATGTGGGTTACAATAATGCTTTTATGACTGATTATCCTTGCGTGTTGATTCGTTTGGCGGATCTTTATTTGATGAAAGCGGAGGCATGGAATGAATATCTGGCGGTTCCGGATGAAGAGCATGTATATGCGCCATTGAACGAAGTACGTCGGCGTGCCGGTATTCCGGATGTGAAAGAAGCTTGGAAAACGTACGCCAAGAATCCGGGAAAAGTGGCGACAAAAGAAGGTATGCGCGAGATTATCCATCGTGAGTGGGATATTGAGTTTGCTTTTGAAGGAAGACGTTTTTGGAATCTGCGCCGTTGGTTGACCGCAGTGGATGAATTGAATGAGGAACAATACGGATGGAATATTGTCGGTCGGAATGCCAGGGAGTTTTATAATAACTTCAAGGAACCTGTCATGGTTTGGGCAAAACGAAAATTTATTTCACCGCGCGATTATCTCTTTCCGCTCCAGAGCGAAGAGGTGATGATATCCGGTTGCGTACAGAATCCGGGTTGGTAATAGTAATGATTTAAAAAGGAATAGTTATGAAAAAATTGGTTTATATATGGCTTGCTGTCTGGAGCTTGTGGAGCTGTCAGAAGGATGAAGCATATTTCGATGTTTTGGTACCGGCGGATGGCTTGACGTTTTCTCCGGTGGAAGGCGGTGCAGTGATGCACTATCGTTTGCCGGCGGATGAGGAGGTATACGGCATCCGGGTTCGCTATAAAGACGCTTTTGGGAGAGACATGATCCGGACCGGTAGTTATGCCTGCGATTCATTGCTTATCACCGGTTTTAATGAGGCGCGGAAAGGAGTGAAGGCTTTTGTGACCTTGTGCAATAGGAATGATGTGGAGTCGGAGGCGTTAGAAGTCACCTTTGATACCCGGGATTCCGGACCGATCGCTTTTATCAACAACTTAGAGGTTGTTTCGGGTTGGGGGAATGGTTTTGTTTTGACTTATAATTTGAAAGAGGATTTAAAAGGTATGGTAAACCTGTTTTATGTGGGCGAGGATCCGAAAACAAAACAACCTGATACCCTTTTGTTTAAAAGTTTTGTGCCGAAAAAAGGCAATACGGTGATGCGGGATACTTTCAAACAGCAACGGGATAGTTATGATTTTGTGGTACGGGTAGAGGATTTTCGGGGGAATATGGTAAAAGAAAGGGTGTGGAAAAATATTGTACCTTTAATGGTAGAACAGTTGCCTGTCAGTCTGGAAAATTTTTCTGATCCGGAGGAGCTTTCCCAAGAGGATCCTGTTGTGAAGTTAGGCAAGCAGTATTTGTTTGACGGGGATAAGAAAGGAGAGCAAAGCTTTGGTATTGATTCGTGGACGAGTTTTTATACCTACTTGGCCGGTCCGATGGCGGTATCTACACCGGAAAAACCCGGGAAAGCCCTGTTTGTTATTGATATGATGGAAGAAAAGTTACCGGCAGAGGTCCGTTTGTACGGTATGTTGGCTGTTCGAACCAGTTGGCCTTACGGCCCCGGACCGTATGATCCTTTCCCGAAATGGGGGGATGTTTGGACGATGTGTTATGCGAGCAAGTTGCCGAGCAGTGTGACTCTTTACGGCTCCCAAACGAAAGATGATGATGCCTCGTGGGTAGAGATTTCACATTTCGAACAAGACCGGAGAATTGATAATAAAGAACGTTGGTGTGAACGTTGTAATGAAAATGGGGATTATCTCATTGTTTCGCGGGATGCCTTGGATTTGGCTTCACCTTGTTTTATAACTTTGACTTGTCCGGCAGAAGGAGAGAAATACCGCTATCTGAAAGTGGTGGTGAACGAAGTCTTTTTTGCACCTATAGGTTTTGAGAATGCTTTTATGGGGGGAAATGATCAGAAATATGTGACGGTGCATGAATTGGAAGTTTTTACTGCAAAAGATTGATATTATGAAGAAAATATATTTATGGCTTCTGCTCCCTTTGTTGATTTTAGGGGGCTGTGAAAGTCTGGAAGATACGTATAAAGATTATGCCGGTGATGGCCCTATTCGCTATTTGGTGAAATGTGACGACCTGGATGTCAAAGCCGGTTGGAATCGTTTGGTAGTTTCGTGGAAATCTGTGGATGATCCGATTATCGATAAAGTGAAAGTTTCTTGGACGGTGGATGGAATCGGACGGGATACTTTGTTAGAAAGAGGTACGGTTGCATGCAGCCTGCCTTGTGACGGAAATTTTACTTACCAGGTATCGGTTGCCAATATGGATAAACACGGTAATACTTCTTTAGCTGTAACTCAGGCAGGAAGACCTTATTCGCCTGAACACGAGCAAGTATTGATTTTCCCGACTATGGTGAACAAACATTTTTATGTGCAAGATCGTTTGGCGCTGGTCCTGGATGAGTGGGGAAATCAGATAGATAGCATTGCCTTCGTATATACTTCTGCCGGACAGGGCAAGAGAACGGTTATAAAAAGCGCACCGGAGAGTCTTTACTATTTACTGGAAGATAAAATTGATGCAGAGACAACATTAACAGTATACAGTTACGGTCACCTGGAAGGATGTGTAGATGCGATTGTAGTATCGACTGAATTGGAACGGGCCAGAGTGTATACAGATGGCTTTAAAGCGCTGATGTTAACAAGATACGGTATTGCTGAGCTGACGGAAGAAGCTGTTGCTGGTTTGGAAACCCTCGAAATTGATTACGACATCGATAGCTTTGAGGATATTATGAACATGCCGGGATTGAAGAAGTTGGTATTGGGCAAGAACCGGCATTTGAGTGAGGAAGTATTAGGGCAGGATGTAAGTGCCAGTAAAATCACCGACCTTGAAATAAGTAAATTTGCGATGGAAGTGATGGCGGAACTTGTTTCTGACTTTAAGGTAGAACGCTACAATAAGCATTATTTCCCGGAAACTTATGATTTTGTTGAAGAAAAAGGAAATCCGGTACTGCCTGATTTGGCTTATCTGAATAGCGGGACATGGACTTATGAGTGTGTTGTAACTCCGAAAGAAGGGGATTATTATTCCAAAGGCTATGAGAGATTGTTTGACCTAAATGCGACAGCCTGGGCAACATTTAATCATTATGATTTTTTAAAATATGAAATAACAGTTGATATGCAAGAGACAAAGCGGGTAAATGGTTTTGCAATAGAACAAGTTGCCTCTGATATTGCAACTTCTCCAAGAAAACGGGCTTTTATGGCACGAAAAGTGCAGGTCCGGTTTTCTGCTGATGGAAGTGTCTGGACTGAGGCAATAGATTATACGTTGGGTACAACCCTTGGAGAAATCGACCTTTTGTCAATAGCTGCTCCTACAAATGCACGGTATTTGAAATTCGTGTTGACCGACCAAAATTACAGAAACGTATATTCAATTTCACTACAAAAAATCAGAATTTTCTAACTGGGATACCCTAAAAAGGGATTGTTTGATAAGTTCTATTCAGTTTTTTGTTATTGGAGATAAGGCTTTCTTTCTGATTATCAGATTGAAAGCCTTTGTTTTATCCGGCTTGCTTTCGTACGGTCAATGATTTTCGTGGCATGCATTTTATAACTATTTGCGTGTCTAAGAAATGTTTCTATCTGCATTTACTATTAACATTTCGCGTTTTTCAAATTATCATCAAAAAAATCTGTTACGAATGGAATCATTCCAAATAATAGAATACAGAAAAAAATCTGTATAAAATATGTTATATTTGATTTTAAATTCTATAAATTTGACAT